>JAYWEH010000433.1:0-21135 GCA_043780025.1 Deltaproteobacteria bacterium
GATCCGACAGCTTCTGCCGCAACCGCCGGATGTGGCTATCCACCGTGCGATCGGTAATGTAGTGGCCGACGCCATACGCCCCTTCGACCAGCTGCTGGCGCGAAAATACGCGCCCGGGCGCTGCCAAGAGCACGCCGAGCAACGCAAACTCCGTGACCGTCAAGACGATCTCGCTATCGGCCACCGTGCAGGTGTGGCGCACCAGATCGAGAGCGACGCCGGCGTGGCGTAGCAGCTCCGCCCGCGCAGGGCTTCGATCTGCATCGGGATCGCTCGGCCTGCCCCGGGCGCGGCGCAAGATCGCGGACACGCGCGCCGCGAGCTCGCGCGGACTGAACGGTTTGGTGAGGTAGTCGTCGCCACCGAGCTCGAGGCCCAGCACACGATCCAGCTCCTCATCTCGGCTGGAGACGAAGATGATCGGCACGGCGCTCTGCCGGCGAATCTTCCGGCACAACTCCAGCCCGTCCTGCTCAGGCATCACGATGTCGAGCACCAACAGATCGAAGGGGTGCCGCGAAAACAGCTCGAAGGCGCTGTCTCCGTCGGCCGCTTCCATCACCTCATGGCCCGCCTTCGTCAGGGCAAATCGCATCACCTCCCGGATGTGCCCGTCATCGTCTACCACCAGGAGGTTTGCCACGACCTGCGCGACTCTAACACCATCCAGGTCGCAAGATGCCCCAGTCGCGGCGAGAAACGGCGGCAACTTCGGCGTCGTGCGCGTTTCGATGATTGTCGGGGCTGGCACGCGCTGTTCCACAGCGTCTGTCAGCCGGCCGGGCCTACGGCGAAATCTTTGGGCGTCCGGGATCCCCGCCGGCATACTCAGCAGCATGCGCTTCACCCGGGGCTACAAGAGCAGCGATGTCGACGATCGACGAGCCGATCCCGTAGCGCGCGGTGGCGGCGGGTTAGGCGGAGGGGGAGTCAATCTGCTCGGGGCATTGTTCCGTCGCTTCGGGTTACCCGGAGTGCTGGTTGGCGCGGCGTTGCTCTACTTCGGCGGCGGGCTGTCGCTCGGCCCCGCAGGGGAGAGCTCGCCGAGCGGCGCCTCGGCGCGCGGTGCGGCGGATCTGGCAGCTGAGCCAGCCGACTTCGTCTCGTTCGTATTTGATGACGCGCAGAGCACGTGGACACGCGAATTCAGAGAGCGTGGGGTCGCCTACGAAAAGGCTCGCATGGTGCTATTTCGCGAACGCACAAACTCGCAGTGCGGGCTCGGCGAGGCCGCCATGGGCCCTTTCTATTGCCCTGCCGATCGCCAAGTCTATATCGATCTGTCCTTCTACGAGGACCTCAAGCGCAGCCTCGGCGCGCCGGGCGACTTCGCGCAAGCCTACGTGATCGCGCACGAGGTGGGCCATCACGTCCAGCACTTGCTCGGCCATGATCAGCGCGTGCACTCCGCCTCGCGCCGGGACCAGGCCGGCGAGTCCGGGCTGTTGGTTCGCCTCGAGCTGCAAGCGGACTGTTTTGCCGGTGTGTGGGCGCACGGCACCGAGCGGCGCGAGCTACTCGAAACCGGGGACCTAGAGGAAGCGCTGAACGCGGCCAGCAAGATCGGCGATGATGCGCTGCAACGGCAAGCCACCGGCGTGGTGCGACCTGAAAGCTTCACGCACGGCACTTCGGCACAGCGTCGCCGCTGGTTTCAGCGCGGTTTTGCCGACGGCAAATCGAGCGCCTGCGATACCTTCGGCGCGGCCACCCTGTGACGGCGGGTGTCAACGCTTTTGGATCGGCTCGATCCAACGGGGAGGAGAGCCCGTTGCGGGTGGTTTAGGCTCAGTCTCAGGCCGCGCCGGATCGGGGAACGCGCTGTCGATCCAGCGCAACCCGAGCACTCGCAGCGGCAGGTCGTCTGGAAAGTCCTCGCGCACGTAAGCGCGTAATTGGTCGCGCCCGGCGCCGCCCCGATAACGGGCGATCAACTCATGCACCTGAGCGGGCGGATCGCGATGCAACTCGCGCTCGACGCTCGACAACAGGGCCAAAGCGCGCGGATCCGAGCGCGACAAAAGACCCGCGACGCCGCTGCCTGACGCGGACGCTGTCTTGCCCGGTGCGCCGCCCAGAGGCGCATCCTGTGCATCCGAAGGCTTCGCGCGCGGCCCTGTTCGGCCAGCATCTGGACGACTCGCGCTCTGTTCGGGATCCGGAGGCTCCGCCCCATCCCCCTGTGCGCGCTCTGGCTCGGCGCCCACCGGCGACGCGGCACCCACCGCAACAGGCGCCTGCGCGGGCGGCGCCGATGTGCAGGCAGCCCGACCGATCAGCAGAGCCGCCCCGAGCGACAGGGCGAGCGCAACCTTCACGACGGATCGCATAGAGGCGGCAAGGCGCGCGGCCACGCTCACTGGCCCAGCGGTTCAGTGAGCGTCAAGACATCGAAGTCGGTGGCCTCGCTGCCCCAGACATCCGTGACGGTCGTGAATAGAGCGTAGCTGCCTGCCGGCAAATACTGCGCCGTGAGAGGAAACCCCGCCTCGGGGATCGGCATGGGGTTGCCCAGCAGCAAGCTCGAGCCGCCGGTCGTCAGATCGATGCCGGCGTTGATGGGTGTAAACGTCGCGCCGGGAAATGCGCTGGCGATTTCAGCCGTGCCCAGCGTACTCATCACTTCACCGACTGCCACCACCGCTACGCTCGCCACCGATTCCGACGCGCCGAACACCAGATAGGTGACGAGCGGCTCCTCACCGACTCCGTCGAGCGCGCCGGGGATCATCAACACGGGTTCGCCCACGTTGTCTCCCACGTCGAGCCAGACATCGAGCATGCCGACTTGCCCATCGGCAAAGCTGACGACGCTACCGTTCCAGGCAAACTCATGGACGTCGCCGGCCCCGATCAAACCCGTGCCCACCAAACCGAGCAGCACGATGGTGTTCGGTCCGGCGTTCGCCGCCACGTACACCTCGGCTTTGGCGGCGGTGGGATCTTGGGTGAGTAGCTGCAAGGTGGGCGGGGCCAGGCGGCTCGCCGCCTCGGCATTGACCACCGCGTGTTCGAAGACCGGCGGCTCGGCATCCGCATTCAGCGCGGCGAGCAGCAGTATCTGATCCCATTGAGACGCGCCGACCCAGGCAGACGCGAGCCCACCGTATTGATCGAGCCGCTCCTGGGTGAGCAAGCTGCCCAGGGTTTGCTCCACGTGTAAGCCCGCTTGTGCTCCGGCTTCGCGCAGCGCGCCTTGCGAACGCGCGAGCACCAGCTGATCCAGCACCTGGCGTGCGTTTCGAGCCGCCTGCGCCACCGCAGGATCGCTCGTGGAGCCGCCGAGAAAACTCAGGAGCTGCCCGATATCGCGCAGCCCCGGCGACTGGCTGCCCGCGTTTTCGAACTGGCTGAAGTAGGGGGCCAGGGAAAAGAACGAGCTGCGACCGAGCTCGATGGGATCAAAGCTCGGGCTCTCGATCAGGCTGCGGGTGAGCTCCGACGCCGACGCCGCGAACGCGTCCATGCCCGTGAGATCGAGCGCGACGTGCGAGCGGAGCAGCGTGTCGTTCGGTGACGCGGTCGCGTGATGCTCGTCCCAGAAGCCCACCTCCGCGACGGCTAGCTCCGCCATCGGTGCGTTCGCGTTGGCAGCGAAGTGCGAGAGCGTTTGACGGTAGTTCCAGCCCGGACCGTAGTCAATTTCAGCGTCGGCGAGGTACACCGCCGCGAGGTCTCTAAATGGATACGCGATCTCGGCCCCCGCCATCAGGCAGGTGTCGAACGACAAGAATTCGAGCGGCGGGTCCTCGGTGATGCCTGCCGCAGCCAGGCCGGACGCAATCGTAGCCGCCGCCACCTCGGCGCCCATACGGGCTCCTTGCAGGGTGCCGTTCTGCGAGTCACTGCCAAAGCCACCCTCCCACGCGCCGCCGTGATCCCACAAGATGAGGCCTCGCCGCTGCGCTGGAAATGCCGCGAACACGTCGCGTACGATGCCACCCAGGATGGTCGGGTCGTCGAGATTGGCTTCGCCGCCTTCGGCGAGCAGCTCGAGATCGGCACCACCGCCAGGAACGCGAAAGAGCTGAAGGCCGTCCGGGTACGTCTGCGGCGGGTCTGTCTCGGCGATCACCTGCGACGAGTCCCAGTCGGTGAGCACCACCAGCTGGATCGCAGTGCCGAGCTCGGCGCCCATCATCTCCTGCAGATCGACGAGCAAGCTGTACGACAAGTTATGATCGCCATGGCCATAGACCAGAATCGTCCAGGGCACAGACCCCACGGGCGCCTCGGCGAGCTCCCCGAGGGACGGAGGCGGATTGCCAGAAGGCGTGATGGCACCCAGGATGGACGGGCCAGCTCCAGAATTCACGTTGCCGGAATTTCCGCTGCCGGAGCCCGCAACACCGGAGGAACCTGCGCCGCCCCCGCCCGGGTTACCGGGGCCCGCGCCGCTGTCGGAACACGCGGCGCTCAGCCCAACACCCGCCGAGATCAGGACGCCGGCGCACCGGGAATGCAGAATGGACATGTCCTCGCGCTATATCAAAACACGGCTGTGTGAGCCGAAGTGTCTTGTCGCCGAGGACGCGATGCCACGAGCGTCGCGACCCCGGTGCGGCACGATCCAACCCAGATCGACAGCAGGTTCATCGGCCCGGCAGCCGAGCAAGACCCTGCGCGCCCGGGAGGCGGCGCGCTGCGCCCGACAATGCGCTCAACGCGGCAGCCGGCGCACGAAAGTGATGATCGGAGGGGACCAACGCCACGTCCGCCCGCGGATCGCGTTTGAGGACATGCAGGAGCGACAGCAGGATACCCGGGCCCGTCCCAGATTGCGGGGCTGATCCACGACCTCGATACCGGAAAAGCCATTGAGCTGCTCGGCTGCGACATCTCGATGGCGCTCCGGCACGACCACCACGATGCGGTCGGCAGGCACGAGGCCCAGCAGGCGCTCGACCGTGGCCTGGAGGAACGTGCGCTGCTGGCCAAAGTTCAAGAACTGCTTGGGCAACCGGCGTGTTGGCACGGAAACGCTTCGGAGACGTTCGCGGAGTGTTTCCGCTGCGCCCGGATGCACGCGAAGCGCAGCCGGATTGCTGATGCGCCCGACCGGGAGATTGTGCCAATGTACGTCCCTGTAGTCGCGCGCCTTCGGCTCATCGAGGCCAGCGCTGATCCCCTTGCCTTTGTCACAGCCCCGCTTTTTGAGTCTTCAGCGGTCCGATCGCGCGCTACACCCGTCGAGCCCCAAATCATGGTGACCCAACCCAGCCCCCTCGCCGCATCCGCCGTTCCGACCGCCAAGGCCTCGAGCCCACGAGAGCCACAGAGCGCGCCGCGGCAGATCCCCTGGGGCTACGGCCACGATCGCATCACCGCCACCGCGGTCGATCCCAACCAGCTATTCGTCTACTGGGAGCTGCGCGAAGAAACGATCGAACGCGTGCGCGCCGAACACGGGCCACTTCTGCGCTTGCAGCTCCGCGTCTACGACACGACGGGTCGCATCTTCGACGGCAGCAATGCCCATAGCTCCTTCGATCGCGATATCCAGCGCAGCGATCGCCAGTGGTTTTGCGACGTCGGCAAACCGGCGTCCAGCGCTCACGTCGAGATCGGCCTGATGGGCGCCGATGGGCGCTTTCATCGCCTCGGCCGCTCCGGGCGGGTCGACTTTCCGCGAGCCGCTCCCGCGGCTCCGCGCCCGCTCGAATGGATGCGCGTCGTCAGCTCGACCTTCGACATCGCGAGCCGCGAGACGGCTCTGGAAACGGCGGCGAACGGCGCCGGCCATGCAGCTTCAGCGCCGAACGCCGGTAGCAACGGCGTTGGCGAAGCGTCCGCGCTTTCGAGCTTCGAAACTGAAGAGCACGTCGTTCAGGCCGGTACCGAGGAGCTCGTCGAACGGTTCGAGGTCGTCAGCCAGGAGCTCGAGGGTGGCTCGATCGAACGGCATGCATACGAGTTCGATACGGGCTGGCAAGTGGACCCCGTCGACCCCGAGACGCTGTATCGGGCCATCACCAGCCGTTGGGAAGAATTTGGCTTCGCGGTGCGAAGCTGGGAGTCGGGGCCCGTCGAAAGTTCCTGGGAAGCGGGGCCTTTCAGCTACCCCACCGAGGTCGTGCTGCCGAGCGTGGAGCACTTCCAGACGCCAGCGCAGGTGTATCGCACAGGCGAACACGTGCGCGTGCTGCACGGCCCTTGGCAGGTTGTGATCCGAGGCATCCATCCGCGCGCCGGCCATCGCGTGCTCGGGCGCTGGGAGGTGCATCGCTCCTGGCTCAACCTGCAGGTGCGCGCCGGCGAAGCGCCGGCCGTGGTCAAACACGAAGGTGGCAAGAGCTACGTTCCAGTCGGCTCGAGCGAGCGCCTGCCAATCGGTGCGAGCGAGCTGCGCCTGCGCGGCGCCTCCGAGGTGTTTTTCCTGGGCGCGAGTGAACGCCGCCTCGGCGGCGCCAGCGAGCTTCGATTTGTGGGAGCGAGCCTGCATCTGGCGCGCGGAGCGAGTGAACGGCGCTTCATGGCCGCCAGCGAATGGCGCCTCGGAGGAGCCAGTGAACTCCGGCTCGGCGGCGCCAGCGAACGACGTCTGCTCGGCGCGAGCGAATTGCGCCTGAGTGGTGCCAGCGAACGGCGGCTGGGCGCGAGCGAGCACAGGCTCGGTGGAAGTGAACGCCGCCTGAGCGGCAGCGAGACCCCGAGCGGCTCGCTCCGGAAGGAATGAAACAGTGGCTCGCGGTTATTTTTGCCTGGTTCTGCACGCCCACCTGCCCTTCGTCCGCCACCCCGAAGACCACACGGTCATGGAGGAGCGTTGGCTCTATGAAGCCATCACCGGCACGTATCTGCCGCTGATCCAGATGTTTGAGGGCCTGGTCAGCGACAACATCCCTTTCCGCTGCACGGTATCGGTTTCGCCGCCGCTGTTGTCCATGTTGACGGACGACCTGCTCAAGACGCGCTACTCCGAACACCTCGATGACCTGATCAAGCTGTCGGAAAAAGAGCTCGAGCGCACCCGCAACGAGCCGCACTACCACGCGCTCGCACAGATGTATCGCGACCGCTTCGGTCGCTTGCGCCACACCTGGCGCTGCCACGACGGCAACCTCGTCTCCGCGCTCAAGGCCCTGCAGGACAGGGGCTGCCTCGAAGTCATCACGGCAACGGCGACGCACGCGTTCTTCCCGCTGATGGACCGCAACTGGGCCGCCATGCGCGCCCAGGTGCACACCGCCGCCGATCTGTACGAGAAGCACTTCGGGTGCCGCTCACGGGGCATGTGGCTCGGTGAGTGCGGCTACGTCCCCGGCGTGGACGAGCTGCTCAGGGAAGCCGCGATTCGCTACTTCTTCGTGGACACCCATGCGCTGCGCTTCGCGGATGCGCCGCCGCGTTACGATGTCTACGCACCCATGTTTTGCCCGACGGGCGTTGCCGCTTTCGCGCGCGACACCGAGTCTTCGGAGCAAGTGTGGAGCGCCGAACACGGCTACCCCGGTGACTCGCACTACCGCGACTTCTATCGCGACATCGGCTTCGACATGCCGATCGACTACATCGGGCCGCACATTCACCCCGAAGGTCACCGCCAGTACACCGGCTTCAAGTACCACGCGATCACGCACGCCAAGCTGCACGACAAGTGGGTCTACGACCCCGCGGTCGCGCGCGGTCGCGCCGGCATGCATGCCTCCCACTTTCGTGGTTCGCTGGAGAAGCAAATCGAACGGCTCAGCGCCGGCATGGATCGCCCGCCCATCGTGGTCAGCCCCTATGACGCCGAGCTCTACGGCCACTGGTGGTTCGAGGGCCCGATCTTCCTCGACGACGTGTTCCGGCAGCTGCACCACGACCAGAATGAGGTCGAGCCGATCACGCCGAGCGACTATCTCGAGCGCCACCCCGTCAATCAGGTGGCCACGCCGTGCGCCTCGTCATGGGGTAAAAATGGCTACAACGAACAGTGGCTCAACGAGAGCAACGCCTGGCTCTGGCGCCACCTGCACGCCGCTGGCGAACGCATGGTGGATCTGGCTCGGCGCTTTGGGCAACCGAAGAGCGAGCTCGAACGGCGCGCCCTCAATCAGGCCGCGCGCGAGCTCATGTTGCTGCAGTCGAGCGATTGGCCCTTCATCATGTCGACCGGCACGACCGTGCCCTACGCGACGCGGCGCTTCAACGAGCACGTGATCCAGTTCAATCAATTGTACGACGACCTGACCACCGGCAAGCTGCAGCCGTCGGTGATCGCCGATCTGGAAGGACGCGACAACCTGTTCCCTGAAGTTGACTACCGGGTCTACGCGACCTGATAGCCTGTCACTCACTTCCAAGATGGCAGAGAACTCGCTGACACGGCCCTTGCGTGTCCTGTTCGTGGCCTCCGAGGCCACGCCGTTTCGCAAGACGGGAGGACTGGCAGACGTGGTCGGCGCCCTGCCCAAAGCGCTTCGCGCACGTGGCATCGACGTGCGACTGGTGATGCCGCTGTACGCGGGCATGCCCTGGCACGAACAGGAGCGGCTCGACGGCGCGCTGCCGGTTCCGATGTATTGGGGGACGGCGCGCGCGGGCGTGCGGCTCGGGCGCGTGCCCGGGTCCAACGTCCCCGTGTATTTCCTCGAGCACCACCGCTTCTTCGATCGGCCGTATCTGTACGGGCCGCCGGGTGACGCCTATCCCGACAATCTCGAGCGCTTTTCCTTCTTGTCGCGGGCGGCGCTCGAGCTATGCAAATCCATCGGTTTCATCCCCGATGTGGTGCACGCGCACGACTGGCAAGCCGCGCTCGTCCCCGTCTATATCAATACCGTCGAGTGGGGCGGACCGCTGCACGGGGCCGGCACGGTGTTCACCATTCACAACCTGGCGTATCAGGGCGTACACGAAGGCGGCGCGCTGTTCATCACCGGGCTCGGACGCGAACACTACAACTCGAACGAGTTTGAACATTTCGGCGATCTGAACCTGATGAAGGCCGCGCTCGCGCACAGCACGCTGCTGTCCACGGTCAGCCCGACCTATTGCCGCGAGATCCAGACCTCCATATTCGGTTGTGGGCTCGACGGCGTGCTCCGCCAGCGGCACTTCGATCTGTCAGGGATCCTGAACGGCATCGACACCGCCGAGTGGGATCCAGCCACAGATCGCCACTTGCCCGCTCATTATGACGCCACGGACCTCACCAACAAGGCAGTTTGCAAGGCCGCTCTGCAACGCGAACTCGGTTTGCCCGAAGCCGCCGATATCCCGCTTTTTGGCGTGATCGGCCGGCTCACTCTGCAGAAGGGCTTCGACGTGCTCCTCGAGTGCTTGCCGCAGTTGCTCGATTGGAACGCGCAGTTCGTGCTGCTCGGCACGGGAGACACCGACGCGGAAGCGGAATTCGCGAGGCTCGCCTATGAACGGCCGGAGCGTTTCCGCGCCATCATCGGCTTCAACGACGCCCTGGCGCACCGCATCGAGGCCGGCTCCGACTTCTTCGTCATGCCGTCACGCTTCGAGCCGTGCGGCTTGAATCAGATGTACAGCCTACGCTACGGCACGGTGCCGATCGTGCGGCGCACCGGCGGCCTCGCCGACACGGTCTCGAACTATGACGAGGCGAGTGCCGGCGGTACGGGCTTCATGTTCGAAGATCTCACGATCGACAGCTTGACGAATACGATCGGCTGGGCCCTTTCGACCTACCATGACCGCCGAGCGCACATCGAACAGCTGCGCGTGCACGGCATGCAGCAAGACTTCAGCTGGGACCGCGCCGCTCGAGCGTACGAGCAGCTGTACCTGGAAGCGTTCCGGCGTCGCCGGGGCCGGCCCTTCGGCACCTAGTCCCGTGCCTCTCGAGTAACAATCGATGACCGCGCCGGCCCCAGCGGGGTGAGGCCGGACGCGCCCCTTCAGCGTCAGCCTTCGAGCTGGGCTTCGATGCGGGAGCCCTGGCGCAACTGGGCGATCGGCACCTGGTTGCCAAGGACCTCGCGGCCGTCCACTAAGAGCCGTCGCACGCCCGAGCTCACGCCGGAGGGGTTCTGCACCTCGATGTGCAGGCGCAAGCCGCGAAACTCGCGCTCCACCTCGAAGCCCGGCCAATTGCGCGGGATGCACGGGTCTATCTTCAAAGCCTCGATCTCCGGGACGATGCCCAGAATGTGCTGGATCGCGACGTGGAAGCTCCAGGACGCAGTGCCGGTGAGCCACGGCACTCGCGATTTGCCCGCGTGCGGGCTGCAGCTCGCGTAGGTGGTCTGGCTGTGTACGTAGGGCTCGATCTCCCGCACTTCGGCGCGCGTGTTGTAGGCCGAAGGCATGTACGCTCGGTAGTACTCGAACGCCTGATCGCCATTGCCACGCATGCACTCGGCCATCACCGCCCAGGCCTGCGGATGGTTGAAGATGCCGGCGTTCTCCTTGATACCCTTGTTGTAGACCACGCCGCCCATCACGCTCTGCGGTGTCTTCTCGAACGGGGGAGCACTGAGCATCAGACCATACGGGGTGAAGAGCGCACGTTTTACCGAAGCGAGGGCGAGCCCGGCCTGTTCGTCGCTCGCGACGCCGCTGATCACGGACCACACCTGGGTGTTCAGATACACCTGCCCTTCAGCCATTTCGCGAGTGCCGTAGCGCGTGCCATCTTTTCCGGTGGCCCAGATGAACCACTCGCCATCCCAACACACCTTCTGGATGGCGCGCTCGAGCCCGGCGCGCGTTTCGATGGCCCAGGCCGCTTCGGCTTCGAACCCGAGCCGGCGCGCAATGCCCGAGTACACGTCGAGGCCGTAGCAGACCTGAAACGCGACCATCACGCTCTCCCCGGTGTAGCCGAGGTTGCAGCAGTCGTTCCAGTCCGCGGCCAGACCCGACGGCAAACCGTTGCGGCCGCTGCGCTCCAGGTTGAATTCCAGCGCTCGCCGCAGGTGACCGAGCACGCTCGCACTGCCGCAATCGGCGTACGGCAACACCTTCTGGTAGAAAGCCTCGTCACCGGTTTCCGCTACGTAAGCGGGGACGGCGTGAAACAGCCACAGGCAATCGTCACTGCGAAAATGCTCGGGCTTCGGCGTCGCTTCCCGCCCGGGAGCGTGGTCGAAGGGGCGGACCAACGGCATCGCACCACCGCACTCCACCTGACCGGTGAGCATCAGCTCCAGGCGCTCACGCATGTCGCCCTTCAAGAGCGGCGTCACGCCCAGGAAATCTTGCACGGTGTCGCGGTAGCCCAGGCCGTCACGTTCGCCATTGTAGATGAGAGACGCGGAGCGCGACCACGCGTAGGTGATGAGCGCGTTGTAAGCGTTCCAGACGTTGACCATACTGTCGAACTCGGCGTCCGGCGTCTTCACCCGCACCGCGCCGAGGCGCGCGTGCCACGACTGACGCACCCGCTCGAGCTCAGTTTGACAGCGCTCGGGGCTCGCAAATTGGCGACACGTCGCCACGCCGTGCGACTCCGGTGTACCGAGCCCGAGCAATACGCACAGCTCGCGAGACTGGCCCGGTGCGAGCTCGATATCGATCTGCTGCGCGCCGATCATGTTTTCCCCCGCAGTCTCGAAGTTATCGAGCTGGCCGGCAATCACCGCGTCCGGCGCTGCATAGCTGCCGTATGGGCCGATGAAGTGTTCGCGCAGCGTCTCGAACCCGACTACGTCGGCGCCGCCAAACTTCATCCAGTAGCGGCACGACGAACGTAGGTCCTTCGGATCAAACACCTCGTGGGGGTGCGACGCGAGGGCGAGCATGCCGTGGCGATGCTCGGCCTTGCTGACGAACAGCGAATACTGCAGGTTCGTCAGATCGTTGATCAGGTGGCCAACGTTGGTGAACTCCGCGAAGCAGAACACGGACAAGCGGCGCGGCGACGACCCGGTATTTTTGACGCGCAAGCGCCAATATTCGAAGGTCTGCCCGAGCGGAACGAAGTACGTGGACTCCGTCTCGATGCCCTTGTAGCGGGACGTGATGACCGTGTATCCGGTGCCGTGCCGGCAGACCGATTCGAACTCCGACAGCGGCTTGCCCACCGGCTGCCAGCTCGCGCTCCAGTAGTCAGCGCTTTCCTTGTCGCGCAGGTAGAAGTAGCGGCCCGGCTGATCGAGCGGGACGGCATTGCCGCGCAACCGCGTGATTCGGTGCAGCGCGGCACTCCGATAGAAGCTGTAGCCCCCGGCATGGTTGGTGATGATCGCGCCGTAGTCCGTCGAGCCGAGATAGTTGCTCCAGGGACGCGGTGTGTCCGGCCGTTCAATGACGTATTCCCGGGCGGTGTCATCGAAGTAACCATATTGCATGAGGCGACTTATAGCGCTCGAGCCCCCTCCAGCACCCGAAAAGCCGCAAAAAACAACGCCCGAGCCGATCGAGCCCGGGCGGGTTGTGGGAGATCGCAGTCTACTGGCAGGTGATGAGCAGCGTGACCTTGTAGTCGTCCGCGTTGCGCTCTTTACCGCTCGAGCCGGTCACAAATGCGAGGGCCACGTTTTCGGCCTCGACGTCGCCTTTCTTCTCCTTGTCGGCGCCCTGATAGATGGACTCCTTGTTGTCCACGATCAGCTGCTTGTCCTGATCTTCGCAGGTGTATCGCGCTTCGGACTCGGCATCTCGAAATGCGTTCTCCTCGTTGGCGCTTTGAGCCACGACCTCGTACTTGCCTCCGCCCTTCGGCAATACCGTCGCCACCTGAGTGTGGCTGCACGCGAGCAACGTGACAGCCAATCCGAGAGCGATGCGCTTGTTTCTTGATAACACGACTTGTTCTCCTCGCACGTTGGGGCTCCGGGCCCCAACTTCAAAAACCTAGTGGGCCGCTTGCTGAGCCGGCACGTGGCCGCTGACTGAGCCAGATCCGGGTTCGGTTGGAGCCGGACCCATACAAAGTTCCAGGCGTTTTTTAGCGGCACGGGCCGGGCCTGTCCACCCCTACGGGCGGGTGGCCTACGGCCGGGCCGGGCGCGCTGGGGTCGACGAGCGCGATTCCAACCCCGCCAAAGCGGGACATGCTTTCGAGCTGGGCTGGAACATCTTCCAGGGTCAGGCGCATCCCGACAATTTGTTCGAGGGCGATCCCGCGCGACGTGATCAGGTCGAAAACCGCGGGATACGCCCGCGAGGCGATGCCATGGCTGCCAAACAGCACGAGTTCGTTGGCGATCACTCGGCTCATCGGCACGCTCGGGTCGGCGCGCTCGCCGACCATCAGCCCCACCTGCACGTGCCGGCCGCGCTTGCGCAAGGACTCGAGCGATTGCCGGAGCGTCAGCGTGCTGCCGAGGGCGTCGATGCCGACGTCTGCCCCGCCCCGAGTGAGCTCGATGATGCGTGCTGGAATGTCCCCGTGCCCCGCATCCAACGTCACTTCGGCGCCCGCCTCCCGCGCCAGCGCGAGCTTGGTCGCGTCGATGTCCACCGCGATCGAGCGGGCGCCGAGCGCCTTGGCGATCAGGATCGCGCTGAGGCCCACGCCCCCGCACCCGAACACCGCCAGGGTCTCGCCCGCCCTGAGCTCCGCGAGCTGGACCAGGGCGCGGTAGGAGGTCGTGAAGCGGCAGCCCAGGCTGGCCGCGGCGGCATAGGAAAAGTGCTCGGGCAAGCGCACCACGTTCGAGTCCGCGTAGCGCAGACCCACGTATTCGGCGAACGAGCCCCAATGCGTAAAGCCCGGCTGAAACTGCGCGTCGCAGACCTGCGGATCGCCGCGCTCACACGGGCGGCAGGCGCCGCAGCCGCTGACGAACGGGACCGTGATTCGATCACCGACGTGCAGCTGGCGCACGCCAGTGCCCACGGCGACGACCTCCCCCGCCAGCTCGTGACCGGGCACGTGCGGCAGGCGGACGTCGGGATCGTGGCCCTGCCAGCCGTGCCAGTCGCTCCGGCAGACGCCCGTGCTCTTCACCCGGACGACCACGCCGTCGGCGGCCGGGCTCGGATCGGGCACGCGCTGGACCGTGAGCGGACCGGCAAATTGTTCGAAGACGACTGCTCTCATGCTCGACTGTTACGCCGATCGAGGCCCTACCAGAAGATCGAAAAACGCCGATCGGCCTCGGAAGGAACGCTCACGCGCAATTCCCCGCTCCTTCGGTCATGGCTGAACGCGAGATCGCGCGGCTCGCCAACATCGGCCCTGACGTGGTGCGGTGCGCGCGCGGCGTACGCCAAAAATTCGCCAACGTCGCGCAGCTCGACCCGATAGTGATCGGCCGTTTCAAAGCGCGACGCGGAGATGGCGGCCAGGCCGTTGAACTTGCCTGTGAGGCCGAGCGCGGCAAAGCCCGTGTCGGCCGGCACGTACGAAAAGATTTCGAACTCGCGGTCGCCGAGCGTGAAAGCGCGCTCCGCGTGCGCCTCGAGCAGCTCCAATCGGCCCGCCACGTGCGCGTAACAGGCGAAGCTCTGCCCGACCAGGCCCGGTACGTCACTCGGACGGGTGCAGCCTCGCACCGGATCGGTCCCGCTCGAGCCGCAGGCGTGAAAGACCCCGAGCAAGCCGGCAGCGCCGACGCGATTCCAGATCTCGAGCGGCACCCGCTCGCGCGTGGGATCGACGCATAGGCAACGCAACGTCGGCAGCCCCGGTTGATCGGCCCTGAGCACCGTGCCGTCGGAGCAGACTAGCTTGCGCAACAAGCCAAAATCGTGCTTCCCCGGCGCATCGGAGACGTAGACAGGGCCGCCCGATAGCGCCCTGCCCGCCGCGTGAAAGGCGCCGAAGGCATGGGCGCTCTGAAACATGTCCCAATCGGGCAACATGAAATGGCCGAACCACAAACCCACTTGGGAGTTCGCGTACAGATGTTCGGCGTGCGTCTCGGGGCGCTCGGGGAAAAAGTCGATCGAGGTGCGCGTCAATGTCGATGCGGGCGAGCCGTAGAAGGTCTCCTGTGCGTTCGCCATGCAGTTGATCAATCGCCCGGCGAAATGCCGCTGCACGCTGGCTTCGAGCGCCTGGCGATACGCCCGTGTCAGCCGCACCCGGCCACCCTGGTGCGCCGCGATCCCTTCCAGCACCGCCTGGCTGTCCACCTTGACGCCGTCGACGCCACGCTCGGCGAGGTGACGGTGGTAGTCGTCGAAGAAGCGCCCAATGTCGCTCTCGGGCACGAGGCCCACGACGGCACCCCACCAGTCCTCGTTGAAGCGAGGCTGGTGCGCCAGGATGCCTTCACCAAAGCGGCGCGCTTGTTCGACCACGCGATAGCCGGGCAAAGCCGCTCCGTCGACGCCGCCCCAATAGCCGGCGATGGCGTGCCAGACCAGGAACGTCGTCACGCCGAACTCGGTCTTGGCCATGTGCACCGAGGGCCCAACGTCGCCACCAAACTTCTCGTTCGCTGCAAATGCCGTGAGCCGGCGCTCACCGGTCGGCATGTAACGCACGCTCTGCCACCCGTCGTCCAGGATCACGAAGCGCGGCGCCACGCCCCCCGCCCGAAATTGCACGAGCCCCGAGCGCAACGCCTCGGCGCTCACCTCCTGGTAGAACGCATCCCAGGTGCACCAGCCAAAGCTGTCGACGAAGTCGGGCACCGGCTTCTGCGTGCGCAGCAGCGAGCCGAGCTGCGCCGCCACCGAACGCGCCGCGCGTTCGAGCAGGCCGAAGGGTTCCGGCCCGGCCGCCACGAACAGAGCGCGCCCGCCCGCACCGGGGAGGTGGGGATCTCCCGTCTCGGCGAGCAGCTCCAACCGGTCCTCGGCGTGGCCGCGCAGCGAAAATCGGAAGGGCTCGTCGATCAGCGGCACGATCAGGAGCCATTGCCCACCCTCGAGCTCGCCGAGCAGAAACTGAGTTTCGGGGGGCACGTCTGAGAGCCGCGTGCCCGCCTTCGGTTTCATCCAGTACGGCTCGTAACGGTGGCAGACGCTGTAGCGCCGGAGCAACGGTATCTGGCCGCCGCGAAAGACCAGGCGCGAGTTGGTGCGCTCGGCGCGCGCTCGGAGGAACAGGCCTGCTCCGGCGGCATCTGGCTCAGCGGTCAGGCCCGGATCGAGGGCGGAAAGCAGGACTATTCCCGCCAGGCTGATAGTGCCTGCGTGGAGCTCGGGCAACGCGCTGCCGAGCGCGTCGCGATCGGATCCCAGGGGCACGGAAGGCTCGCGTGACATGCGCGCGCGAGTCTGCCTGGCCGCACCTCCCGAATCAAAGGGTTCGCAGCCCACTCGGCGTTCGGTTGGTGCCGTCCCTGCGTGCCCACACAAATCTGCCGTGCCAATCCCACCCGCGCACGCAAATCTGCCTGCGCCATCGGGAAATGCGGGTTAGACCACTCGGGCCCTTGCTTCCCCCTCTTCCACCCCTGCGCGCTCCAACCGCCGCCCCGGCGCGGGAGCCATTGATCCGCTTGCGCGGCATCAACAAGACCTACGCCATGGGCGAGGCCCCGCTCCACGTACTCAAAGACGTGCAGCTCGACATCGCGGCGGGCGAGCTCGTTTCGATCATGGGTTCGTCCGGCTCGGGCAAATCGACCCTGCTCAACATCCTGGGCCTGCTCGACGACTACGACAACGGTAGCTACCACCTCGGCGACACGCTGATCCGCGACCTCAGTGAGACCCGCGCGGCCCAGTACCGCAACCGTTTCATCGGATTCGTCTTTCAGTCGTTCAACCTGCTGGCCTTCAAGACCGCGCTCGAAAATGTGGCGCTGCCGCTCTACTACCAGGGTGTGCCGCGCAAGGAGCGCAACCGAATTGCGCTCGAGTACCTGCGCAAGGTGAACCTGGAAGACCGCGCCGGTCACCTACCGAGCGAGCTATCAGGGGGCCAGAAGCAGCGCGTCGCGATCGCCCGCGCGTTGATCGCTCAACCCAAGCTGCTATTGGCGGACGAACCGACGGGCGCACTCGACTCCGCCACATCGCACCAGCTCATGCAGCTCTTGCGTGACATCAATCTGAGCGGCATCACCATGGTGATCGTCACTCACGAACACGACATCGCGGAGCGGACCGACCGGATCATCGTGCTCAAGGACGGGCGTGTGCAGGGTGATGGCCTGTGAGCTTTGATAGCTGGCGCGAGATCCTGGACGTGCTGCGCCGCAACAAGCTGCGCTCGGCGCTGACGGCCTCGAGCGTGGCCTGGGGCATCTTTATGTTGGTGCTGCTGCTCGCAGCGGGCAACGGCCTGCAGCACGGCGTCGAATACGACTTTCGGGACGACGCGACAAACTCGATCTGGGTCCGCCAGGGCAAGACGTCGCTGCCCTTTGCCGGCCACGCCCCGGGGAAGCCCGTCAACTTCGACAACGCGGATCTGACAGCGTTACGCCACGAGGTCAGCGGCATCGAGCACATGAGCGGCCGCTTTTACATCCGCGGCGGCATGCTGGTCAGCCGTGGTGACAAGAGCGCGTCCTTCGACGTCCGAGGCTGCCACCCCGCCCATCAATACCTCGAGAAGACCCTCCTGATCAGCGGGCGCTTCATCAACGATCTGGACGAGCAAGACCGGCGCAAGGTCGCCGTGATCGGGCCGCCCGTCAGCTCCACGCTATTTGGCACCGCCGACCCACTGGGCGAGATGATCAACATCCGCGGCGTCAACTATCAGGTCATCGGCGTGTTCGAAGACCAGGGCGGCGAGGGCGAACTGCGACGCATCTACATTCCGCTTTCGACCGCGCAGCTCGTGTACCACGGCGGCGACCGGGTCCATCAGCTCATGTACACCACCGGCGCCGCCAGCCTGGACGAAAGCAAGGCCATGGCCGAGCACACGCGGCAGCTCCTCAGCAAGCGCCACCACTTCGATCCCAACGATCGGCGCGCCGTGCAGGTCAGCAATAACCTCGAGCGGTTTCAGAAACTGATGGACATCTTTGGCTGGATCCGCTCGTTCGTCTGGATCGTGGGCATCGGCACGCTGTTCGCCGGCATCGTCGGCGTCAGCAACATCATGATCATCTCCGTCAACGAGCGCACGCTGGAGATCGGCGTGCGTAAGGCCATCGGGGCACCCCCCCGGTCGATCATCGGGATGATCCTCGGTGAGGCCCTGCTGTTGACGTCTTTCGCCGGCTACGTCGGGCTCACCGCGGGGGTTGGCGTGGTCGAGCTGATCCGGCGTCACCTGCCGGAGAACGACTACGTGCGCAACCCCACCGTCGACGTTGGGGTGGCGGTGTCGGCCACCTTGCTGTTGATCGGCGCCGGCGCCCTCGCGGGCTTGTTGCCCGCATTGGAAGCCGCCCGCGTCCGGCCGATCGTGGCCATGCGACAGGGCACACCCTGATGAGCGTCATGTCATGATGGACCTCGACACCTGGCAGGAGGTCTTCTCCACGCTGCAAAAGAACGTGCTGCGCACGGCCATGACGGCCTGGGGCGTGTTCTGGGGAACCTTCATGCTGGTCGTGATGCTCGGCTTCGGACGCGGCCTGGAGACGGGTGTGACTCAAAGCATGCTCGGGGCCTCGGCCAACAATGTGGCGGCGTGGGGTGGGCACACCACCCTGGCCCACGCGGGCCTGGCACCGGGGCGCTGGATCTCGCTCGATTGGGACGACGCGGTCGCGCTGCGCGAGATCCCCGGCGTCGTCGCGGTCTCTCCGGGCATCGAGCTCGGTGGCTGGCGCGACGGCAACAACGTCACCTACGGGGAAACGACCGGAAACTTCGGCGTCAAGGGCATAACCCCCGACAACGCCAGGGTGGCGGTGGACCGCCCGTATGCGGGCCGCTTCATCAACGAGCTCGACATGGCGGAGCGCCGCAAGGTCACGGTGATTGGCGAGGCCGTGCGGCACGTCTTGTTCAAGCCGGGTGAACAGGCGCTCGGCAAATACATAGCCGTCCGCGGCGTGCACTTTCAAATCGTCGGCCTGATGCACTCCGAGCAGCCCGGTGAAGAGGGCGAGCGTAACGACAGCACGCTGATGGTGCCGTTTACGACCTTCCAGGCCGCGTTCAACAGCGGCGATCGCGTCGGCTGGATCGCCGCTCGCATCGCCGACGGCGTCGACCCGGAACAACTGGAACGCACCATTCGTGAGACCCTGGCCATTCGGCATCGTGCCCACCCCGACGATGCCCAGGCCATCGGCTCCTTCAACATGTCCAAACAGCACAAACGCGTGCAAAACCTGTTCGTCGGCATCCGCGCGTTCGTGTGGTTCGTGTGCGTGGCCACGCTGCTGGCAGGCGTGCTCGGAGTGAGCAACATCATGTTGATCAGCGTCAAGGAGCGCACGCGCGAGTTCGGGGTGCGCAAGGCGATCGGCGCCACCCCCGCTTCCCTGATCGGCCTGGTGCTGCAGGAGGCCACTGTGCTGACGTTGCTGGCCGGTTACGGCGGCCTCGTCGCGGGCGTGCTCGGGCTCGAGCTGGTGTCCCGTTTTGCCTCCACTGAAGGGGGCCCGATGGGCGCACCGGGCATCGACCTGCGCTCGGCCTTGATCGCCATCGCCGTCTTGGCCATAGGAGGGACGCTCGCCGGCCTCGCTCCTGCACGCCACGCCGCACGCATCCACCCCGTCGTCGCCCTGAGGTCCGAATGATCCGCCGCATCGTCCCCGCCTTCATCGCCCTGTTCATCCTGGGGGCATTCGGCTGGACCCTGGTCTTCCTGTACAAGAAGTCCAAGGAGGAGCCGATCACGTACAAGACCGCCAGCCTGGAGGTGCGCGACATCGTGCGCAAGACGGTGGCCGCCGGCGCGATCGTGCCGCGGCGCGAGGTCAGTATCAAACCCCGGGTGTCGGGGATCTTGCAGACGCTCGCGGTCGAGGCCGGGCAGTTCGTCAAGGCGGGCGACTTGATCGCGGAGATCAAGATCGTGCCCAACGTGGTGAACCTGAACACGGCCGAGTCGCGCCTGGCCGCAGCGCAGATCAATCTGAAGAACCGCGAACGCGAAAACCTGCGTCTGAAGACCTTGCACGAGCAGCAGCTGGCTTCGGAGACGGACCAGAATCGCAGCGAGCTCGACTATCGCCTCGCGGAGCAGGAGCTCACCGCTTCCAGCAACAATTTGCAGCTGATCAAGGAAGGCGCCATCCGCGGTTCGGGCAAGGTATCCAACCGAGTGACCTCGACGGTAGACGGCATGGTGATCGACGTGCCCGTGAAGGAGGGCGCCTCGGTGATCGAGTCAAACAACTTCAACGAAGGCACCACGATCGCCTCTGTCGCCGACATGCAGGACATGATCTTTCAGGGGTTCGTGGACGAGAGCGAGGTGGGCAAGCTAAAGGAGACAATGCCGGTGAGCATCACCATCGGCGCCCTGGTCGGGGAAAAATTCGAGGGCGTGCTGGAATACATCGCGCCCAAGGGCACGAACCGTGAGGGCACGATCGAGTTCGAAGTGCGCGCTGCGCTGAAGATCCCGCCCGGAAGCTTTGTGCGCGCCAACTACAGCGCGAACGCGGACATCATTCTGGAGCGCCGGGACGACGTGCTCGCCATCAACGAGCGCGTGCTGCAATTTGAGGCCGGCAAACCCTACGTCGAGGTCCAGACCGCCCTCGGCGGGTACGAGAAACGCCCGGTCCGGCTCGGGCTGAGCGACGGCATTCAGGTCGAAGTCGTCGAAGGGCTCGCTGCGACCGACAAAGTGAAGATCCCCATCGCGGTGAGCGCCGCCGCGCCTAAGTGAGGCCGGGCAGAGGCCCATTGGTGATGGCCTCGTCGCGGGCCTCTCCGAACTGGGTGGTCGTGACGCCGAAAGCGTTGCAGAGCGAGATCAGCAGGTGGTTGTTGGCGTGGGCGGCGCGCCCGCCCTGGACCGTGAGAACCCGCCCGCCTCGGAGGCCGCCGCCCGCGAGCACGGCGGGCACGCTGCGCGAGCTGTGCCGCGAAGGGTCGCCCATGTCGCTGCTGGCGTAGACGATCGTTTCGCCGAGCAGGTTCCGTTCGGACAGGCGCAGCAGGAGCCGGGCGATCTTGCTGTAGCTGTAGCGGTTCTGGCGCGCCAAGGGCAGCCAACTTTCCGGTCTGCCGGGTTGGTTGTCGTCGCGAGCGCGGTAGCGGTGCGACACGTCGAAGTGAATGTCTTCGGGCATGTCCGGCAAGAGCCGAGTGCGGCTCAGGTCACTCAGGAACAGCGTTGCAAACCGTGTAGAGTCACACGCCATCGCGCCCACCAGCAGATCGATTTGCAGATCGGTGATGGCGTCAAAATCGCGCGCCGCGCCGCTGCCCTCCCGCACGCTGGCAAAGACCGGCGGCTGCGCG
>JAYWEH010000434.1:0-3850 GCA_043780025.1 Deltaproteobacteria bacterium
CGGCTGGGGCGAGGGCATCGAAATTCCCGCCTTTCCCATCCATTTGAACCGGCTCCCTCCTTTTACATTGGCCTCGATTCGATAGAATCGAGGCACTAGTGCCTCGTGCCCAAATCCTTTTATATTGGGAAAACCCGGCGCGGACTTCGGATTTCTCCTACTAGCCGCCATCGCCGGCGCCCGCGTCGGGCGGCAGCTCTTCGTCCGGCAGCTGGGTGCCGGCGCGACAGGCGTCCACCGCCGGTGTGATCTCGTCAGGCGGACAGCACAAGGCCACCCCGCGGCCGTCCACGTCGAGCTGAGCCTCGCTCTTGCACACCAGGCCCGCCTCGCAATCAAAGTTGCCGTTGTTGGTGTCGCAGCGCTCACCTTCACCTTGTTCGGAGCAACCGAGTACCCAGCTGGAGAGCAGCAGCGCGCGAAGGAGTGGAGATAAAGACATTTGCGTGGATTTGCCGAGGTCAGAAGACCGGTCGTACCTACCAGGCCGAGCCCGGGGGTGTCCACGTTCCTCGCCAAGAGATGCGCCACCCTTCGATCCCATCACCGCCAGTCGGTCGCGCGGCCGCTGATTTGGGCTCACGAGATCGGATCGGTATCCTTGGCTTCGACGGCTTCAGCGAACAGAGACACGTATTGAAACGCGCTCACCAGGGAGAAAACAAGGGAGGCGTACACGAGCACCCGCCCAACCTTCACCAGATCGACCTCGCCCAGATCGATGAAGCCGAGCGACAGGTGGTACGGGTAACCGATGATCAGGCACAAGATGCCGACCATCTGCAGTGCGGTTTTCGTCTTGCCGCCGCTGCCCGCGGAAATCACGACCCCGCTGCTACTGGCGATCGAGCGCAGACCGGTGATCGAAATCTCGCGGCCCAGGAGCAACACCACGGCCCATTCGGGGATTCTGCCGAGTGGAACCATCCAAACCAGCGTCGCCATGACGAGCAATTTATCGGCCAAGGGGTCCAAGAACTGCCCCAGAACGCTGACGATGTTGAGCCGCCTCGCGAGGTAGCCGTCCAATAGATCGGTAAGGGCCGCGCCCGCGTAGACGAAGGCCGCCACGACGCAATCGTTTGGCGAACCCCGCTGCAGCAGCCACAAGACCAGCGGGATGATGGCAATACGCCCAAACGTCAGCAGGTTGGGCAGATTGAACGCGTCCTGGCGCATCGAACGGCGGCGCGACGCGCGCAACTCGCGTTGCTCTGGAGAGTGTCGAATCGACGCTTCCGGGCTCATTCAATCCGCCACGGCCGCGAGCGCTTCTTCCAGCGAAAAGCGCCGTTCATGCAACGAGCGCCCCAGCACCGCTCCCACGATTCCGCCGCCGATCGCGCGGCTTTGCTCGGCCAGCTGCCGCAAATGTTCGAGCGTCCCCACACCGCCGCTGGCGATCACCGGCAAACCCGATTCACGAGCCAGAGCGGCCGTCGCGCTCACGTTGGGGCCGACCTCGGTGCCGTCGCGTTCGATGTCGGTGTACAAGACCGCCGCGATCGGCTGGCCCTCGTACGAGCGCGCCAGGTCGACGGCGAGGTGCTCCGAAACGTCGAGCCAACCCCGCGTGGCCACGCGCCCCGCCTTGGCATCCAGAGCAACGATGACCCGACCCGGATAAGCCTGTGCGGCGGCCTCGAGCAGGCTCGGATCGGAGACGGCCGCGGTGCCGAGAACCACTCGCTCCACCCCCAACGCGAAGTAGGCGCGCAGCGTCTCGAGCGAGCGCACACCGCCCCCCACCTGCACACCGGGCCCGAAGGCATCCACGATGCTGCGAATCAGATCCGTCTGGACGGGCCGCCCTTCCTTGGCGCCGGCCAGGTCCACGACGTGCAGTCGCTGCGCGATGCCGCGCCAGCCGCGCGCCAGCCCGACCGGGTCTTCCGCGTATACCGTCACCTCGTCGTAGCGGCCTTGACGGAGCCGCACGACTCGCCCTTCCCACAGATCGATCGAGGGGATGATTTCCATGACGCTCGCGCTCAATCGAGGCTGCCTTTGGTGGAGGGAACACCCAAGGCTCGTGGGTCCAGCGAGGTAGCTTGGCGCAGCGCCTTCGCGAAGGCCTTGAAGGTGATTTCGATCAAATGGTGCAGGTTTGTGCCTTCGAGCTTGTGCACGTGCAGGTTGGCTTGGCCCGCTCGGGCAAACGCTTCGAAGAACACCTCGGCCAGCTCGCTGTCAAAGGTGCCGAGCTTCGCCTTCGGTAAGTCCAGGCGCCACACGAAAAACGGACGGCCCGACAGATCGAGGGCCACTCTCACCAGGGCCTCGTCCATGGGCAGCGTAGCCGAGCCATAACGCGCGATGCCGTGCCGATCCCCGAGCGCCGACAAGAGCGCCTTACCGAGCACGATACCGAGGTCTTCGGTGGTGTGATGGCCGTCGATTTCGACGTCTCCCGTGGCATCGACCTCCAGATCAAAACCGCCGTGCCGCGCCAGCTGCTCGACCATGTGGCTCAGGAAGGGCAGGGGCGTCTTCACGTCATAGCGACCCGTGCCATCCAAATTGAGCCGCACCCGAATGGCGGTTTCGGCCGTTTTCCGTTCGACCTCACCAATGCGATCCGGCATCAGAAGTCCTCGATTCTCCATTCACCTTGTTCGTGGACCAACTCCAGCGTCCCACCCGCGCCATAGGCAACTGTGGCCCGCTCGCCGAGGGTCTCGATACGTAGGTTGGGCAATGACGCGCTGAGCGCCTGCGTCAACTTCTCGAGCTGCTCGCGTTGCTCGCCCTGCCAGGCGTCGCGCAATTTGGCCTCGGTCAGACCTTCACGTTTGGCTTCGGGCACGAAGCGCAACAGGATGTCGTAGCGCTGGTTAGCAAACGCCCGCAGAAAGGACTCGACCGCCGCCCTCGGCGTCGCCTGGCTGTACAGATCGAGCGTCGAACCATCGACTCTCCAGGCTTCACCTTCGTAAACCAGGCGCAGCGTCTCCCCGTCCGGCGAGCTCAAGGTGGCACTGATCTCGGGTGTCTCGGCGGGCTGCAGCAAGCCGGCCGAGATGTCTTCTATCTCGCGGGGGTTCTCGCTCACCATACGGCTGAACTCGGCAAACGAGAGGTGTGTCTTGGCTTCGCGACTGAGCAATGCGTACGCGTCCGTGGTGCGTTGCTCCTTGAGTGCCAATGCGTAAGCGCGGAGCGCTTCGTGAGGATTCGAGGGCTCTCGACCGGCCGCGCAGCCGAACAGCGCCGGTGCCAGCGCAAATGCCGCTGCCAGCGCGATGGTGCGGCCCTCACGGGAGCCCGTTTCGCGTTGGGCAGCTCGGGGCGGCACATCGGTCCGAGTCATCGAGTTCGAGGCCTTACCACACGCTCCGAGCGGGCACGGGAAATCTTGGGTTATGGTGCGGGTATACAGGATCCGTATTAGGGTCTGAAACACATGGCCACCGGCTCTCGTTCGTCCACACCTCCCGGCGCCGGCACCCCCGCACCCGACGGCCGGGACCCGTTGAAATCCGAAGCCCCTGCACCGGAGAGCATTGCGATCTTACCGCTGCGCAATTCCGTGCTCTTGCCGATGTCGGTCGTACCCATCAACGTTGGCCGTCCGCGCAGCGTTCGCTTGGTAGAGGAGTTCAGCGACGACGAACAGACCGTCGTCGGCGTGATCGCCCAGCGCGATCCCGACGTGGTCGAGCCGGGCTTCGAGGAGCTCTACGAGGTCGGCACCTTGGCTCGCGTGGTCAAGGTCATCCGCCTAGGGCAGGCCAACTACAGCGTCGTGCTCAATGGCCTGGGCCGCTTTCGGGTGGTCCGCCCGCTCGGCCTCGAGCCGTACATGCGTGCCGAGATCGAACGCCTACGCCCACCCAAGGTCGTGGGGGAG
>JAYWEH010000435.1:0-9118 GCA_043780025.1 Deltaproteobacteria bacterium
TGGAGCACGCCGTGGGCGAAGGCATGGTGCTCGACATTTTCAAGGACTTGCTGCTGCAGACGTTACCGGATGGGGATCCACGGGTCCCGTCGATCAAGAAGAAGCTGCGGGTCGTGTGCCGGGAAGAAGCGGAGCATGTGGCGTGGGGTGAAAAAGAGACGCGTGCCATCTTGAACGAAAAGCCGTGGCTGCGGCTGCCCTTCACGGGGCTCGTCGAGCTGCAGCTAGCGAGCCTGCCGTTCCTGGTATCGCGCCTGAAGGGAGTGAGGTCTGATCACCCGGTCCTCACGCAGCTGGGACCGTTTGTCGACCACGTGAGCGAACGGGTGCGCCAGCAGGGGCGCAAGCTGGGCTTCTACCCAGAGCGACCGCCGCGAGGTCTCGAGCGCGTTGCCCAGATGGCGGCGGGGACGTTGCTATTCGCCCGCAGCCAGCTGGCCCGCTCGAAGTCGCGCCTCGACAAGGACTACCTGCGCGAGCTCGGGTTCTGAGCGCCAAACGGTGAAAGCCAGCGCGACGTGACACGCAATCGCACCGACTCGCGACGAAGAATTTTCTCAGTGTCCCGGAAGCGTACGCATTGCGCGTCCTCGCTTCGAATTGGGCCGAAAAAGTCACCCGACGTGCCGGCGCGGAGGTGCTCCTCGAGTTAAAGCAATCAGGTGAGCAGAGGTAGTCTGATCGCGGCTCGCTCCACACAGTCACAGAGGTAGTCATGGCCACAATGCTAAGCACCATTCCGAGAACTCGCTGGACCCTGGCAGCGCCCGAGACGAAGGAGCAACCGAGCGCGGAGAAAGTGGGCGACGCACCCCGCGGCTCGAGCAGCTCACACCTCAGCAAGACCGGGCGCCTGCTGCTCACCGAACACTTCGTACGCCGGCTGCGCAAGAAGCTCTGCGATCAGAAGGACGTGCTCGCGCTGGTCAACCACTCCCAGACCTGGGTGCTCGAGATCCTGTATCGCGAGTTCCACTCGGTACGCGCCGCGGCCACGCTGCTGAAGCAGCACAACATGGCGTCAGTGGCCGCGCGAGGCGAAGTGTTGGTGCAGTTGCTCAAACACCGGGTGGTGTGCTTCGAAAGCCGGCACCGCGAGCTGCTCGAGGACACGCTGCACATCTTGGGCGGCATCCTCGATCGCATCGAGCGTGACGGCTCAGACTGCCGCTGCTTTTCCACGGCACGCACGGCGCTTTGCTTGTACGCCGCCGCCGAACCGACCACGCAGTATTACGAGCCCAGCCACTTGCCTCAGCTCTCCTGAGTGCCCTGGCTGAGCCAGCGGCGCATGCGCTCGGGAGCCGCCTCGAGCGCCTCCAGGCTCACCTCGGGCAACGCTCTGCTCGACTTGGTCGACCAATACACGCGCGGGCAATCCGGGCGCCCGCGCAGCCGCTCGATGAGCCCCGCCGCCGATTTCGCGGCGTAGGTCGTATCGAGCGCCGAGGCGAGCGAACCCAAGTTATCGATAGCGCTCCGCCCCGCGCTGGTGGGATGGCCGTAGCCACGGCCAATCTGGCGCCCATCTAGCTCGAGCCCCGCGGACAGCTCGGCGCGCGAGATCTCGAAGATGCGCTCTCCCGAGAGCCGCGCGAGCCATGAGGCCGTGCGCGCTGCCAGATTCAAGATGCGATAGCGGCTGGTCACCGGCCAGGGCGTGACGCGCACGGCCACCAGCAGAGGGAGCGACTCGAGTGCCCAGCCGATACCGAGCCGCGCGCCGAGGCGCAGCCCCACGAGCAAGCCCGCCGTGCTGCAGGTCGAACCGAGCGCCAGCACGACCTCCTTGGGCGCAGGCAACAACCCTTGCTGCACCTGCTCACCGAGCTCGAGCGCCGCCGACAGAAACCCCAAGCATCCGCGTGGGCTCGCGCCCCCCGGCGGCATGATCAAGGTGCTCTGGCGGTTCCTTCGCTCGCGCCGCGCGACCGACCACATCGCAAATGGCAGTGCCGACCAGTGCCACAGATCAATCAGCTCGTCCGCGCGCTCGAGACAGACCGCGAGGTTCTGCTCGGCGGCCACGGAGAACGGTTGCGGGAACAGGAGCGCCCCGGCTGTGAGCCCGAGCTTTTGGGCGTGCAACACCGTGGCCACGGCGTGGTTCGAACCGTACGCGCCGGTCGCAAATACGCGGCCCCGGCCTGCACGCCGTGCCTGCCCTAGTAACGGTTCCAGCGTCCGCACTTTGTTGCCGCCATACACGCCTGAGCTCAAATCGTCGCGCTTCACATAGCAGTGCTGCCCTGCGCCGGAGAGCGCAGGGGCGAGCCCAGCGAGGGGTTCGACGGGGGTTGGAAAATCCCCGAAGGTCCAAAATCCAACGTGATGCTCGAGCCGCGGCCAGATGTCGAACAGGGGCCGGCGGCTCACTCCGTGGCCTGGCCCGGCTGAGTCATGGGCAATTGCCACGAGACCGGCTCTCCACTAGGCTCGCGTTCGCCCAGCGGCGGCACTGGCTCTCCGTTGGGCCCATCGAGCAGAGAGTGTATCAAGCAATCCGATCCGCGGGCAGGGCCGTTCTTCAGTGGTTAGGGGGTAGCCTGCTGATCGCTGGAGTCGATTCCTGTAATGCGGCGCCTGCTTCGGAGCGTGCCCCCGCGGCCTCTGCCCCACTGGCCCCACTGGCGCGCGTGACGTATTCGTCACGACGTGGCGGCTCGCTCGACCTGGGAGACCGCGTCACGCTGTTCGACCGCATCGCGTTTTCGTCACCTTCCGCCGTCATTCACGATCCCGTGCGTGACGTGTATTGGGTGAGCAACACCAACTCAGGCGCCACCGATCGGGCGGGGCGAGGTTTCATCTCACGGCTCGATCCCGAGGGCGGACTCTCCACGCTCAATTTCATCGACAGCCGTGGCACTGACGTAATGCTCAACTCCCCGCGCGGCTTGGCCGTCGCCGGAGACACGCTGTTTGTCGCGGACATCAGCGCGATTCGCAAATTCAGTGCGGTCGATGGCGCCGCACTCGGCAGCATCGAGATCCCCGGCGCGCGTTTCCTGAGCGACGTCGCGGCCAGCGCCGACGGCACCCTCTACGCCGTCGACGTCGGCGGCGACCCCAACATGGCGGAAGTGCCCGAAGAGCGCACCGACGCCGTCTACCAGATCGCGAGCAGCGGCGAGGTCACGACCGTGGCGCGGCGGGCGGATCTGGGCGGGCCATTTGCACTGATCGCCGACGAAACTGGCCTGTGGATCACCTGCACCAGCAGCGCAGATCTGGTGCTCCTCATCCCGGGCGCCGGGGACGGCAACGCGCCGGACGCGGGGCGCCTCGAGTTACCGAACACGCCGCAGGGCCTCGCGGCCATGCCCGATGGGACACTGTTGATATCGAGCATTTCGGAAGGCGTCGTTTATCGCGGTTTTCGCGATGGTCCGTTCGCGCCGATCGTCGGCGACCTCGAGTCCCCAGCCGATTTAGGCTATGACGCAAAACGGAAACGCCTACTGATTCCGCTGTTCTCGGGGCACGCGTTGGCGATTTTCGAGCTCGCGCCACTGCCGTCCGGCTCGAGGCCGCCGCCCCAAGACACAAAACCCGCCCCCTGACCGCTGCAATGCCGCGTGGAGATAACCCCCAGGGATACTGGCAAACTGCCCCGCCGGAGGTTAATCCCTCGTCATGACCTCGGGCGAACCCAGGAGCCTGGCCCCCATGAGCGAGCCCTCGCACGTCTATATGACTCGGGGAGGCATCCAGATCACGCGGCGGCGAGAAGTCCTCACCGCCCGAGCGGAGATCGAAAATCTGATCGACGCGCTCGACACGCGGCGCGGCGTGCTGCTGTCCTCCAACTACGACTACCCCGGCCGCTACACGCGCTGGGACCTGGGTTTCTGCGATCCGATCCTCGAGGTCGTCTCCCGTGATCGCGCGCTCCAGGTCAACGCTCTGAGCGCGCGCGGCCGCGTGCTGCTCGACCCGATCGAGAAGAGCCTGTCCGCCCTCTCGGAGGTCGAAAGCGCGACGCGCGAGCCTGACGGCGTCGCCATCAGCATCAAGAAGCCGGAGCGCCGCTTCGCGGAGGAGGAACGCAGCCGGCAGCCGTCCGTGTTCAGCGCGATCCGAGAGCTGGTTCAGCTCTTTGGCTCGCCCAACGACAACCAACTCGGGCTGTATGGTGCCTTCGGCTACGATCTGACGTTCCAGTTCGAAGCCATCCGCCTCAAACACCAGCGCCCCTCCGATCAACGCGATCTGGTTCTGTATCTGCCCGACGAGTTGCTCGTCGTGGACCATCAGAAAGAGACGGCTTTCCGCTACCACTACGATTTCGTCTGGCAGGGGCAGAGCAGCCGCGCTGCATCCGCCACGCCCTTTCCCGAGCCGCCTTCGGACGCGGCCGCCCAGGGCCCGTACGGTTCCGATCATCAACCGGGTGAATACGCAGCGGCCGTCGCGCGGGCGCGCGCGCTGTTCAAGAGCGGCGATCTGTTCGAATTGGTGCTGGGGCAGACCTTCAGAGAGCGCTGCGAGCGCAAGCCGTCCCAGGTCTCGCGCTGGTTGCGCGAGCACAATCCGGCGCCGTACGCGTTGCTCTTGAACCTGGGCCGCAGCGAGCATCTCGTCGGGGCTTCCCCGGAGATGTATGTCCGCGTCGAGGGCACGCGCGTGGAAACCTGTCCCATCTCGGGCACCATCAGCCGCGGCCAAGATCCCATTCAGGATGCAGAGCGCATTCGCGAGCTGCTCAACTCGGAGAAGGACGAGTCGGAGCTGTCGATGTGCACGGACGTGGATCGCAACGACAAGTCGCGCATCTGCGAGCCGGGCTCGGTGAAGGTGATCGGCCGCCGCCAGATCGAACTGTACTCGCGGTTGATCCACACTGTCGATCACGTGGAGGGCCAGCTGCGGCCGGGGTTTGACGCGCTGGATGCCTTCCTCACGCACACCTGGGCCGTGACGGTCACGGGCGCCCCCAAACTCGCGGCGATCCAGCGCGTGGAGGACGAGGAGAAGACGCCGCGCGCCTGGTATGGCGGCGCCATCGGCTGCGTCGGTTTCGACGGCCATTTAAACACCGGCCTCACCTTGCGCACGGTGCGGCTGAAGCGCGGCGTGGCCGAGGTGCGCGCTGGCGCCACGTTGCTCTACGATTCCGAGCCGGAGCTCGAAGAGCGCGAAACCCGAGTCAAGGCGTCCGCGTTTCTGGATGCCATCAAGGGGCAGCTGTCGCTACTCGAGCAGAGCACGGCCGCGGGCACGGCCGGCGTCGGCAAGAAGCTCCTCCTGGTCGACCATGAGGATTCGTTCGTCCACACCTTGGCGAACTACTTCCGTCAGACCGGGGCGCAGGTGGTGACGTTGCGGCGCGATCTGGCTCTGGCGGAGCTCGAGCGCGAACGTCCGGATCTGGTCGTGCTTTCGCCGGGGCCGGGCACGCCGAGCGACTTCCGTCTGAGCGAAACGATCGGCGCGGCGCTGCGGCTCCAGATACCGCTGTTCGGCGTGTGCCTCGGCCTGCAAGGGATCGGCGAATATTTCGGCGGCAAGCTGAGCGTGCTCGACTACCCCATGCACGGCAAGCCTTCGCGCATCAGCGTGCTCGGGGGCCGCACCTTCGAGGGCCTGCCGGCAGAGTTCGTGGCCGGCCGTTACCACTCGCTGTTCATCGAGCGAGCCGGGCTGCCGGAGGATTTAGTGGTCACGGCCGTCACGGACGACGGCCTGATCATGGGCCTCGAGCACCGCACGCTGCCCGTTTCCGCGGTGCAGTTTCATCCTGAATCAATCCTCACTTTGAGCGGTGAAGTCGGCCTCAGGCTCGTGAGCCGCGTGATGATGAACCTGACCTGAAGTGGTCGGTGAGCAGCGCCGGCTCTTATCGGCGCCGGCGCGCGCGCCGTGAAGACAGTGATGGGGCGCATTCGCAGCCGCTTCATTCGAGTCCTGATCGAGTCGATTCAGCGAGAGACCGGTGGCACAGCGTTGGGGCGGCTGCGCGCCGGGCTCTCCCCTCATCTGCTCGACCTGCTCGCGCACCACGTGCTCGGCCAATCGGCGCCAGCGGCGAGCATCGATCTGCACGCGGGCATGGATCTGCTGCTCGGCTGCGACCGGGTGTTGTGCGGCGGGAGCGGCTCCATGACGGCGCGAGCGATGACGAGGCTCGCGTCACAGGTGCTCTCCCTCAGCTCCGGGCTGGTGGTGCCGGGCGACGCCGTGCGGACGCTGCAGCACCTGCGCGCCCCGTTCGAGCAACCTTTCGCCGAGGTCGAACTCATCTATTCGGCGCGGCGGACTGCTGAAGGTTTCGTGCTGGAGCTCTCGCTCGTGGGTCAGCCCCAGGCCACGCGCTGGCTCGGCTGGGCCGGGCTCGGCTACGCGCGGGCAGCGGCCACGTTCAGCGGCCAGGCCGAACCATTCCGCTTCAGCACCGAGTTCGATGCCCACCAGGCGCGGGTGCTCGGGCGCGGCTCGCAGGCGACCGCGACGCCTACCCCGGCGAGCGCCAAGGCACCTGCCCCGCCGCGGCGCCCGAGTAGCCAGCGACGCCGCGCCGTGACGACAAACGCCGCCGCCGAGGTCGACCAGATCCTCAACCGCGTCCCGGGCGCCCAGACGCCGGCGCGGGGCGTCGCCAACACGCGCCCCACACCGGTAGAGGGCAGCAGCAGCGGCGTGCGCGCGGCCGAGGGCGCCACTCGGCCGCGCGAGCGCAAGACGGGGCGCTGAGCGGAAGCGCCGCACGCCGCCCGCGCGCCCGGGTGGCATGTAGACTCTGCGACCCGACCCTCGCTACAGTCGGCGTCGGGTTGGACGAGCTGCGTGCCGAGACGGGTGAACAAAGGTGAGAGCATGACCGAGCGATTGGATCCGTTGGCGTATCACGCCGAAGGCAGACCCGGAAAAATCGAGGTCGTGGCGACAAAGCCGCTGATGACCCAGCGCGACCTGTCGCTCGCCTACACGCCGGGCGTGGCCGAGGCGTGCCGCGCCATCCATCGGGACCCGAGCGCCGTGTACAAGTACACGGCCAAGGGCAACCTGGTCGCGGTCGTGACCAACGGCACCGCGGTGCTCGGACTGGGCAACATCGGTCCCTTGGCAGGCAAGCCAGTCATGGAAGGCAAGGCGAACCTGTTCAAGAAGTTCGCCGACATCGACGTGTTCGACATCGAGCTCGACGCGCTGACGGTCGACGAAATGGTGAACGCGGTCAAGGCCATCGCGCCCACTTTCGGCGGCATCAATCTGGAAGACATCCGCGCGCCCGAGTGCTTCGAGGTCGAGCGGCGCTTGCAGGAAATGCTCTCCATTCCGGTCTTTCACGATGATCAACACGGCACGGCGATCATCTCCGCGGCGGCGCTATTGAACGCCGCCGAGCTGACGTCCCGGAACTTGAGCGAGATGCGCCTGGTGTTCTCCGGCGCCGGTGCGGCGGCGATCTCCTGCGCGGAGCTGTACATCAAGCTGGGCGTGTCGCGCAGCAACATCACGATGTTCGACTCCATCGGCCTCGTGCACGAGAGCCGCACCGACCTGTTCCCGGCCAAGAAGGCCCTGGCGACGGCCCGCCGCTTCACGAACCTGGCGGAAGCGCTGCGCGGGGCAGACGCGTTCATCGGGCTGTCGGTGGGTGATGTGGTGACCGCGGAGATGATCACGCCCATGGCGCCGCGCCCGATCATCTTTGCGATGGCCAACCCGGATCCCGAGATCCCCTACGAGGTCGCGCGCCAGGCCCGGCCCGATGCGATCTTGGCGACGGGCCGCTCCGACTATCCGAACCAGGTCAACAACGTACTCGGCTTCCCCTTCGTATTTCGCGGTGCGCTCGATTGCCGAGCCACGCGCATCAGTGAAGAGATGCTGGTAGCGGCCACGCGCGCCCTGGCAGCGCTCGCCCGCTTCGACGTGCCGGACAAGGTGCTCACCGCGTACGGCCTCTCCAAGTTGACGTTCGGCGACGACTACATCATCCCCAAGCCGTTCGATCCGCGCGTGCTCACGCTCGTCGCCCCGGCGGTCGCCGAAGCCGCCGCCGCCTCCGGTGTGGCGCGGGAGCCGATCGAGGACCTCGAGGCGTACCGCGAGCGGTTGCACCTGCTCGTCGAGCGCGCGCGCGGCATCATGCAGCCGCTGATTGAGCGCGCCCGCGCGGCCCAGCCGAAACGGCGGCTCGTGTTCACCGACGGGTCGAGCCCGATCATCCAGCGCGCCGCCCAGATCCTGGTGGACGAAGGCATCTGCACGCCGGTGCTGCTCGGCGATCCCGATCGCGTCAAAGCGCAGGCGGAGCGCAGCCACATCAGCCTCGACGGCATGGAGTTCGAGCCGGTCACCAACGGGCCGCACGCGCAAGAGCTCGCGCAGGCCTTGTGGCAGCTGCGCGCGCGCAAGGGCATGACGCTGTCGGCCGCGCGCAACGCCGTGCGGCAGCACTCCTGGTACGGCGCCATGATGGTGCGAGAAGGCCTGGCAGACGGCATGGTGGGTGGCCTCAACCGCCCCTACAAACACACGATCAGCCCGGCCTTGCAGGTGCTCGGCCTGAAGCAAGGCAGCCGGCTCGTGTCCGGCGCCTATGCGATGTTGTTTCGCGACCGCAAGATTTTCCTCGGCGACTGCACCGTCAACCTGGAACCGAACGCGGAGGACCTGGCCGAGATCGCCATCAACACCGCGCGCGTCGCGGAGACGTTCGGGGAGGTCCCCCATGTGGCCCTGCTCAGCTATTCCGACTTCGGCGAGCACTACAAAGATGAGCGCGTGCGCGTGGTGCGCGACGCGATCCAGATCGTGCGCGAACGCTGGCCGACACTCGACGTCGACGGCGAAATGCAGGCGGACACCGCGCTCGATCGGCACAAGGTCGAGGCCAACTTCCCGTTCTGCTCGCTCTCGACCTCCGCCAACGTGCTCGTGTTTCCCGATCTGACCTCGGGCAACATCGCCTACAAGCTGCTGGTCAAGCTCACCGACGCGGAGGCGCTCGGCCCGCTCGTGCTCGGCATCGGCGGCGCTATCGGAGTCATCCCCGTCGGCGCCACCGTCAACGAGATCGTGAACATCGCCACGTACACAGCCGTGCAGGCGCCGACGCAAGTCACGCGCGAGCCGAGTTCGCAATTTCCGGGCGGCGGGCGCCTGTAGG
>JAYWEH010000436.1:0-3842 GCA_043780025.1 Deltaproteobacteria bacterium
GTGCCCACGCTGGCCGCGCGCCTGCGCATGGATGAACAGAAGATCTACGGCGATGACTCCGACTACGAGATGATGCTGAAGCGCGACAACAAGGAGCGCGTCGAAGCCGCGCGCATGATCGCCGATCTCGCGGCGATGCATCCCGATCAGCGTGACGCCCTGCGCGAACAGTCGGAAGACGCGCTGTTGTTCTGGATGACTGAAGCCGTGGCTCCGCACGCCAACGGGCTACGCGCCCTGGCCAACCTCGAATCCAAGAAGTTCATCGCGCCGCTGCGCGCCTGGGCCAACCCCCAAAAGCCGCTGCCGCTCGAAGGCCAGCAGCCGCCCTTCCCGCAGGAGTGGGTGGTCGCGCAGAGCGCCATGCGTTACGCGGGCAAGCTCAAGGACCAAGCGACCTGGCCCGTGATGATGGCGGCCCTGAAGAAGCGCGCCGACAAGGTGGACGCGACCATGGATGCGATGCAGGCGGGCGGTATCGCGGTGCTCGGCATGACCCTGCGCGCGCTCGGCGTGGGTGCCGCTGAAGGCTTCTCCGAGTGGGGCGACCACAAGGCGTTTGCGCCGTTGGTCACCTATATCGAGGAGCCGAAAGAGAACGAGCAGAGCCGTATGGCGGCGTGCCGCGCCTTGGCCTGGGTGGCCAGTGATGATGACTTCGTCACGCTCGCGGAGAAGATCAAGAAGTACAGCAGCCCCGAGCCCGCAGACCAGGTGCGTCAGGCGTGTTTTCTCGAGACGTTGATCAGCCGTCCTATCGCGGGCACTTCCGATGCACTGATCGGGTTGCTCACACCGGAAGCGAGCCAGCTCGTGCGGGGCGCGGTGGCCCAGGCGATCGGCAAGGCCGGTATCGACGCCGCCGTGGAAGCGCAATTGTTCGAAAAGATGAAAGACGAGAAGCTCGTCAACCACGCTGCCCTCGCGCTCATGCTCGGCGGTACGCCCGAAGTTGCGGCCCGCGCACTGGCCGCGCTCGCGGGGCAACCGAAGGAGACGATCGATGAGCTGCAGGAGCTCTGGTACAACTCTTTCGGCTACTGGTCGGATCGCGACCTCGATGAAGGCCACATCTTCCGCTACGTGCAAAACGCCGAAGCCGCGTCGCGCATCGAATTTGGCGAAATCCCCCAGGGCTGGGTGTCCGAGCAGCTGCGCCGGCAGTTCGCCAGTTTGCAATACGACAACGGCCCGCATTCGTTCACGCGCGTAGTGCTGCGGCATCGCTTGCTCGGCATGGCCCTCGGCACGGATGAAGACGCGCGCGCCAACGCCATCGATACGCTCTTGTTCATGCAAGAGCGGGGCGCGCTGCTCGCGCTGCGCGACGAGCAGGGCGAAACCGGGAAGCTCGCGTCGGAGGCCTATCATCGGCTGCTCAATCCGAGGGGCACGAGCGGCGCGATGGATTTCGCAAAGAAAGAAGAATGACCGTTCGGCAGTCGAGCGCCTTGTCGAGCTTCGCCAAGGCGCTCGCAACGCTTTTGTTCGGTAGCGGCCCACTCGGCTGTGAGGGCGGCGTTCGGGGCCGAGCGGCGGTGCCTCGCGCGTCGGCTTCCGTGTCCCCGGACGTCGGCGAGCGGGCGGCAGGCGGAGAGCCCGTTCTGCGGACGCTCGAGCCTTGTGTACCCGTGAGCTACGAGGTGTGCTTCAACGCGCTCGACGACAACTGCAACGGGGCGCTGGAAGAGGGCTGCGGCACGCCCGCGGGCGTCATTCAGTTCATGATTGCCTGGGACGCGCCGCGCGCGGACATCGACCTGCACGTGACCGATCCCAACGGCGAGCTTATCGAAGCTGGTCGGCTGTCAAAGAGTGGTTTGCTCAAAGGTCGCGATTGCCCCGGTCGCCGTCAGGAGTGCGCGGGCACCAACCTGGAGAATGTTTTCCTCGACGGCACCAAGGCGCCGACTCGAGGCACCTACAAGGTGAGCGTCGCCCTCGAGAGCCTCGGCGGTGACGAACCGCCCATCTGGGTGACGCTTTCGCTTCGTCTCGGTCCGCGGCGCGAGGCCTTCGAGATTGGCCTGTTCGAGGCCGAAGACGAAAAATTGCTCGAATTTTCGCTGTGATCAGGCCAACGGAGGCGGCCCCGGGCAATGAACCCGAGTACACTCGCCACGGTGGCAGTGCTGGCCCGCGTCACGGACGATCTCGACGCGCAGCGCGGACCCGACCTCATGTACGCCATCGAGGTGCCCGCGGACTGGTTCGGCAATGGCGCGCGCGTGCTGGTGCGGCTGCCGCGGCTCTTGCCGTGCGCTCGCTGCGAGGGTGGCGGGTGTGACCTGTGCGAACGCAAAGGCGCGTTTGAGCTCGCCGTGGTGGGCGCGCCGCTGACGGCGCTCGTGCACCTGCCGCGCCAGGGCCCCGACGCGTTGGTGCCGGTGCGGCTGCGCCTGCCGGATGCGGGAGCGCTGGATTCCGTGGATGCGGGGCTGCCGCGCGGCCACCTGTTGCTCACGGTGAAAGCGCACCCGGCCACAGATGCCTGGAGCCCGGGCGCACATCTTTGCAAGCTCGAGGAACCGAGCCCGCCCCCCGCGTTTCGGGCCTGGGCCAAGCTCGGGATCTGGGCCGTCCTCTTCGCTGTCGTTAGTGTGCTCGCGTGGTGGTTTGGAGCTAGCGCCCTTGGGAGCTAGTACGCCGGTTCCAATGAAGAAAGTGACGCAATGAATCCAGTGGCCATGGCTCTCCTGATCGTGTCGCTCGTGTCGCTGTTCGTCTGGAACGCGCAGAAACGCCTGCGGCTGCTCGAGGCGGGCGCCCCGGCGGGCAACCGCACCGATCGGATTGGGGAGCGCCTGCTCAAGGTCTGGCGCATGGCAATCGTGCAGACCCGCATGCGCGACTACTTCTGGGCGGGCGTCGCTCACCAGCTCATCTTCCTCGGTTTCGTGGTGCTGCTCTTGCGCACGCTGATCTTGTGGGGTCGCGGCTTCTCTCCGGATTTCAACCTGTTCGTGCTCGGTCCGGAGGGTGTGTTCGGCGTGCCGCTCGGTGCGGCGTACAGCTTTCTCAAGGATGTGTTCGCGCTGCTCGTGATCAGCGGGGCGGCCGTGTTCGTCTACTACCGCACCATCAATCGCCAGCGCCGCATGACGCTCAGCGGCGAGGGCCTGCTGATCCTCGGCATCATCATGACCATGATGTTCGCCGACATTTTCTACGATGGCGCGGCGCTCGTGCTCAACACGCGCGTGGAGAGCGAGTGCGCTCGTGGCGGCTGGTGCGACAGCATTCAGGCTCTGATCGCCCCGCTCGGTGAACCCATCCCGATCCGGTTTTACGCCACCGAGCCCGCTGGCTCGAGCGCGGCGGTCTTGCTCTCATCGCTCTCGAGTGAGGCGCTGGTCGTGGTCGCTCACCTGGGGTTCTGGCTGCACTCGAGCCTGGTCCTGATCTTCTTGAATCTGCTGCCGCATTCGAAGCACTTCCACGTCATCACCTCGTTCCCGAACGTATTTCTGAGTGACCTCGGGCCGCTCGGGCGCTTGCCGCAGGTGGCCGAGAGCACCGAGGCCTTGATGAGCAAGGTCGAGAAGGCGATGGACCAGCCGGACGCGCGGCAGGCCGCGGTGGGCTATTCACGCATCGAGCATTTCACCTGGAAGCACTTCCTGGACTTCTACACGTGCACGGAGTGCGGTCGCTGCTCCGATCAGTGCCCCGCGACGCAGACGGGCAAACTGCTCTCGCCCAAACACCTGACGCTCGATCTGCGGAACAACCTGTACGCGCGCGCCTCCGAGTTTCTGGGTGGCAAACCGAAGAGCATCAGCGGGGCGGACGGCGCGGCTGCCGAAGTCGTGCAACAGGCGCTGGCCGCCGCGGATCAAGCG
>JAYWEH010000437.1:0-3842 GCA_043780025.1 Deltaproteobacteria bacterium
GCTGGCGGCGTTTGCGGGTGTTGCCGGCGCGGAGCGCAACTTGGCCGGCACGGGCATCACCCTCGGTACGGCGCTCGCGATTTCGCAGGGCGCGACCACTGAGGAGGCCATCGATCAAGTCGCGCTGCGCGTGCGCTTCTTCGATCCGGCGTTCCTGTCCAGCCGTTGGGCGATCAGCGGGGAGCTCCTGTACAATGACGCGCTCGATTTCTTCGGCAACTCCGCCGTGGCCGTGGATGATCCGCGGTTGACTTCGGCTTCGTACGCGGTCGTCGAATACACGCGCTTTGGAGGCCAGCTCGGCCTCGGCTATCCCACTTCGTTGAGCTCGCGATTGTGGCTCAGTTACCGGCTCGAAACCATCGGGGACGTGCGCATTCCGAGGGCCGCGGCGCATGACTACGGCGGCTTGGTCGAGCCCATCGACTTCAAGATCTTGCCGGGCCGCAGCGTGCTCTCCACGCTGCGCGCGTCATTCGAATACGACACCCGCGACCATCCGTTCTTGCCGACGCGAGGCTGGCTCGCCTCGGGCGCGCTCGAAATGAGCCTTTCGCCTGCGGGTAGCGACTACGCGTACGAGCGGCTCGATCTGAAAGCGCATCGCTATTGGGCGCTGCCCAAAGGCCACGTGTTCAGCATCGATCTGTTTGCCGGGGCCATCGCTGGGGACGCGCCGTTCTTCGAGCAGTATTACGTTGGTGATCTCACGGATTTTCGCCCGGGCCGCCTGCTCGGGTTGAATTTCGATCGCCGACCGTCGCCGAACTTTCTCGACACGGCCATCAATGAAGTGCGGTACGCGGAGTACGCGCTGAAGCTCGGTGGTGAGTATCGCATCCCCGTCTATCGCGGCACGCGCTCGGTTTTTTCGATCGATCTCTTCGGCAGCTTCGGCGTGTTTGCGCTGGCCGGTCCGCGTGAGCTCGAACGTCCGGCGCCCCGGTATTCAGGCCTGGCTCGGGTGCCGCTCGATTTGACGGCGAACCTGGGTTTTCGCATCGATACGAGCCTCGGTGGCTTCACCGCTGCGTTCGCCAACGTGCTCGGATTCCTGCCGCTGGAGCAAGGAGCGGCGCGGTGAAAGCCGCGGGCATCCGCGCACTCGGGTGGGCTCTCGGTGGTGTGCCGCGGTGGCGCCGTTGGCTTTTCGCGCTCCTGCTCTGCGGAGCCTGGGCGCCCCGGGCGCAGGCACAGCAGGCCACCCTTTTGCCGCCGCGCGAAGCGCGCTTCGAGTGGGACGGCGGACGGCGTTGGCTGTTTGCCACGTTCTCGTTTCGCGATGTCGCCGATGCCACGCTGCTCAGGAAGCTGCGCGTCGGCTTGCCGACGACCATCATTCTCACCGGCCTGCTGTATGCGCAAGGCAGCGAGCGGCCCATCGCCAGCACGCTACAGAACTGCAAGATCACCTGGCACGTCTGGGAAGAGATGTATCGAGTCGAGCTCAATCGGCCCGATCAGCTCGCGCTGGCCCGTCAATGGAGTCCGACGCTCAATGGTGTGCTCCGGCGCTGCGCGCAGAGCGAGCGCTTGCTCGTGGCGCACGCCGGACAGGTGCAAGAGGGGCGGCCCCTGGTGCTGCGAGGCAAGGTGTTGATCAATCCGATCAGCCCCGAGTTGCTCCAGAAGATTCAGAGCTGGATCAGCCGCCCCTCGAACACCGCCACCGTGTCTCCCGGCAGCATTCTGTTCAGCACCTTCACCGGCTTGTTCATGACCCGCATCGGCGAGGCCGAGCGGGTGATCGAGTTTTCGACCTTGCCCGCCTTACCAAGCGGCCCCATCCCGCCGTGACCTCACAACCTCCATCGAGGGGATTCGACGGAACGAACCCCAGAAAAAGGATCAATCGAAGCTCGGCAGGTCCTCGCCCGGGTCGGAAGCGGGATACGTCGCCAGGATCGCGATGGCGTAGTAGTCGTGTTGGTGCGAGATCTCCGTCCACGGTATGTTCGGCAGATTGCGCTGCATGCAGGCGGTGGCCTTGCGCGCTTGCGGACCGTGCCACTTGCCGCTCTGGCCCGGGAAGACATTGAGCCTCCCAGTTTGGAAGTCGACCTCGAGCACGTAATTGAGCGAGCCTTCTTTGCCGGTCTGCGGGGCGCAGTCGCGATTTTCCTTCAGCGTGCGGCGGAAAGCAGCCTCGAGCGCTGGCAGCGGGTCGCAGGAGTTACCCTCGTTGCGGCTTTGGTTGGGTGCCGATCCGCAACGGACGCGCGAGACGGGGCCAAGCACCACCTCAGCCTCGCCGGCCCCGGCGTCCACCTGCTTCCGCACGACCCCTCCAAAAGTGAAGGTGCCCGCATCGGGCTCGGGGGCGCTCCGGCCCGCGCTGGGCCGCCGCAATAGATACAGCGGCACGGCGATCAGCATCAACAGCAGCATCGTCGCCACGACCAGCTGCGCACGCAATGGCCGCTCACCACCACCGCGCGGGCCGAGGCGTTCGGTGCCGTGTTGGCTCGCGGGAGGCAGGGAGGGATGGGAGCTGCGCGCCATGCAGGCCGAATCGAGGGGAGGGGCGATCGAGCTCCGGAAGCGGGAGCCCCGGGATCAGCTCAACAGGTCTTCGGCGCTGACGGTGCCTTCAGCCAGCACGATACTGGCCTTGAGATCCAGGTTCTCTGGCGTCGAGCCGCGCACTTGAGCCACGATCTGTTCCACCACGTTGCGCGCCTCGTCGAGCGTCGGCCCGGTCATCGCTACGACAAACTTCAATGCGTCGGTTCGGCCTGCGGTAATCGGCACCATGCTGAGCAACAGCACTTCGGTGAGCTCAGCCACGCGCTGTGCTGCGCGGCGCAACGCGAGCATCTCGAGGATTGTCGGTCGATCGTGGGGCGAGCGGTTGGCGCTGCAGATTTCGTAGGTGGCCACCGTCAACGGCACCTTGTCCCAGCGCGCGAAATCCAGTTCGTCTTTCAGGGCGAGCAACATTTCGGAGCGTTTCCACAAACCGGTGAGGCCGTCGCGCTGAGCCAGGTACTCCATCGCGCGCAGGTGCTGTGGCGAACCCTTTTCGAAGCTGACGAGCTTGACCCGGCACTCGCCGAGCTGGACTTCGCCGCCGTGCAGCAGGCTCACCGTGCGTTTGCGCTCGTAGCTGTGATCCGCATAGCTGCCGTTGGTGCTGCCCAGATCGGCGATGATCCAGGTGCCCGCCTGCCATTGTGCTTGAGCGTGGGCTCCGGAACACGTGGGTTCGGCGACGCAGATGTCCTGGTTCGCGCGCCGCCCGATCGTTACCTGCGGCTTCTCGAGCGGGAACAATCGCCCCGCGAGCTCCTCGGCGTTGTAGGCGAACGTCACCAGCAGCGATTGCGCGCCGGGTGTGAACGTCCTGGCGACAGCGCGACCTAGCGGGGGCCCGGGAGAGATCCGTTCGCGTGGGATCTGCGCGTGGCTCGTGGTGAGAGCGGACGGGTTGAAGAAGCGCATGCGTCGCGCTTTCGGTCGCATGCGCGGATCTTCGTGCAACGCGCGAAAAACTTGCTTCACCTCATCGATCGACAGCCCGGACGGCACATCGAACATGATTTGTTCCCGCATCGGCTTGCTGCGCGGGCGGTAGCCGGGATCGGGCACGCGGCACGTCCACATCTCGAGCAGCGTCAAGCCGAGCGCATAGATGTCGTCATCGGGGCTGGCGCCTCCCGACTTCAACCGCTCGGGCGACATGTAGTTGGGCGTGCCGCCGTCCGGCGGGGCACCTGCGCGGCGGGCGCTGACGCGAGCGCGCTCGCGGGCGAAGCCGAAATCCAGGATGATCGCTCGATCGGCGGTCACCATGATATTGCCCGGCTTCAAATCGCCGTGCACGAGCCCCTGGGCGTGAATCG
>JAYWEH010000438.1:0-21094 GCA_043780025.1 Deltaproteobacteria bacterium
CCGCTGTGCGCGTTCGTGTCGTCGATCGCGATCGTGCTCGGATCGTCAGCGCCACCAAAGCCCAGGCGCCGCGTCCAGAGCGCTGCGTTGGGTGCGCCAAGCGGAGCCGCACTCTCGAAATCGTCCCTCAACAGTAGATCACCCGGTGGCTGCACATCCGTGCCGCCCGTACCCATCGAAGCACCCGCTGCGCCGGACGCCCCTGCCAAGTCCGAACCACCACTCCCCGTTGCTGCACCCGCGCCCGCGCCCACCTGCCCGCCGCTGCCGCCAAGCGCACCCGCAACGCCACCATTTCCGCCAGCGGCTGCTGCACCCACGGGCGAGCCCCCTGCCCCAGGTGTTCCACCCGATCCTGCGCTCAGCCCACCCGCGCCCGCCTCCTCGTTGCCGCCTTCACCTCCCGCACTACATGCAAGACAAAGTGAAACAGCCACCGCGGACCGTCGAAAATGCATGCGCAAAGCATAGGCGGCTGCAACCACGGCGTCGAGTGGAGAGCACGCGCGGACCCACACGAGGAGGTGCGATCCAAACATGTCAGAATGGGGCCGGGCCTCAGCCCAACGGACCATCGACGAAACCTCGGGGCGCCGAGCCGCTCCGTACACGGCGATAGAACGGCAAGCCGTCCCTCCACGGCTCGAGCCCCGTGCCAGCCGGGACCCGCTCTTCGAGCCCGGAGATCAATACGCCACTCGGATGCAGGCAAGGCAAGAGCCCGTCGAGCACGCGCCGTTGCGCTGCCTCCTCGAAGTACGTGAACACCATGTTGCGACAAGCGATGATGTGAAAGCGCTCGTCCGGCGTTCGCTGCCGCACGTCCTCTCGCCGCAGCTCCACGCATTGACGGTACTGCTCGCGCAATTCGACGAGAGGCGACGGCCCCACCGTGGCCTCAAACGCTCGCTCCCGCCAGCCGTCGGGCAAGTCGCGCAACGTGGCCGGCGCGTAGCGCGCCTTCCGGGCGCGCTCGAGCACCTCGGCGTCGACATCGGTCCCGAGGATGCGGAGCCCCAGCCCCGGATAGCGCGGCGCGAGCTCGAACGCCCACAACATCGAGAGCGTGTACGCTTCTTCACCCGACGCGCAGCCGGCGCTCCAGAACGAAAGCGTCCGCTCGCCGGCAGCCAGTGCCGCTTCGGCCACACACGGCAACACCACGTCGCGCAGCGCCTCCCACACGGCCGCGTCGCGATAGAAGCGCGAAACGGTCACGACGGAGAGCCCATCGAACACGCACCACTCCTCCGGCGTCGCTTCGAGAAACGCCCGATACTGCGCAACGTCGCCGAGCCCCAGCTCCGCGATGCGGCCCCGGATGCGCTTGCACACCTGGCCGCGCACATGGCGAAACCCGACAACGCGCAAGCCGCGAAGCGGTGCTGCCCACTGCAAGAGCGCCCAACAATCGAAGCCGTTCATGCGCCGTCACCCGCGAGCGTCGCAGCCTGACACGTTTTGCCCTTGCTTTCTCACGCCCAATTTGATAACAAATATCATTATCATATATGGCGGTCTGGAGATGCCTCGAGCACGTTGGGCCGAGAAGGAAAACCGTGACGAAAAGCATTTCGAGGCCGATCCGCGCTGCATCCATACTGTTGTTACCGCTCCTGCTCGGGGCTGGGCAGGCCACAGCGCATGACGAACACGACGAGCGAAGACGCGGGCGCGAGCACTCTGCACCCCGCTGCGAGCCCGCCCGCGACCGCGCGGCCATCCTGGGGATGGCTGGCACCTTCGACGTCTCCTTCAACTTCGAAGAGGTCAAGGCCATCGCGCCGGGGTACGAGCTGCGCGATCCGTACACGACCGGTGGAACCGAGGTGGTCTCCGCGATCGATCAGGGGCCGGGGCACGTCGTGCTCCAGCACGTCCTATTGATCGAGATCGGGCCGGACCAATTCTTTCCGCTCAAACATTGGCGCCAGGACTGGGTCTTCCAGGATCGCGAGCTGCTCGAGTTTCAAGGCAACCGCATCTGGACCCACCGGCGCTTGAGCAAGAAAGAGGCGCGCTGCACCTGGTCGCAAGCCGTGTCCCAGGTCGACGACGGGCCGCGCTACGAGAGCTACGGCTTCTGGAAACACCGGCGCCACGAGTCCAGCTGGACGTCGCGGCTCACCTATCGCCCGCTGCCGCGGCGCGAGTTCAGCCAGCGCAGCGACTACGACGTACTGCTCGCTGTCAACACACACGTCGTTCGCGCCGCGGGTTGGGACCACGAAGAAGACAACTGGAAGTTGCAGCTCGACACCCGCTCCGCGTTGGTGAAGGAAGAAGGGCTGAACCAGTACACCCGCATCAACCTGCCCGCCGAGCGCGTTGCCCTGGACTATTTGGAGCGTACCGCCGATTTTTGGGCCGACGTACGAGTGGAGTGGGAAGCCTTGATCGGAGAACACGGCAGCGTGCAAGTCGAAAACGCCATCGACGGCGTAGCGCCCTACGACATCCTGTTCGCCGTCGCCGAAGAGATGGCCAACGTCGATCCGGAGGTGCGCCGGGCGCTCATTCACGACACGCTCGACCCGTACGTATCACCCGTCGACCTCGCAAACGCGGGGGGCGGCGCACCTCGATACTGATTCGCACACGGTTCGGTGCGGCGACCTCACGGCTCCGCGAGGGTGCGCCCAACGAGCGCTTTGGTGACCGGTGCCTTCACCGGCGTTCGCACTGCGGGCTCGGCCTCCACGGCGCCCGTAATGCTCTTGGTGCGCACCGCATTGACGAGGTCCTTCACGCGCACGGAGGGGCCCGCCGGGGCGGAAGGTACGGCCTCGATATCGAGGCCACCATTGGCATTCACGTTGACTCGACAGTCGGTGCCCACGTCGAAGCTCTTCGCAATGGCTTCCCAGCCCGCCGCCACGCCATCGCCCACCTTGTGGTCGAGGATCTCCAGCAGCCCGAGGCCGAGGATCTGCCAATACCAGTCCGAGTCCGCCTCCGTCTCAAGAATGCTGGTCACGATCGAGAGCTGCTGGCACAAGGGCCCTAACCTGCCGATCTCACGGCGCCTTCCCTGGCACGCCGGTACCCCAAGGTAACGCCCGGCGCGGGCCTTGTTACCGCCGGGTGCGAACGGGCAGTGTCGAGAGCAGCCGCCTATCGCGTCTCGTCACAAAACCTTTGCACGGCGATCACCAGGACGTCCCGTGGAAGTAACGTCCCTCGCTGAGACTCGCTTCTCATCGTCGCGCACGGCGCCGTCTGCGGTACGGCGCCGCTGCGCGCACCAACTTCGCCGGCTGGGCAGCAATGCCCGCGCGGCTCAACGTTGTCTGCAAAGCTTCGAAATCCGCGCACGGCGCTTCGACGCCGAGGGCGTCCCCCTCTCCATCGAGAGCGCCGTTTATTCAACGACAGCCGGCAATCAGTTCACACCGGCCATCGCCATGAACGCCACGGGCGACCACGTGATCGCCTGGCACGCCACCACGACAAACATCTCCGACATTCGGCCCCGGCCTTCGCCGCGGGCGGCGCCCCGTTGAGTGATGAGCTCGCCGTCAACACGCTCAAGACCGGCACTCAGAAGAACGCAGCCGTCGCCATGGACGCCCAGGGCCACTTCGCGGTGAGCTGGCACAGCGACGCCACCGGCAGCTGGGACGTTGCCGCACGCCGCGGCCAGCTGCTGGAACGGCGTCACTGACTCGAGATCGGATGGCAAGAGTGTATTGGCAGCGCTGAGCCCGAGCGTCACAGCAGCAAACAGGAGGCGCCGTTCTCGGCGGGCAAGCACCCGAGGGTGCAAGTCTGTGCGAGTGTGAAGTCGGTGCCGCACTCGTTGCACACTTCGACGTCGTCCTGCTGGCTGCACTGCCGAATGCCGGGCGTGCAAATTTGCTCACCGCTGCAGAGCGATTGTTCGCAACACTTCTGGAACACCGGGTCACACTGCGTCGTGCCGCAAACTCCGCTCTGACATTGATTGGCGTCGCTGCATTCCTTGCCGGCGCCACAGAGCCCACACCCGCCCCCGCAATCCACCCCGGTTTCGGCGCCGTTTTTTCGCCCGTCATTGCAGGCCGACCCGTCGTCGGCACCACCGTTGCCAGCGCTGCCGACGTTGCCGCTACCAGCGTTGCCACCGCTTCCAGGCGTTCCGTCCATGCCCAAATCACCCGGCTCTTCGTTCCCTGCCGCTGCGCCGTTGCCCGCTGCACCAGCGGCCCCACCCTGTCCCGGCTCGCTGGAGCCAGCGGCACCGCCACTACTGCTACCACCGCCACCGCTGCCGCTACCGGCGTCCGAGGACGGTACAGGTTCAGGTTCGAGCGAGCCGACGGGCATTCCGCCGCCGGACCCCGCATCCGCGCTTAACGCATCCGACCACTCGATCTCCGGCAAGAGGCAACCGGACAGCATCGACGCCGAATAGATGACGAGGCCTACACGCTCGCTCAGCACCCAGCAACCTTAGCAGTCCGATGCGCGGCGCCAGCGGCGTGCGGCAGATCGATGCAAAATGCCTCGCACGATTTCTTGCTCGTCCGCGCCCAGTGTTCCACTTAAGTCACTATGACCCGCGTGCCGAACACATCGAGCTGCTGGCCCTGTTCGAAAAGGGCTCGCCCTTTGACGGCCCGGATAACATCACGGCGGGCCCACACGGCTTCGCGCTGGCCTGCACCGATGGTGACGAAGACCAGTGGCTGGTCGGCATCAATGACGAAGGCGGCACGTTTCCCTTCGCGTTCAATGCCTTGAACGATCAGGAGTTCGCAGGCGCCACGTTTTCCCCCGACGGCCGTATCCTGTACGTCAACCTCCAGGGCCCGCCCGGATTGACGTTGGCCATCTGGGGGCGCTGGCGCTGAAGGGACGCGACGAGCCGTGCGCGGCGTCGAAAGGAGCTACGGCACCAATACGGCGCGGAACCGGACCCGGTTCTCCAGGACCTTAGTCAGCGCTTCCCCCGCGCGTGCGAGCGGGAACTTTTCGATGCGAGGGCGGACGCCGAAGAGGGCGCTGAAGCGGAGCGCGGCTTCGGAGTCGACGGCGCTGCCACTGGGCCAGCCGGCGACGGATTTACCGGACAGGAGATCGAAGCCGGGGATGGGCACGGCGTCACCTGTGGCTCCAACGACCAGGAGCTTGCCGCGGGCGGTGAGGCCGCGGAAGGGGGCGGCGATGGCGGCGGCTTGCGGGGCGGTGGCGAGCACGAGATCGGCGCCGCCGAGGGCTTGCAAGGCTTTGGCGGGTTCGTGTTCGGCAGTGTCGATGTATTCGTGGGCACCGAGCTGGAGAGCGAGTTCACGCTTATCGGCGCCGCGCGAGAGGGCGACCGTGCGAAAGCCCATTTTCGCGGCGTATTGGATGGCCAGGTGCCCGAGGCCACCGAGGCCGACCACGCCGACGGTGTCGCCGGGGCGCGCGCCGCTATTGCGAAGTGCGTTGAAGGTGGTGACTCCCGCGCACAAAAGCGGTGCTGCTTCTTCTGCGGACAACTGATCGGGGATGCGGGCAGCCGCTTCCCAGCGGACGACGACGTAGCTGGCCCAACCGCCGTCGTGCGAGATGCCGGTGATGCAATGTTCGACGCAGTTGATGAAGTCACCCGCTCTACAGGCCTGGCACTTGAAGCACTGACCCCCGTGCCACCCCACGCCCACCCGGTCGCCCACCTTCCACGACGAGACGCCTTCCCCCACCGCGTCAACGCGCCCGGCGATTTCGTGACCGGGCACGCGTGGTAACGACAAGCCCGGAAAGCCGCCCGACGTGACGAAGACGTCACTGTGGCAGACGCCACACGCCTCGACAATGATTCCGATCTGGTTCGGGCCGGGCTTGGGCTTGTCTCGCTCGACAACGCTGAGCGGACCATTGGCTTTCGTCACAGGTACACATTGCATCGGCTGGACCTGGGACGCAGAGGAGCTGAACGCAAGGACTATTTAACCGTAAGGCCCACGCGGGCGGACCCTCACTCGGGGACGTGCGTCAACTCGGCGTCATCCGAGTCGACCAACTCGACGTCGCCGTCATCCGTGCTGAAATTGATGTTTCCACCGTCGAGGTTCGAGAACGTGACGCGGTCCACCTCTATCACCGCGGGCGTGAGGTTGCCCAGCGCGGAAATCGGCTGAATCACTAGCCCGATGGCTCGGATCCTCGACTTGTCGAACGGATTACCGGGATCGAAACCGCCGCCGCCGAAGCCGCCCGCATCCACGAATGCCGGCTCGCGGAATTCCTCGATCGGTTCCAGATCGATACCCACGTCTTGCCAACCCGTGGCGACAGTGAGGCTGGCGGACGAGGCCACGACCAACGACGGATCCGCGTTCTCGGCGTAGGCGGAAATATTCACATCGCCGGTGAAATCGCGCACGCGCACGCGCCACCCGAGCGTGGTTCTGCTGAAGTTTCGATTGCTGGAGAAAGCGAGCTGAAGGTTGGTCTCGCTATTGGGCGGCAGCTCGAGCTGCAGGCAGCCCGTGCAACCATCAGCCGAACTCGGCCCTTCGCCTGCGGCGCCGGCCTCCGTAGAGCTCGAGCCGCCCCCGCCCGCTTGCTGGCTCGATCCTCCAGAGCCGCTGCCGCCTCCGCCCGTCGCGCCGGCGCCGGTGTCACCGGCGCGCCCGCTCTGCTCATCCCCTGTGCCGCCTTGGCCCGTGTATGTGTATTCGTTGTAGGTGCAGGCAGCGAAGGAGCCGGCAATGAAGCAGCAAGCAAGAATGGGTCGAGCACTTTGGGTCACGTTAAACTCTCCTAGATCGTTCGAATTTCGCCGTGAGTCTTGGTCACACTGTGCCGGCCACGCGCCAGAGCTGGCACATTCTGGCCCAGATTCGCGGCTCAAGACGTCTCCGAGCTCCCCTTCAGCAAAGGCCATGCCGGTCTTCGGGTGCGGATCAGAAGAAGAGACTTATCTCTCGTTGACGCGTCTGGCGGGCTTCTTCTTCGCCTTCGCTTTTGCATTCCTGGCGACTGCGCGATCCGGCGCGGCACGATCCGGCGCGGCACGCTGCCTTGCCAGGCGCTTGGGCGCGATGAGCTGATAGCTTTCGTCGATCAGGCTGGCGAGCACGGCCCAGTCGAGGCGGGACGTGTCGAGATAGGCGCCGACCCACCCCTTGTGACCGACGTACGGCGGCACGAAAAACGCTCCGCGTCAGCGCCCACCAGTGCTGACTGCGCGCCCTCCGCGGCCTTGAACCACACCGAGGGGCGGCCGCCCGCGTAGTTGCCCTTCTGCATCGCGAAGATGCGATCCCGAATGCGCCACGTGGGATCGCCCCAGGCGACCTTTTCGCCGGCCTCAGGCAGGGCCAGGCAGATTTTTCTCAAGCGCTCGACGACGCCGACCTTGGCCACGCGCTGCGTTGTAGCAGCTCGCCTCGCACCCCGACAGTGGACCGCCGACGACGTCGCGGGCCTTGCATATGGTTTCCTAATGGATTAACTATTAACAAATAATAAAAGGAAACGATTGCCATGAAACCCACACCCACCGGTTGGCCGCGCATCAGCGCAGCTGTGTATTATGTCGACGCTGGAGCCGCCATCGATTGGCTGTGCAAAGCCTTCGGTTTCGAAGTCCGGCTCAAAGTCGAGGGCGAAGGCGGTCGCATCGAGCATTCCGAGCTCACGTATGCTGACGGCTTGATCCTGATCGGCTCCACAGGCACCGGTGACGGCGCAAAGGAAACCTGGCAGCAGTATTACGCGAGCCCGCGAGAGGTCGGCGGCAAGTGCACGCAGGGCTTGGCAGTCTTTGTGGATGACGCGGATGCGCACTGCGCTCGGGCCCGCGCAGCTGGCGCCAAGATCTTTCGCGAGCCAAACACGACGGATTACGGTGACGACTATTGGGCGGACCGGACGTACGGGGCGCTCGACCCCGAAGGGCATCACTGGTGGTTCATGCAAAGAATGCGTAATCCCGGCGAACCTAAGCAATGAAGGCCACTGCTGTAGCGCGGGGGCGCGCTGAAACGGCGCCGGCGGCGCGAGTGGATCGCACGCTCATGGCGCTCGCGGATCCGACCCGCCGCGGAGTGATCGAGCTCTTGCGGCAAGAGCCGCGGAAAGCGAGCGACCTGGCCGACGCGCTATCGATGACACGGCCGGCCATGAGCCGGCATCTGCGCCTGTTGCGCCAGACCGGTTTGGTGACTGAGCGCGAGCTCGAGAATGACGCGCGTGTGCGCATGTACCGGCTAGAGCGCGCGCCGTTCACCGAGCTCCGGAGTTGGTTGGACGAGGTGGAGGGCTTCTGGGGTGATCAGCTCACAGCGTTCAAGGCCCATGCCGAGCGCACCTCGAAGCGTCCGCGTCGCCCGGCAGCTCCACTCGAAGCCAAGAGGCGTCGGTCGTGAGCGACAAGCCGTTGCCCGGTGACCAGGCCGTCGTTTCAGTGGCCGTCCGCGCGCCGCCAGCGGACGCGTTTCGCATCTTCACTGAAGAGATCGATCAATGGTGGCGGCGCGGCATGAAGTATCGCATCGGCCGGGATCGCAGCGTGGTGCATCTGGAAGCCAAGCTGCACGGGCGCCTATTCGAGTCCGTCGGCGCCGGAGCGGCGGCTCGTACCATCGAGACCGGACACATCACCGCTTGGGAGCCGCCCGCCCGCTTCTTGCTGGAATGGCGCGCGGTAAACTTTGCTCCAGACGAAAAGACTGAAGTCGAAGTCTCGTTCGCGGAAAACGGCAATGGCACGCTGGTAACGCTGAAGCACCGCGGCTGGAGCCGCATCCGCGCCGATCACCCCGCTCGCCACGGGGAAGCCGTGCCCGCATTCATTCGCAGCATGGGTTTGTGGTGGGGGGAACTCTTGACCTCACTGCGCGAGCACGCCGCCTGAGACGGGCCCGCAAGCACGGACCTTACCATGGCACCCCTCCTTTCCCAGCGTCTCGAATGCGTGCTCGGGCTCGTGCGTCCGTGCGCCGTGTTGGCGGATGTCGGCACGGACCATGCGCTCTTGGCCGCCGCCGCGGTCGCACGTGGTGTGGCCAGGCGAGCGATCGCGTCGGATCTGCGTGAAGCGCCCCTGGTCGGGGCACGCGCTCACATCGAGCGAATGGGCGTCGCCGCCCAGGTCGTCACGCTAATGGGAGATGGGCTCGCGCACACGGAACTTCGCGGAGTAGACGCCGTGGTCATCGCCGGCATGAGCGGTGAGACGATGCTACGGATCCTCGAGAGCGCTCCGCACGTGCTTGCCAGCGTGGCGCAATTGATCATTCAGCCGAACCAGGACGCGCATAAACTTCGCGCCTGGGCGCTCAGAAACGGGTGGCATTTGCTCGACGAGCAGATGATCGAAGAACGCGGTCAGTTCTTCGTCGTGTGCGCGTTCGCTCCGCACCGAGGACCAGATCCGGCTTATTCTGTAGCTGGCTGGACCGAGCAAGCGCTGTGCAAGGTCGGGCCCAGGTTGTTGACGCGAAAGGACCCGGTGGCGCTGCGCTGGTTTGAACGACAGCGCGCTCGTGTCTCTCACTGGCTGCAACGAGACCCGAACCGACTGAAGCCCGAGCTGGACGTCTGGGACGCCGCGTGCAAGGCGATGCAGCCTGCCCGAGCACCGCTCTGAACATCGGCGACACTACCCGCCCTGAGCCAGCCACTGTTGCCAGCGGTCAGGCGCGTAGCCCACGGTGGCGTCCTGGCCGTTGCGGACGACGGGCGTCTTCATCAGCAACGGATCTTCACTCAACTTCTGCTCGATGCGCGCACCGGTGGGCGCTGCATGGGCGAGGCCAGCGTCGATATAACGCTTACCACCGCGGTCAATCAATGCCTCGAACCCGCCCACGCGGGCCGCAACACGGCGCAGCTCTCCGGGCGACATGCCTTTCTTCGCGAGGTCGATCATGTGCACGCGCACATGCCGTTCGGAAAAGAATCGCTCGGCCTTGCGCGTGTCAGCGCATTTCTTGGTGCCGAAAATCTGGATATTCGTTTGTGTCATTGGCCTGACGGCACCCGATATTGGTATCTCGCGAGCGCGGGTAGAACCACTAGTTCACCTTGATGGACTTGGCGCGCACCAGCTCCGAGAGGCGTTCCCCCATGGCTCGCACCCGCTGCTCGAGGGCGTGGGCCTCGCCCGAGATTTCTGGAAAGTCGTCCGCCTTGGCCGCCTCGGCGATCGCCCGGGCCTCATCGACGAGTTTTCGAACCTGCTCACCTGCGTCGAGTGCGATCACAGCAGCGTCGGCGCCCTCCGAATCAGCACCCGACGACGAGAGCGTGACCAGCGCGGCAACGGCGTCCTTCGCTTTCAGCCCGAGTGCTTGGAACCGTTCCATGTGCTCAGAGTGCCGCGCCATGCGCGCTTGAATGTCTGTAGCCCGAGCTTGGAGCGACAGCGTGGCTGCCTCCTGGCGCGTCTGCATTCCGAACATCGCCTGTCCGAAAGCGCGCAGCTCCGCGGCCAGCCGCTCTTGCTGCTCCAGCGCCTGCTGTAACCCACGAGCGGCTCGCACGATGTTCTTTTCAGAGCTGAGCTTGATGTTACGAGCGCTCCTCGATAGCTCCTCGAACCGACAGAGCTCCCGATCCACCGTTTCTGCGCAGCGCGTGAGGTCGAGGGCTCGATCGTCGGATTTCGACATTCGCCTCGCATACTACACCGCGGCGCGGCTGGCACCATCCAGCATGACCGAGACGCGTGCGGCGGCAGCGGCAATGCTGGCGCCGTAGTCTCGCCGCACCATGTGCAGGCAGAGGTCAAACGCTGCGGCGGCGTTGCCACGACACTAGTCGTATTTTGACGCGTCGCCGTTTGCGGGGGGCACGCCCGCTACGAGCATAGCAACGCCACTCCTGCCCCTATCCACTGCCATCGTATATCAGACAACGGGGCTTGCGGCAAGCCCCGGGTCATGCCGCACAGTCGCCGGCCTCAGCGGAAAACGGAGCACGAAGGAGGATCGAAATGCACGACGAGTCCGGACGCAGTGTAGCCATGGCAGAGCATGCCGTCGTGATCGCTGGAGGAGGTCCGACGGGGCTGATGTTGGCAGGCGAACTGGCGCTGGCGCGCATTGACGTCGCCATTGTCGAGCGTCGACCCAACCAGGACCTCGCCGGTTCACGCGCAGGCGGTCTGCATGCACGCACGCTCGAGGTGCTCGATCAGCGTGGCATTGCGGCTCGCTTCCTCTCGCAAGGGCGGGTCACGCAGGTCACGGGCTTTGCGCTGATCCGTCTCGACATCAGTGACTTTCCGACTCGTCACAACTACGGGCTCGCGCTGAAGCAGAACCACATCGAGCGCATCCTTGCTGACTGGGTCTCTGAGCTCTCGGTACCGATCTATCGCACGCGTGAGGTGACCGGTTTTGCCCAGGACGACACCGGCGTCGACGTCGCGCTGTCTGACGGCCGATCGCTACGGGCGAAGTACCTCGTCGGATGCGACGGCGGTCGCAGCCTGATCCGCAAGCACGCAGGTATCGATTTTCCGGGCTGGCCGCCGTCCGTCAGCTACTTGATTGCCGAGGTCGATATGGCCGATGAGCCAGCGTGGGGCATCCGCGCTGGCGAAAAGGGCATCAATGCCTTGGGCAAGCTGGAGGACGGGAAGCGCGTGGGAGTCGTGTTGATAGAGCCAGAAGTCAGGCAAGGCGACGAGCCGACCCTGGATGAACTTCGTGCCGCGCTCGTCGCTGTCTACGGCACCGATTTCGGTGTTCACAACGTCACGTGGCTCTCGAGGTTCACCGACATGGCCCGGCAGGCGGCTTCGTACCGAGAGAGACGCGTGCTCTTGGCCGGCGATGCAGCGCACGTGCATGGCCCAACAGGCGGACAAGGACTCAACATCGGTGTCCAGGACGCGGTGAGCTTGGGCTGGAGGCTGGCCCAGGTGGCGAGCGGCAAGTCGTCGGAGAGCCTGCTCGATACCTACCAGGCCGAGCGGCACCCGATCGCTGCGCGCGTGCTCGAGAACACCCTGGCGCAAACGGCACTCATGCGCGGCGACGAACGGACGAAGGCCCTGCACGAGAAAATGTCCGAGCTCTTGAACATGGACGAACCTCGCAAGCGTTACGCCGGGATGATGTCAGGGCTCGACATTCACTACGACCTCGGCGCGGGACACCCGCTGCTCGGGCGTCGCATGCCCGATCTCCTCCTGGCCACCGAAAGCGGCCCGCGGCGTGTGTTCACCCTGCTGCACGGTGCCCGACCGGTGTTACTCAATCTCGGTGAACCTGGCGCGCTCGACATCGCTCCATGGGCGGACCGGGTCCAGCGGCTCGACGCTCGATACGCTGGCGCGTGGGAGCTCCCGGTGCTCGGCGCGGTCGCTGCTCCCATGGCCGTGCTGATTCGCCCCGACGGGTACGTCGCGTGGGTCGGAGACGGCACAGACCAGGGCCTACGCGACGCCCTGACCACCTGGTTCGGGGCCGCCCGCTGAATGACCCAGTGCGGTTCGGTCTTCGGCATCGAAGTCGCTCGGCGCGATCGCCGGGGCCGCACTGTTCGGCTCCACCGAGTTCGTGAAGGAGGCGCGCATCTGGCAGCGGCGTCACGGCGGCAATTTGGTCACGATGTATCCGTTTGCGCTTTCGGCCCGCCAGGCTCTGAAGGTACGGCTCGGTAAAATGGACCAGTATTGCCAGGATGCGCGCCGCGTCGCTGCCTGCCTGGCACGCGTGCCGGGCGTCCGCATCCAGCCCGCTCCGCCGCACACGAACCTGTTCCACGCCTACTTTCCGTGGGACGCCGAGCGCCTGCTCGATGCGAGCGCTGAGTTCGCGCGTGCGCGCTCCGTAGCGCTGTTCACGCGTACGCGCGTGTGCGGAGCGAGCTATCTCGAACTGGCCCGCGTACTGATCGATCATGGCGCACAAACCAACGCCGATCTCGCCGAGCTGTGGGGGCGCATCGTGTTCAACATGTTAGTGTCCAACACCGATGACCATCTGCGAAAGCACGGCTTCATTCTCATTCCTGGCAAGGGCTGGAGTTTGTCCCAGGCCTACGACATGAACCCGTCCCCTGGCTCCAACGGCTTGAAGCTCAACGTCAGCGAAGCCGACAATGCGCAAGATCTAGATCTGGCCCGCTCCGTTGCGCCATTTTTTCGCGTCTCGCGAGCCGGTGCCAATGAAGTCATCGAACGGAGCCAAGCGGTTGTGAGGCAATGGCCGAAGGTTGCCAAAAGCTTGCGCATTCCAGCGCGCGAACAGCAACGCCTCGCCACTGCCTTTCGCCTCGCGGAGTAGTCGCGTCGCAGGCTAGCGAGGCTGGCCGCCGCGGCGAGCCCCGCCAGGACCGGTTTACTCGCCGGCGAAAACGCCGATTTCCGCGACGTCTTTTGGACCGTTGACCGTGAACGAATACGTGTCGTCCACGAGCTGTCCGCTGAGGGTGCGGATGATCCGAACCTTGCCTGCAATGGCGCGTGGCCTGCCGCAAAAGAATTGCACCTTGATGGTGAACGGCCCTTCTGAGACGTCATCGCTCTCGAACACTTCCGGACCTGGGCTTTGGCCATCTCTCAGCTGACCCCAGGCCGACTGCTTACTGCCGACGCAGAGCACACGGCCCGCGCCGTTCCAGATGCTCAGGTCCAGGTCCGTGGGCTCCCGCACGCCGGCGTCCCAGGTGAGGATCGCGGTGAAGGCATGCGCTGGCGGTGCACACGGCTCACCAAACTCAATCACGAAGCTGCGGTCACCGACACCCAGCGTCTCGCTCGTCGACAATTGGACGCGCTGATAGCCGCCGTGCAGGGCTAGCTCGAGAAAGCCGCCCTTGTCCGTCGCGAGCTGGCCGCCAACGACATCGACCGTGATGAAGTCGGTACGTGGCGGGAAATTCGCGCAGGAGCGGCCGCCGCTCTGCACCTGTACGTAGACCTTGGTGGCGGTCCCGCCATAGTCGCCGTAGATGCGAACGATGCCGTCTGCGGGCAGAGCGGCCGCAGCGACCACCTGGTTGTCGGTGCTGGCGTCCGCGATCATCGAGCCATCGACGCCCGTGACGCGACAACCCGCCCAACCCTCCGCAACGACGGGAGGAATGATTTCGGCGGGCAACGGCGCGTGGCAGGCGGCCAACGCGACGTCACCCGGGTTTTCACAGAAAGCGCCGGGCTGACCCAGCTCGCACTCCGCGTCCGTGCTGCACGCCGGCAGCGTACAGCTACTGGCATCGGCGTTACAGGTACCGCCCTCCGCCGCACACGCGGTGGCGTCACACGCCGGCGTCGTGCACGCCCCGGCCACACACGTGCCTCCCGCGGATTGACAACTTTCGGCTACGCAGGTGCTGACACACGTGTCGGCGGTGCAAGTGCCCCCCGCCGCCTGGCAGCTCGTCGGGTCGCACGTCACTGTGGCCACCGGCGGCTCATACGCAGGCGCGTCGGCCGCGTTGCCCTCTTGACTCACCTCCGGCGCGGTCGCACACGCCACGACGAACTCCGGGATCACGAAGTTCACACCATTGCTAAAATTGGGGGTGAGCAGCGTGTTGACGTTGAGCACGCCGGTGGCGTCGTCAAACCCAGCAAAAGCCGGACTGCAGCCCTCCTTGGACACCACTGCCAGGAATGCATTGGGGATCGCGCTGAGCTCGAAGCTCCCGTCCGCGCCGGTTTCACCGCTGGTGATGGTGTTGTTCGAAGCCAGCACGGCGTCGCGATTGATATACGCCGACGCGGACTCGATATCACCACCCTCGACGAACTCGGTGTTGCCGAGCAGGCCATACAGGCGCACCGTCACGCCAGCGACCGGCTCACCGCGGTTGTCGAGCACCCGCCCGGTGACATCGGCCCCGAGCGCGTCTTCGGTTGCGTCGAGCGCATCTTCCGTCTGCTGACAGCCGGCGCACCAAATGGTGCTCGAGAGCAGCCCGAGCGCGATCAGCGCCGGGGACCTGAGAAGTAAAGTCATGTGCATGCTACAACGCTACGCGCGAAAGCAGAACGCGCAAGCAATGGCACGACCCTTCGAGCCGACTCCAATCAGTGGGATGCACACTGCCATCTTCACACGCCAGCTTCGCTACCGGACCGCCACGAGCGAGGCGTTAGGGAGACTCAGACTGTGCGCTTGCGGCCTGCCCGTGCTCATCCTCTTTGGGTCGGCCGTGAATGCGCGATGACCCGGGCGCAGAAACGCCTCAGCTGCGGCAGACCTGTTCGCAGCCCCGTCCCCGGGCGCGCCACATCGCCCCAGAAGGCCATTTTCAGCGTTGGTACGGAATTCGCTAAGAGGCTTTCGATTTTATCCCACTCACTGACATGCAAATTTTCCTTTGATTAAGCCGCCCTCAGAGTTGAGTCCCGATTCTTTGCCCTCGGAGCTGAGCCCCGACTCTTTCGAGGGGCGGATCGCTCGCGTAGCCAGCGTCGAGCCGCAATTTTCGTGGCGCGCCCAGAGCATTGATGGGCAGCTCAGCATCGCGCTCGGGGGAAGCGTCACCATCGAAGAGGCCGCGCTCTTGTGGAAGCGCGTGGCGGAGGTGCTGGACCGGGTGCTCGAGCCCAAGAGCGTTCGGGTGGACCTGTCCGCCGTGCAAGTCATGGACGGCGCCTGTGTGGCTCTGATCGTGCACTTGCAGAATGAACTCCGCCATCGCCGGGTGCCTTGCGAGTTCGTCAATGGCAGCCCCGAGCTGAACCGTCTGTTGACGTTATACGGCCGTAATCGCAGGAAGCGTCGCTTGCCGCGGCGCCCGCAGAACGCCGTGGAGCAGATGGGAAAGGCGACTCTGGCGCTATTCGCGGCGGTGCTCGGCGTCCTCGATTTCTTTGGTGAGCTGCTGAGCGCCGCATTTTCCGCGCTGAAGCACCCGCGCAGCCTGAACCTGCGCGATGTGGGGCTCACCATGGAGCGTTCGGGCGCGGATGCCGTCCCGATCGTGCTCTTGATCAATTTCCTGATTGGCTTCGTGATGGCCTACCAGAGCGCCGTTCAGCTCAAACAGTTCGGCGCCAACATTTTCGTGGCCGACCTGGTGGGTCTGGCGATGGTGCGCGAGCTCGGGCCGCTGATGACAGCCATCATCGTGGCAGGGCGCTCCGGCGCCGCATTTGCGGCCGAGCTCGGGACGATGAAGGTGTCGGAGGAAATCGACGCATTGCGGACGCTGGGCGTCGTTCCACTCCGCTATCTGGTCCTGCCGCGGGTGATCGGCCTGATGCTGGTCGGGCCCGTGCTCACTTTGCTCGCGGATGCGATCGGCATCGCTGGCGGTGTGGTGGTCGGGGCCACCCAGCTCGATGTCACCCCGGCGGCCTTTCTGGCCGAGCTGAGCCAGGTCATGCAACCGTGGGACATTCTTTCCGGCCTTTTGAAGAGCGTGGTGTTCAGCGGCGCGATTGCGGTGATTGCCTGCCAACAAGGCCTGGCCACGTCGGGAGGGGCCGAGGGTGTGGGCCGCCGCACCACCCAGGCGGTGGTATCGATTCTATTCGCGCTGATCCTCCTCGACGCGATCTTCACCATCTTGTTCGGAGCGCTCGGCGTATGAAGGACGCGCTAATCACGGTCGAGGGGTTGAGCGTCGGCTGGGATGACCAGCTCTTGCTCGCGGACGCCAGCTTCGAGGTGGAGCGCGGCGACATCTTCGTGATCCTGGGTGGGAGCGGCTGCGGCAAGTCGACCCTGTTGCGTCACTTGATCGGGCTCGAGACGCCGCGCGCCGGCCGCATACGCATCGCGGGTGTCGGGGCGCCCCAGCTCTCGGGGACGGTCCCGGAGTACGGCGTGATGTTTCAATCGGGCGCGTTGTTCAGCTCGCTGACGGTGGGTGAGAACGTGGGCTTCGCCCTGCAAGAGTGGACCGAGCTGCCCGCTCTGGCCATATCCGCCATCGTGCGAGCCAAGCTGGCGCTGGTCGGGCTGGAAGGCGCGGAGGACAAGCTGCCGAGTGAGTTGTCGGGGGGTATGAAGAAGCGCGCTGCCATCGCCCGTGCCATGGCTTTCGAGCCGAGCCTGATCTTCCTCGATGAACCTTCAGCGGGGCTCGACCCGGTCAGCGCCGCGGAGCTCGATGACCTGATTGGCGTCTTGAACCGTGCACTGGGGCTGACCGTCGTCATGGTGACGCACGAGCTGCCGAGCATCTTCAAGGTGGGCAAGAACTGTATCATGTTGGACAAAGAGTCGAAGAGCATCATCGCCCGCGGTAACCCGCGCGAGCTCAAAAACAGCAGTCAAGACCCGCGAGTGCGGCAGTTTTTCCTGCGTGAGGCGCGTTGAGATGGCCACCGGAACGAACCATTGGAAGCTGGGTCTACTCGTGATCTTCGGGATTGCTCTGGCGCTGGCCAGCCTGGTCACACTCGGGGCGCGCAACTGGAACAAGGATAGCGTCAGCTACGTTAGCTACTTCGACGAATCGGTGCAGGGCCTCGAGCTCGGATCCCCCGTGAAGTTTCGCGGGGTCACGATTGGTCGGGTCGCCGGCATCGACATCGCGCCGGATCAGCGCCATGTCGAGGTCACTAGTGAGATGACGGTATCGGAAATCGGGCGCTTGAGCCTGGGCACCGGGGAGCAAGCCGAGCTCACCGTGCACCCCGAGCTGCGCGTGCAGTTGGCCCAGACCGGCATCACCGGCGTAAAATTCATCCTGCTCGACTACTTTGATGTACTGGACCACCCGGTCCCCGAGCTGCCGTTTGCAGCCCCACGTAATTACCTGCCCGCGGCGCCGTCGATGTTAAAAAACCTCGAGGGCTCGCTGGTCAAAGCGGTAGATCGTTTCCCCGATATCGCCAACGATCTGTCCGCGACCATGGCGACGATGAACGGTATCATGGGCGAGGTGGAGCGTGGCGAGTTGCCCGCACACGTGGCGCTCATCTTGACTCAGACCAGCGCTACGCTCAAAGAGCTGAACGCACAACTGGTGGCCATGAATGCCGGCGAGCTGTCTCGTGCGGTCCAGCACAGCCTCGGCGCGTTCGACAGCACCTTGGCGCGCACCAATCAACTGCTGGCACGGCTGGAGAGTGACCAGGGCCTGGTGGTGAGCACCCAGCGCGCCATGGATTCGCTCGGGGAGGTGGCGCGCGGCGCCCATTCCCTCGGGCCCGAAATGGAGCTCACGCTACGCGACGTCCGGGGCGCCGCGCGTTCGATTCGCCGTTTCGCGGACGCGCTCGAGCGCGATCCGGACATGCTGCTCAAAGGCCGCGCCCAGGTGGACCAGTGATGCGACGCATCGCCGTCGACACATCGGCCGCGCTGATGCTCGCCATGTCCCTCGGCGCAGGTGGCGCCCTGCTCTCAGGCTGCGCCATCTTTTCGAAAGCGGAACAGATGTCGCCGCGATACTTCAGCCCGGCTACCGATCTCGTGCGGGGTGGGGCGAAGCCGGGCGAGTCGTCGGGGCTGGAGCTGCGCCTCGGTCAAATTGACTCGGCTGCACACCTGGAGGAACGCATTGCCTATCGGCTGAGCGACACCGAACTCGGGTACTACCAGGACCGGCGTTGGACGGAGCCACCAGAGCAGTACCTGCGCCGAGCCCTCGGTCACGAGCTGTTCGAACGCCGCGGGCTCGCTCGCGTCGTGGCGGGTGCGGCACCGACCCTGGACGTGGAGCTCGTCAGCTTCGAGCAGCTGCGCCACGGCTCGCCGCGCGCTCGGGTAGCCCTGCGCTTCAGCTTACGCGATGAGCGGCGGTCACTGCTCGAACGGGCGATTGTGGTCGAAGAGGCCCTCGGCTCAGGGGTGGCAAAGGAAGAGGCGGAGCAACTGGCCCAGGCTCTGTCTAGCGCGCTCACGCGCGCGGTCACCGAATTGGCTGATCTGACCGTCCAGCAGCTCGAGCTGCCGCAGGGTTCGCTCGAACCACGCGGCAACTGAGCGGTGTCATTGCCCGCTCGCGGAGACGCGCACGGGCATGACGCGCTGAGCCCACTCCTTTGACGGACCGGGCGAGCGGGCCCATAGTGGCAGAGTGTTTGAATCTGCCGAGCTGGGTCACACCCTCGATGGTACGACTTACGATGAAAAATTGCCGCAGCTCCGCGAAGCGTTGCTCGACGCGCAGATGCAGATCCTGACTGCTGCCGAGTTCCCCGTCATCCTCGTGTTTGGCGGCCTCGCGGGCGCCGGCAAGAGTGAGACTGTCAACACATTGACCGAATGGATGGATCCCCGATTCGTCGAGGTCCACGCCGTCGGGCCGGCGAGCGACGAAGAGCTCCAGCGTCCGCCCATGTGGCGCTACTGGAGAAGGCTGCCTGCCAAGGGGCGCACTGGGATCTTCTTCGGGTCCTGGTATTCGGACTGCATCGGCCCGCGGACGCTCGGCAAACTGAGCGAGCCAGCATTCATGGCGGCGCTGGCCGAAACCCGTCGCTTCGAAAAGATGCTGGCCGACGAGGGGGCGCTGATCTTGAAGTTTTGGTTCCACCTTTCAAAGCAAGCGGAGCAGCGCAAGCTCGACGAATTGTGGGCGGACAAGCGCACCCGTTACCGGGTCCAGAAGCAGGATTGGAAACAGCTCGCGCACTACGACCAACGTCGCTCAGCGAGCGGACGGGCAATCAGCGAGACCGACAGACCGCATGCGCCTTGGCTGATCATTGAGGGAACGGATCGCCGCTACCGCAATTGGAACACCGGCGAGGCCCTGCTGAAAGCACTTCAGGGGCGGAGCGGCCCGAGCCGCCCTCCGTTCGCGCCATCCGCTGCAGCCCTGCCGAGCATTCAGCGCCTGCCGATCGTGAGCACGTTGGACCTCAGCCGCAGGCTCGAGCCTGCGGATTACGACGAAAAGCTGGCGAAGCAACAGCGCCGCCTGGCAGTGCTCACTCGACGCCGCCGCTTCAAACGCCTCTCGCCGGTCTTGGTGTTCGAAGGTGTGGACGCCGCTGGCAAAGGCGGCGCCATTCGCCGCGTGACCCGAGCGCTGGATGCTCCGCTGTACGAAGTTCACCCGGTCGCCGCGCCGACGGACGAGGAAAAGGAACAGCCGTACCTCTGGCGCTTTTGGCGACATCTGCCGCGTGACGGCAAGTTCGCGATCTTCGACCGCAGCTGGTATGGCCGCGTCTTGGTCGAGCGCGTGGAGGGGTTCGCCAGAGAGGCCGACTGGCGCCGCGCATACGGCGAGATCAACGATTTTGAAGCACAGCTCGCGGGCACCGGCAATGTGGTCGTGAAGTTTTGGCTTCAGATCAGCAAAGACGAACAGCTGCGTCGATTTCGAGAACGCGAACAGACGCGCTTCAAACACTTCAAGATCACCGCAGGCGATTGGCGCAATCGCGAAAAATGGGAAGCGTACGAGCGGGCAGCGAGCGACATGATAGAACGCACCAGCACCGAGCACGCGCCCTGGACGTTGGTGGAGGCCGAGGACAAATTATTCGCGCGAATCAAGGTGCTGAAGACGATTGTCGACGCCATCGAACGCGCAGAGTGAGCCGCTGTCCGCCCCGGCCGTTGACCGGGCAACAATTGGTCCACGGATCGGTCATTGTGACATTTCGCTCGCCGGCTTGACGTCGCGCACCCGCCTCGCCGATCTTCGGCTTCCCCTCGGAAGAAGGGCCGCAAGAAGCAGGGCCTGAAAGCCCAGAACGGAAGTTCAGATGAAACACGGCACCAAGAAACAGAGCGAAAAACACCTCGACGGCGGCGCGCTCGACGAGCTTTTCACGCGAATCGAGCTCGCTTCACAACGCCTCAATGCTGCCGCACAGGATGCCGGGCGTCGCATCCAAACGCTCGAGGCTCGGCTGGCTGATGCCGAGCCTGGCATCGCCGTGTGGGGAGCCACACTGCTCAGCGAGCCGACTACACTCGAGCGCGACGAAGGGCAGCCGTCCGAAGCCGCGGAACGCGTAGTGACGTTGGGGTATGCCAAGGTCAAGAAGGACAAGTGGGGCATTGCGGTGCGGGAAGTGGTACGAACCACGAGTGGTGTGATCCTGTCCGACGCCACCGGCCTCTTGTCCAAGGCTGAGCGCGCTTTGCGTCTGTGCGCGCTACCGCATCTCGAAAGCTTGGTACGCCTGCTGGCGGAAGCGGTCGAGGCGCAGGCGGGCACACTCCAGGATGTCCGTGACGAGGAGTCGGAGCGCCAGGCGGAGAAGCCCACCCTGTCGATCGACCCCACCCCGACCGTTCACAAC
>JAYWEH010000439.1:0-9089 GCA_043780025.1 Deltaproteobacteria bacterium
TCGCGCCAGCGTGCGCAACGTGTTCGGGGAAGCGCTAGGCGACGTGCTGAACGGTCTCGACAAGGCCGAGCGCAAGCGCACGCTGGTGATTGACAGCGATCTCGCCGGTTCGTGCGGTCTGGCGCATATCGCGAAGGTCTGCCCCGAGGTGTACGTGGCGGGCGGGGTGATGGAGCGCGGCAACTTCTCGGCCGCTGCGGGCTTCGGTTCCGAGCCGGGCTATCAGGGTGTTTTCGGCACCTTTTCGGCGTTCCTCGAGATGGTGGTGTCGGAGATCTCGATGGCGCGTTTGAACGACGCCAACGTGATCGCCCACTTCTCGCACGCGGGGGTCGCCGAGATCCTCGACAACACCTGCCACTTCGGCGTCAATAATTTCTTCGCCGACAACGGGCTCGGGCCGGACGATCCGACGCGCCTGTATTTCCCCGGCGATCAGCACCAGATGCGCGCGTTGATCCGGCGCATCTTCGGCGACCCCGGTTTGCGTTTCGTGTTCTCGCCGCGCTGTGCGCTGCCGGATCTCGAGGACGAGCAGGGGCAGCCCCTGTACGGCGGCTCCTACCAGTTCGAGCCGGGCGTGGATAGCGTCGTGCGTTCGGGCACGGATGGCTGGGTCGTGAGCTACGGCGACGTGTTGTGTCAGGCGCTAGACGCGGTGACCGAGCTGCGCAGCCGCGGTCTGGACGTCGGTTTGATCAACAAGAGCACGCTCAACCAGGTGGACGAAGCGTCGCTCGCGCGCGTGGGCAAGGGCCGCTTCGTGCTGGTGGCGGAGAGCCAGAATTCTGCCACGGGGCTCGGCGCCCGCTTCGGCAGCTGGCTGCTCGAGCGCGGCTTTTCTCCCCGCTACGCGCGCGTTGGCACGCACCAGCGCGGCCACGGCGGCGCCCTCGAGCAGATCGTGCAGCAGGGGCTCGACGCGCCGAGCCTGATCAAGGCGCTGGAGAAGCTTTCGGGCTGAGCCCGGAGCGAGTCCACTCGCCGTCGATGTTGCGCCACAGGCCGGCGGGGTTCTCGTCCGAGAGCTCCGCTGGTAGGCGCGCCTGGCGCACCTGATCGTAGCAGTGTAGCGCGGTGAAGCGCGCGATGCTGGCGGGTAGCCCCACGCTGGTGAAGCCGGGGTGCCCCGTCGCCGGGAACGGGCCGCCGTGGTTCATGGCGGCGGAAACCGCCACGCCGGTCGGCATCTTGTCGTTCAACAGCCTGCCCACCTTGGCCCTGAGCCGCGGCGCGGCACGCTCAGCGAGCGCGTCATCCGAGCCGCGCGTATCACTGTAGATACTGCCCGTCAGACTCCCGTGCAGCGCCACGGCGACGGCGAGTAGCTCATCGGTACCGTCACACGAGACGATCAGGTGGACCGGGCCAAACGCTTCGGTTTGCAGCGCGGCGGACTGAGCCAGAAACTTCTGTCCCGAGACGCGCAGCAGCGTCGCCTCGAACCCAAAGCCAGGTCCGCTGCGCGGCTTGCCGCCCGTGACGAGCTCGGCGCCGTGCGCGAGCAATACCGAGACGGCATCGGCCACGCTGCGCACGCCGCTCTCCGCAAACAAATGGCCAAGAGGTGCGCCGGACAGCTGCTCCGCGAGCTCGCGCTCAAACGCTTCCGTGGCCGGGCCCGAACACACCACGCTGAGCCCCGGCTTTGTGCAGAACTGGCCCGTGCCCAGCGTACAGGATTGGCCCAGCTCTTTGGCGATGGCGCTACCGCGCTCGACCAGCGCGCCGGGCAAGATCAACATCGGGTTGACCGCGGACATCTCGAGATAGATCGGCTTGCCCGCGCGATCCGCGGCGGCTTTCAAGGCCAGGCCCGCGTTGCGGCTGCCCGTGAAAGCGCTGGCTCCGACCAGCGAGTGGGAGACGAGATTCAGGCCGAGCTCCGGCGGCAAGGCGTACACGAGCTGCACGCTCGCCGGAGGCAGCCCGCTCGACTGGATGGCTCGCTCGGCCAAGCGCGCCAGCCGTTCACTGGTGCCGAGGTGAGAGGGATGCGCCTTGGCAATGACGGGGTTGCCCGCTGCGATGGCTGCGGCGAAATCTCCGCCCATCACTGCGTTGAACGCAAATGGGAAGTTGTTCGGGCCGAACACGGCCACGGGCCCGCCGATCGGCGCCCTGTAGGAGCGGATCTCGGCTTTTGTGTCGATGTGGATGTCGCAGAACGAGCGCTCCCGGACGGCGCGGGCCGCTTGCCGCAGCTGGCCGGTCGTGCGCGGCAGCTCGACGTTGCGCAGTCGTGGCTCGCGCGGCAACCCGGTTTCCCGGTGCGCGCTCTCGACCAGCTCCGCGGCATCCGCCTCGATCAACTGCGCGCACGTGTCGAGGAACGTGGCGATGCGCTCCGGCTCGACGTGGCTGAGGGCTCTGCTCGCGGCGGCGCCCGCTCGCAGCGCCGTCTCCAGCGTGGCCGTGCCAGAAATCGGGAAATGGGGCTCCAGCGCTTCACCCGTCGCCGGATTGAATGATTGCAGCGTGCCGAGTGGGCTCGCTTCCTCCTGCCAGCGGCCTTCGATCCAGATCGGTCGGACGCTCATTGCTCGGCTCCGGTGCGAAGGCCAGCGACTTCGTTCTCGAGCACTGCGTCGGCCACCACGACGCGCACCAGGTCACCCGCGGCCAGGCTGAACCCGTCGGGCGGCACGATGCCGGTGCCGGTCATCAGAAACACGCCTTGCGGGAAGCTGAGCTCCCTGCCGAGGTGCTCGGCCAGGTCGGCAAAGGACCGCTTCATCTCCGAGCTGCGCGTCTGCCCCTGGAAAACGGTCCGCCCGGCGCGCTCGATGTCGAGCCGGATCGGCACGTTGGTGAGCCCGCCCGGGCTGGCCAGGAAGATGCTCGGGCCGAGCGCGCAGCTGCCGTCATAGACCTTGGCCTGCGGCAGATAGAGCGGATTTTCTCCCTCGATATCGCGCGAGGACACGTCGTTGCCGGCACAATAGCCGATCACTTCGAGGCTGGCGTTGAGCACCAGCGTGAGCTCGGGCTCCGGCACGTTCCACTCGCTGTCGGCGCGGATGCGGATATTCATGCCGCTGCCCACGACGCGGTGCCCGGCTGACTTGAAGAACAACTCGGGGCGCTTGGCGACGTAGACGCGCTCGTAGACGTCCTTGACGGTCGACTCATGAGCGCGCGCCTCGCGGCTGCGCTTGTAGGTCACGCCACTGGCCCACACCTCGTGGTCGCTCTCCACGGGGGCGAGCAGCGGCCCGAGCGCGGGCTCGCTGGTGCGGATGCTGTCGAGGAACGGCCCCATGAAGTCCACGGAGAGCTCGAGCAGCAGCCCGAGCCTGAACCCCTCGGCCAAAAATAGCCCATCGTGAGCCCAACGCGGCCCGGATGGAGTGGAATGTCGCGTCAATTGCATCGGTTACCGTCTATCGGTTGGGGGGCGCTGCGGCGTCAAGGCCGTTCAACCCAGGACCTTGATGAGGGCGGCCATGTCTTCGTCCGAGAAGCCGCGCCGGTGCGCCTCGGTGAGCTGCTCCCTCACGGCGGAGCCGAGTGGCACGGAGCCGGGCTGGGCCAGGGCAATGGCCAAGCGGACGTCTTTGAGCATGTGCTTGACCGAAAACTGCGGCGAAAAATCGCCGCTCGTCAGCTTGGGCTCCTTGAGCGAGTGAAAGCCCGACCAGAGCGCGGTCGCCTCCAGGATGCGGAAGAAAGCCGCGTCGCCGAGCTCGGATTGGCGCGCCAGGTTCAAGCCCTCGCAGATGCCCTGCATGGTGATGGCCACGTGCAAGTTGAAGGACAGCTTCAAAGCTGCCGCCTGGGCCTCGCTGCCCACGTGATGCCGCACCGCCGACAGCTGCCCGAGCACCGGCTCGGCGCGCTCGGCCACGGCGGCGTCGCCGCCCGTCAAGAACACCGTCTTGCGTTGCTCGGCGGCGACGCGGCTGCCCATGAACGGGGCCTCCAGGTACTGCGCCCCGCGCGCGCGGACACGGGCAGCAAAACGACCGGCGCTTTCCGGGTCGATGGTGGTGGATTGAATCACGAGCTGCTCGGGGCGAAGCTCGGCTTCGATCGCCGACAGCACCTCGCTCACCGAGCCCGGATCCGAGACCACCAAGTGGACGACGCTGCACGCCCGGGCGACGCTGGCGGCATCCGCGCACCACTTCGGGCTCGCCGGTTTGGGGGAACGGTTCCAGCTGGCAGAGAGCAGACCCGCGCTTTCGTAGTTATTGGCCCAGACCGCCCCGATGATGCCGATCCCAATGACACCGACGCGCTCTTTGCTCATTCCCCGCCTCTTAGCGCGCTCGGAGCGCGGCCGACAGAGTCGGCGTGACGCATTCCACCAAAGTGGCAATCCCGTGCAGACGGAAAGCGGTGGGCTTCAGCAGGGGTGCGTCGCCGATAGGCGGAGCGAGACGTGATTTTTGTCATTGATTCAAAACCCTAGCGCTCTAATAAGAGGTGCCACCCTTCAGTGCTTCATACTCGAGCTTCGCGGCGTGCCGCGCACTGTCCTGCGGCAGCGCCGGGTGCACCCCCCGCCAGGCTCGCGTCTTACGGTTGATCATGATGCTCAAGTATTCGATTCCTATGGCGTTGCTCGCCACGTTCTCGCTAGCGCTCGGCTGTTCTGACGACGACGGTGCGAACGTCCTCCGCAAGGGCCCCATCGTCACGGCAGGGAGCGGAGGCTCCTCGGGCGACGGCGGTAGCGGCTCGGACGACAGCGACGCGGGCGTCGGCGGTTCGAGCGGACGCGGGGGCAGCGGGGGAGGAAACGGCGGCTCGGCTGGCAGCGCTCCGGTGTGCATTCCGCCGGTTGCGCCCACTGACGCCGGGCTCGACGCCAGTGCCGACGCCAGCCTCGACGCCAGCGCCGACGCCGGGCCTCAATTTCGCATCGTGAGCTTTGCCACCGACATCCAGCCGATTTTCGCGGCGCGCTGCGGCCCGTGCCACGTCACCGACTCGAGCGCGGGCCACAACGTGGGCGGCGCCGACATCGACGAAGCGTATGCGGACGCCATCGAGCTCGGGCCCGTGCTGGTCGAACGCGTGAACGGCGGCGGCATGCCGCCCGCGTACAATGATCCCCCCAACAACTGCGGATTCGAGCCGCCGGGCTCTCCGGGCTGCATCACGGTGGCGGAGCTCGAGCTATTGCAAACCTGGCTCGCGCAATGCAGCCAACCCTGAGCCCGTGCCGGACGAGACTCGAGTGAAAGAAATGAAGATGCTTAGACTGCGACTCAGCGTAATTATTGCGGTGGCTCTGGCCGGGGCGTTGGGGTGCTCCGATGACGCGAGCCCCAGTCCGAGTCCGGACGCGGGCAATCCCGCCGACGCGGTGAGTTTCGCCGAGGACATCTATCCGATCTTGAGCGCCAATTGTTCTGGTGGGAGCTGTCACTCGCGCGATCAGGGACCGCTGCAACCGGGCCACGGTGCGGTTGATGTGGACGAGGCCTACGCCGCCACTCAGATCATCAAGACTGCCGCTGCCAATGGCCAACCCGCCGTGTACATCTACGATCGGATCATCGCGCGGGCCTCGGGCGCCGATCCGTTCGGCTGGATGCCGCCGAACCCACCGTGCGCCGCGAGCTTGGGGGCCGAAGGCTGTCTGACCCAGGAAGAATTGACCCTGATCGAAACCTGGGTCGCGCAGGGCGCACTTCGCTGACGTCCAGGCCGGGATAGCTCGCGCGGCTCACGCGGCGGGGCTATCCTCCCGGGCATGCAGAGTTCTCCGCTTTACCGTCTGCGGTTGCCACGCAGGGCACTGGCTCGACAGGCCTTGGGCTGGGGTGCGCTTGCGTTCGCCGGCCTCCAGGGCTGCACGCCCGCGGTGTCGGGCCCCGGATCGAGCACGGCTGAGCGCAAGCCGTTTGGGGGTGAACGCGCGGCGTTTGGTGATGCTCAGGGCGGGCGGGCCGTGGACGAGACCGCAGGCCGTTGCCAACACGTGCCCGCGTCCGCGGCCGATCCGCTGCTCGCCGACTTCGAGCAGGACTCCGTATTTATCAGGCCGGTCCCGGAGCGTCACGGTGTCTGGTTCGTGGCCAATGACGGCTCGCCGGAGGGCAAGCAGTCGCCTGAGAGCTACAGCGCCGAGCAGGGTGGCTACGCGGGCTCGAACTATGCTTTCCATTACCGCGCCGAGGGCTTCACCGAGTGGGGTGCGGTGGTGGGCTTCCAGATCCGCTACGCCCCAGCCGATGGGATCCGTTGCCCGTACAACGCCACGGGTTATGAAGGGCTGTCGTTCGTGGCGCGCGGTCAGGGCCGGATCCGCATCAAGGTGGGCACCCCGGAGACCACGCCGAGCGAAGAGGAGGGGCGTTGCCAGCGCGGCTGTTGGGACAGCCACGGCGTCTTCGTGTTCCTGACCGAGGAGTGGAAGGAGCACCGTTTGCCCTGGTCGGCATTTTCACAGCAGGGCTGGGGCACCGTCAGTCGGCTGAACCTGAATGAACTGCTGGCGATCAACTTCGAGATCGGTCGCGGCGACCAGCCCGCCGAGTTTTGGCTGGACGACGTGCGCTTCATGGCTCCAGGGGCCGCTCCTGTCGCGCCGCTGCCCGCGCCGGCGGCGCCTGTGAACTGAACGGCGTGCCCATCTCGAGCTGCATGCACGCGCTACGTCGAATCGGAGAAGCGATCGCGCTCTTCGGCTGCGTGCACTGTGCGTCCACCGCGGGTCAGGGCGGCGTTGCCTCCGGGCGCGGCGGCGAGGCGGCTCCGGCAGAGAAACGCTTGCCGTCGCGCCTGCGACGCCTTTCGAACGCCGAATATCGCGCCACGTTGTCGGCGCTGCTCGCGAGCTCGGTGGAGCTACCGAGCAGCTTCCCCGAAGACGTGCGCGTGGAGGGTTTCACTTCCAACGCGCGTCAGGGCGTGGATCCGACGTACCTCGCCGAAGCCCAGGCGCTGGCGCGTTCGCTCGCGGCGGGTGCGGCGAGCGAGCGGTTACGGGAGATCGTGCCCTGTGATGCCATGGCGCCGGGGTGCGCGCGTCGCTGGATCAGCGCTTGGGCCGAGCGCGCGTACCGGCGCGCTCTCCAGGCGCGAGAAGTCGACGCCGTGCTCGCCCTGTTCGAACGCGAAGCGGCTCGAGGCGGGTTCGCCGCCGGCGTGGAGCTCGTGCTCGGCACGCTCTTGGTTTCGCCCGAGCTGTTGTACATCAACGAGCTCGGTACCGAGGTATCGCCGGGCGTCTCGAGGCTCCGCTCGGAAGACGCAGCCAGCGTGCTCGCCTATATGTTCACGGGGGGTCCACCTGACGAGCCGCTCCTGCGCGCGGGCATCGAGGGCCGGCTCAGCTCAGCCGAGCAGCGCGCCGAACAAGCCTGGCGCTTGCTCGCTCGCTCCGAGACCCGCTTCCAGTTTCGTCGCTTCGTGCGCGAATGGCTGGGGCTCGATCCGTTAGAGTCGTTGACCAAGCCCGTGCCAGACGATCGGCAGCTCCGATTCGGGTTGCTGGCGGAGACGGACGCCTTCGTGGACGAAGTGTTCATGTACGAGGGTGCGTCGCTCGATCGGCTGCTGCTCGCCGGTTTTACGGTCATCCCGGCGTCGCTGCGCGCGTTCGAGGGGCTGCCGGCAGCGCCCACAGGAGAAGCCTACGGTCGCGTGTCGCTCGCCGGCAGCGCACGGCTGGGTCTGTTGCAGCAACCGAGCTTCCTCGCCGTCCATTCGCATGAACAGGAGACAGCGCCGGTGCTGCGCGGCAAGGCGATTCTGGAGCGGCTATTGTGCGTCGAGCTGCCGCGGCCCTCCGAGCTCGGGCTGGTGGTCAACTTCCCGTTGCCCGATCCGCGGCTCACCACGCGTGAACGCCACGCCCGCCACACCGAAGACGCCACTTGCCGGAGCTGCCATCGCACCATCGACGCGCTCGGCAATACCTTCGAAAATTTCGATTTCGTCGGCCGGCAGCGCCAGACCGAGAACCAGCGCCCCATCGACACGCGTACCGACTACGACGGCCCCGCCGGGCCGCAAACCTTCAAAGACAGCCGGGACGTCTCGCGTTGGCTCGCGGCGAGCCCGCGTGCCCACGAGTGCTTTGCACGGCAGGCCTTTCGCTTCTTCACCGGCCAGACGGATCCCGGCGTCGAAGCCGCGTTCCTGCGCGTGCGCGATGAGCTGCCGGAAGACAAGCGCGGCGACCTGTTCGAAAACCTGGTGGCCTTCGCGGCGAGCCCGCTGTTCATGGAACGATCTCTCGAGGAGCGGTCGCAATGAAGCACACGCGGCGGCAGGTGCTGAAGAACGCCGGCGTGGCGCTGGGCCTCGTACCCTTTCTGTCGGGTTTTCTCCGTAGCTCCGCTCGGGCCGAGGCCGCGCCACCCGCGTCTGCAACAAAGCCTCGGGCGCGTCGCTTCATCGGCGTGTACGCGCCCCATGGGGTCGCCCGTGAGCTGTGGCTGCCAGGGCCGAGCTTCGACCTCGGCTACGAAAATTGCAGTCTGAAGCCATTCGACGACCTCGCAGCGTTGGGACAGAGCTTTCGCGATCAAATTCTGGTCGTCGACGGCCTCGATCTCTCCGCCGGGATCGAGGCTGGCACGGTGGGCCACGAAGGCGCGCGCGTCATGTTGACGGGCAGCGCGGCGGACGGCAACAACGCTTCGCTCGATCAGTTTCTGGCCGTCGAGTGCGGCTTGGGCAGCGCCACGCCGTTCAGCTCGCTCGTTCTCGGTGTGGGCGCGTACCGGACCGACATTGGCTCGAACATTTCCTACCTCAAAGGGGGCCGCCCGCTACCCAAACGCATCGATCCTCGGCTCGTCCACGATGTGGTGTTCGGGGAAGCGTTTGCGCCGAACGATCCGGCTGCCGCGGCGCGGCTCGCGCGCGAACGAGCGCAGAAGCAGAGCAGCCTGGATTTCCTGAAGGGCCAGCTCAGCGCCCTGTCGGGTCGCCTGTCGAAGGAAGAAGCGCAGAAGCTCGAACAGCACCTGAACGCGCAGCGCGAGCTCGAGCGGCGCTTGGCTCACTTCGACAGCGCCTGCACGCCTCCCGCGCAGCCGCCGGTCTTTGCCAGCGTGCGGGAGGGCAGCGGCGCGGCGCGCGATTTTGACGCCATCACCGATCTGCAAATCGATCTGCTGGTGGGC
>JAYWEH010000440.1:0-9077 GCA_043780025.1 Deltaproteobacteria bacterium
TTTTCATAGTGCGCGCGAGTTCCGGCTAGCCCTCGCCAATGCTGCGGACCAGCTGGGCATCGTCCTCGACGATCCGGAGCTCGTGCCATGGTTGTTCCAGCTCGGCGTGTTGCCCTCGCAAAGTGGTACGTTCGCCCTGCAGCTCGAGCCCAAACAAGACCCCGCCGAAAAGATCAACAACGGCTGAGCCTGCGTAGGTTCCTCGCGCTTGCGGCTGTTGCTGTCACGGGCCGGGGAATCCCCGCAATACGCGGTTCTGATACAAGAGCATCTCGAATGCGGCGGGCCCGCGGTTGAAGCGATAGCTGTGCGTGCCGATGACCTCGGTCAACTCGTGGCGCACGCCTTTCGCGGAAAGCCTCTTGGAGAAGTGCTGGTTGACCTCGCGAAAATAGTCCTCGTCGCTGGTCAGGAGCCGTAGCTCGAGCCGCGGGTTCTGCTGCAAAGCCTGCACGGCCCAATCCGAGAGGCGGCCGAGCTCCTTCTCATCCAGGGCCGCCTGCAGGCCGCTGACGCTGTGGAAGGCCATCGGGCGGCTCAAGCCCACGAGCAAGGCAGCGCGCCCGCCGAGGCTCACGCCGTCGATGCCGGTGCTTTCAGCCGTGCCGAGCGCAGGCGTCTTGGCGTAGACGCGCGGCAGGAGCACGTCGACAACGAACCTCGTGAGCGGCTCCGCTTCGCGGAACGCTTTCTCGCCCTTGAGCACGTCGGGCAAGAACGGACACACCACAATCAACCCCTCGTAAGGTTGCGCGATCAAACCCGAGTTGAGCCGCGCGAGCCGCTCCGTACTGACAAACCCTTCGAAATCCTCGAGCGAGAGGGGGGGGCTCGAAAGGCGCTCGAGTGCCCGCGTGAGTGCATAGTCGTCGAGCCAGCCCCGAGCGCCCCGGCGACGGCCTTTGACGCTTTCACCTCGACCGTGAAACGCGACCAACACGGGGAAGCGGCGCGCGGGGTCGGCCACAGCGGGCAACGAAATCACCACGTCGGTTGCGCCGAACGGACCCTTCTCGAAGGTCCAGTGCAGTTCACTCCGGGCCGTGGCTTGGGGCGGCGCTGCGGAAGCCGGCTGGGGTGCGTGAGCCGTGCCGTTGCCTGCCAGCGCCTCGGAAACGCGGGTGTCGCCGGCCTCCGTTGCCTCCGCGGAGCGCGTACCATCGCACGGGGAGCGACCCTGCGCTGCCAACCCGAACAACCCGATTCCCATGCCCGCGCCAAGCAGCGCGCCGCGGACCCGAGGAAAAAGTCCAAAAAGCTGGTGAATCACGGCGCTTCTCAATCACGAGCGGCCCGTAGGCCGCTCCACTCGAGTGGGTGGACAAACACGGTACCTAAGCCGCTAGTATGGCCGCGCTGGATTCCCCCAACAATCCACTCTAATCCCATCGCGAGCGCGCTCCCTTCGGTCCCGGGGCGTGTGAAACGGCAAGCTATGAAACTCTTCCAGGTAGTCGGCGCTCTCCTCCTCCTCGCACTTTCGAACGGAATCGTGCGCGAAGCCAGCGCCGCACCGAGCAACCAGCAAGCAAATCAGCAGATCGACAACGCCATCAACACGCATTATGCGGGCGCGGATATCGATACGGCGGAGAAGAAACTGCTCGAGGTCATCAAATCATGTGGACCCGGCTGTTCTCCTGCGGTGCTCGCCCGCGCGTGGATGTACGTTGGCATCGTGCGCGGCGGAGGCCGCGATGATTCGGCGGGGGCTCTCGAAGCATTCCGGGCGGCCAAGACGGCTGACCCCAACGTAAAGCTCGATGACATTTTCGCGACCGATCTGACCAAGCGCGTGTTCGAGCAGGCCAAGCCGACGCCCGGTGGTGCCATGCCGCTGATCGGGGATATCCGCGAACGCGCGGCTCAGCCCGAAGCGGTCACATCGATTCAGTGCACGCTCACCGCCGTCAACGAGGTGGAGACACAGCGCCCAATCCCGATCTCGTGCCGCACGGCCCCAGGCGCCGACAGCGTCGTCCTGTCATACCGCCACGAAAGCAGCACCCGCTGGCGCCAAGTGCAGCTCACCCGTCAGGCCGACGCCTGGACGGGACAGATCCCTTGTGCGGACACCACCCAGATCGGTGTGCTCTCGTATCGCCTGCAAGCATTGAGCGCGCAGGGGCAAGAGGTCGATGCCTTGGGGGATGAACAGGATCCAGTCGAGTTGAACCTGGTTCAGGAGACCGCGGTGCCGCCGCCCGCGCTGCCCAACCAAGCGCCGCCAGCAAGCTGCCGCCCGAAGAAGAAGGTTGAACCGGCCGGGCCCAAACTCGGGAGCTACGGCGATGCGTGCACGGACGTGGCCGAATGCCAGGGTGGGTTGACCTGCAAAGACGGCAAGTGCGCGGCCGACGTGAGCTGCGACAGCGACGCCGAATGCCTCACCGGTTCTTGCATCGATAACGTGTGCGTGACCCCCGACGGCGATTGCGAAGGGGATGACTGCGAGACTGCGAGCCGTGTGCCGGGGAACTGGTTCGGTCTGCAAGGCGGTATCGATTTTGCCACGATGAGCGGCTCGCAGGTGTGCAGCCGCGCCGCGGACCCGGCGTTCGCCTGTTTCGAAGGCGAAGACCCATATCGCGGGCTGCCCAACAACAATTTCGCCGGCGGCGTCGAAGGCGGATTCCGCGCTGCCACATCACGAGTGATGTTGAGCTACGAGCGGGTCATCAGCAGTATGTTCAGCCTCGAGGGGCGCTTCGGCTTCGCGTTCAACGGCGGCCCCGAATCGAAGAAGAGCGAGGGCGGTGACAATTCCACGTTCAATCCGCTGCACGCCGAAGGCCGGGCGAAGTTGTACTTCACCAAGGTCTACAAGGAGGACGCCAGCGGGCTCAAGGGGCCGAGCGGATTCGTAATGGTCGGGGGCGGCATGGCGCAAGTCGACCCACACGTGGTGGTTCCGGTCGCAGAGTGCCGCACGGATACCATGAACACGGGCGGCATGATCACGATCTCCGAGTCCGAGAATCGATGCATCCTGAGCGAAAACCGCGCGCTCGAAATCAAACGCCTCGACGTGTATCGGCGGCTCGGTCTCGGTTTCGCCAGCGCAGGTGTTGGCTTTCGCTATGGCTTCGGCAAACATGTCGCGGCGATCGCCAGCATCAATGCTCAGCTGCTGCTACCTACGGTCGGGTTCACCGTGAGTCCTTCTCTCGGCTTCGCTGCAGGCTTCTAAAGCAACAGCCGCGAGCTGCTGCAAGACGAGCAGCAGCTGCACAAGCGCCAGCGCAACGGCTCGTGCCTGGAGAGCATGCCGGGAGTAGCGCGCGCTTCGATATGACGCTGCGCAGCGTTCGATCTGTTCACGAGTGAGCGCAAGCTAAGCGATCGAACGTTTGCGCGCACGCACACAAAAAAGCGCGCGCCTGAGGCGAGACTGCAACTGCGCGAGTTGTGACCTGTAATTCTCGCAGGTATCGTAACCGCCCGAAACACAGCGGCGGGGTCGAAATCTGGACGAAACAATTGGGAGTGCATCGTCCGCCGCGTCTCACAAACACTCGGGAATTCCGCGGAAGTTCCAGACCTCCACGGTTCACCTGAAGCTCTTAGGAATATCAATGAGATACACGACACGCCGACGACCGGCTTCGCTGACCTTCGTTTCGACCGCACTGGCCCTCACCGGCTTGACTTCTTGGGCAGCCGCGCAAGATCCCGCCCCACCCGCGGCTCCGGCTGACCCGGCACCGGCGCCTGCTGCTTCTGTCGAGGCCAATGCCCAACTGACGATGGCGGCTTCCCCGCCCGTCGTCGACGCCCCTGCGCCCGCGCCCGAGCCCGTTGCGGTTCCAGGGTTCGACGTGAAGGTCGACTTCGGCGTGGGGCTGCGCACGGAGCTCGCCATCGACCCCGATGCCGAGCCGGAGAGCCCGCTATGGCGCGTGGCCCCCAACTTGCGCCCCTACATCGCCGGCCAGGTTCACGACTACATCAAGTTTGAAGGCAACGTCGACACGAACGGCGGCGGTGTCGCCCTGCTCGATGCGATCATCAAATTCGAGTTTCATGAATACTTCAACCTGTGGACGGGTCGCTTCCTGCCCCCGTCGGATCGAGCGAACCTGAGCGGGCCCTACTTTCAGAACGCCTGGAACTACCCGGTCGGCACGCATTTGTACCCGGCGGTGAACGCGGGCCGCGACGATGGCCTCGCCGTCTGGGGGCAGGTCAACGGCGGCCAATTCAAGTGGCAGCTCGGGCTCTTCGGCATGGGTGCCGCAGCCGGTACCCCCGATCCGCGCTTCGCGGCGCGTGTCGTCTACAACGTGCTCGACCCGGAGCCCGGCTACTACAACAGCAGCACGTACTACGGGACGAAGGACATCTTGGCCTTCGGCGCAGTGTTGCAGCACCAACCCGACGACGAAGCCACAGCCGGCACTGACACCAACACGCTCTGGAACCTCGACGCCCTGTACGAGAACAGCTTCCCCGGAACGGGCACGCTGAACGTTGAAGCCGCCTTCTATGGCTTCGGCGGCAACGACACGGGCAACAGCTTCTCCTTGCTGGGCAGCTTCCTGTTCGCCGACCGCGTGGGCATCGGGCAACTGCAACCCATGGTCCGCTTGCAGAGAGCCTGGGTGAGCGACGGCGATACCTTCGTCCCACCGATTACCGCGCCGGCGGACGGGGATGCCTCGTTGCTCACAATCGACGTGGGGCTGCACTACATCATCAACGGCCACAACACGCGGCTAGCCGCGACGGTACAGCACACTTCGCCGAGTATCGACGACGCGCCCGTGGAGCCCGATTCCAACACCGTGTTGTTTCTGGGCGCTCAAGTTCAGGCGTTCTGAACTGCCGATTCGTCTTGGCAGCAACACTCATGAAACACCCGTCGCGTTAGAACTCGTATCGGCCCTCCACGCGCCGGATGCCGCTCGGCTTCCGGCGCGCGAGCGAATGTGGACCGAACCCGAGGCGCCAGGGGACCACTTGGGACAGGAGTAAAGCAATGAAACTCGAGTTATCAGTAGCACTGGCGGCTCTGCTCGCCCTCGGCGCGTCTGGCTGCAAAGGGCCAGAAACCAAGACGGAGGCCTCCAAGGAGCCTGAAAAGAAGGAAGCCGCCCTGACGCCAGCGGTGGCCGGCAAACCCGCTACCGGCCCGATCAAGGTCGGCATCTTGCACTCACTTTCGGGCACGATGGCGATCAGCGAGACGTCACTCAAAGATGTCGCGCTGATGACGATTGAAGAGATCAACCAGGCGGGCGGCGTGCTCGGCCGCAAGCTCGAGCCGGTGGTCGTCGATCCGGCGTCGAACTGGCCGCTGTTCGCCGAGAAGGCCAAGGAACTGATCCAGGGCCAGGGCGTAGCGGTGACCTTCGGGTGTTGGACGAGCGTGTCGCGCAAGAGCGTGCTGCCCGTGTTCGAAGAGCTAAACAGCCTGCTCTTCTATCCTGTGCAATACGAAGGTGAAGAGTCGTCGTACAACGTGTTCTACACCGGCGCGGCGCCGAACCAGCAGGCCATTCCAGCGGTGGAATACCTGATGGGCAAAGAGGGCGGCGGCGCGAAGCGCTGGGTGCTGCTCGGCACGGACTATGTGTACCCACGCACCACCAACAAGATCCTGCGCTATTTCTTGACCGAAAAGGGCGTTGGCGAAGCGGACATCCTCGAGAAATACACGCCGTTCGGGCACAACGACTATCAAACCATCGTCGCCGAGATCAAGAAGTTCGCCCAGGGCAAGCCGACGGCGGTGGTGTCGACGATCAACGGCGACTCGAACGTGCCGTTCTACAAGGAGCTCGGCAACCAGGGCCTGAAGGCGGAGGACATTCCCGTTGTCGCCTTCAGCGTGGGTGAAGAGGAGCTGCGCGGTATCGACGCCAAGCCGCTAGTGGGCCACCTGGCAGCGTGGAACTACTTTATGTCGATGAGCACGCCCGCCAACGAGTCGTTCATCAAGAAGTGGCGCGCGTACGTCGCAGCGAACAAGCTGCCGGACGCCGAGAAGCGCGTGACCAACGATCCCATGGAAGCGACCTACGTCGGCATTCACATGTGGAAACAAGCGGTCGAGCAGGCTGGCACCACCGACGTCGATGCAGTTCGTCAGGCCGTCGCAGGTCAGACCTTCGCGGCACCGTCCGGCTTCGAGATCAAGATGGACGAGAAGAACCATCACCTGCACAAGCCGGTGGTGATCGGCGAGATCAAGGAAAACGGTCAGTTCCAGATCGTGTGGAAGACCGAAGGCCCCGTCCGCGCGGCCCCCTGGAGCCCCTTCGTCCCCGAGAGCAAGACCAAGGTCGCCGACTGGCAGTACCCGTGGGTGTGCGGCAACTGCACCCAGCCGAAGTTCGCAGCCGCGAAGTGATGAGAAAACGTGGTGGGGTTCGCCGGGCAGGCCCCCCGCCCCGCGGCGTCGAAGTCCTCCGGCGCCGCGTCGATACCCATTGTCCGTGACACGCGAAGGCAGTGCCTCCCCGCGGGGGGCGCTGCCGTCGTTTTTCTGCCCGAACGGATCCCGTCATGACCAACAATCGTCTGATTTTTTGGCTGAGATGGCTGGTCGCGCTGACCGGTTTGGTCGCCGGAGCGCCCGGGTTCGCCGCCGCCGAGCCGCTGGATGACGCGCTCGGCGCCCTGGCGAGCGACGATCGCGAACAGCTCGAGTCCGCGCTGGGCGCGCTCGGCAGCATCGACGATCCGCGCGCCCTCGCCGCGCTGAAAGCACTGGCGGACGGCACGATCCGCATCGCCCCGCCCAATCACGTGTTCATTCAAGCCGAGGGCCGTTTGGTCGACGCCAAGACAGGAACGCCCGCGGCCGCGACACCTGGCTCGAAGGAGCTCCCCGTCAACAACCGCTTGCGCAGGCAACTCACCATCGCGCTGGCTCGCGCCGAGCTGCGATCCCGCGATACGGATGTACGCCTGGCTGCTGCCGAATCCCTGTCGCGGCAGCCTTCGATCGAACTCGCTCCGGACATGCGGGCGGCGCTCGAGCGTGAAGCTGACACCGATATCAAGGACCTTTTGCGGGTGTCTCTGGCCGGGCTCGACCTCGCCAGCACTGACATGGACCTTCAGCTTGCGGCGCTGCACGCCATCGACGAGACGGCCACGGTTTCCTTGATTCCCGAAGTGCGCCGGCTCGCGCGAGAGAGCGCCACGGACACGCACCCGAAGGTGCAAGCGCTAGCCGCCGACGTGCTCTCGGCACTGGAACGCCGGGTGTTCTGGATGAGTTCGGCCGCCAACCTGTTCTACGGCGCTAGCCTCGGCAGCGTGCTCCTGCTCGCGGCGTTGGGTCTGGCCATCACTTTCGGCCTGATGCGCGTCATCAACATGGCCCACGGCGAGATGTTGATGCTCGGGGCCTACAGCACGTTCACCGTGCAGAACCTGGTGCGCCAGGCCGCGCCGAGCCTATTCGACTGGTACCTGCTCTTGGCGATTCCGACCGCGTTTCTCGTATGCGCGCTGGTCGGGGTGTTCTTGGAGCGCACGGTGATTCGTTTCCTGTATGGACGGCCACTCGAAACGTTGCTGGCCACCTGGGGCATCAGTCTAGCCATCATTCAGACGGTACGCCTGATCTTCGGAGCCCAGAACGTGGCTGTGGAGAATCCCAGCTGGCTTTCAGGCGGCTTTGAGCTCGCGCCCAACATCGTGCTGCCGTACAGCCGCATCGCGACAATTCTATTCAGCGTCGTGGTGGTGGGCTTCGTCTGGGCGCTGCTCCAGAAAACGCGGCTCGGTATGTACGTGCGCGCGGTTACGCAGAACCGCGACATGGCCGGCAACGTGGGCATCCCCACGCGCCGCATCGATGTCTGGACGTTTGCGTTAGGCTCGGGCGTGGCAGGCCTCGGCGGAGTGGCGCTGTCGCAACTCGGCAACGTGGGGCCGGAGCTCGGCCAGGGCTACATCGTGGATTCGTTCATGGTGGTGGTGCTCGGTGGTGTCGGCAATGTCGCCGGCACCGTGGCGGGCGCGCTCGGCCTCGGCGTCGCCAACAAATTTCTCGAGCCTCTCACCGGCGCGGTGTTGGGCAAGATCATGCTGCTCGGGTTCTTGATCTTGTTCATCCAGTGGCGGCCGCAGGGCATATTCGCGCAGAAGGGGCGCGCGGCGGAGCTCTGATGATGGCTTTCCTCTCCCAACTCGGGACGCTCCACTCTCGCCGTGGCTGGCTGACGCTGGCAGCAGTGTTCACGGTATTGTGCGTGCTCCTGCCCGGGCTGCACGCCTGGACCGCGCCGGATTCAGCGCTGCACGTGCCCGAATACGTGATCAGCCTGTTCGGCAAGTTCCTGTGTTACGCCATCGTCGCCCTGGCGATTGACCTGATCTGGGGTTTCACGGGAATCCTGAGCCTGGGCCACGGCGTATTCTTCGCACTCGGCGGCTACGCCATCGGTATGTACATGATGCGCGTGATGGCGGGCGAAGGCGTGTACCGAAGCACGCTGCCGGACTTCATGGTGTTCCTCGACTGGAAGGAGCTGCCCTGGTTCTGGTTCGGCTTCGACAATTTCTTCTTCGCGTTGTTCATGGCGCTGGCCGCGCCCGGCCTGCTCGCATACGTGTTCGGATATTTCGCTTTCCGCTCGCGCATTCGCGGCGTCTACTTCTCAATCATCACCCAAGCGCTCACATACGCATTCATGCTCTGGTTCTTCCGCAACGACGCGGGTTTCGGCGGCAACAACGGCCTGACCGACTTCAAACGCATCTACGGCTATCCGCTGGCCAGCACCGCCACCAAGCTCGGCTTGTTCGTGGCCTCCGGCATCGGCTTCTGTGGCTGCTATGTGATCTGCCGCTACATCGTGCAGAGCAAGCTGGGGCGCATCTTGCGGGCGTTGCGCGATCATGAAGGCAAGGTCATGTTCATGGGCTACAGCCCACTGCGCTACAAGCTCTTCGTATGGACGTTGTCCGCCGTGTTGTGCGGCTTTGCCGGCTTGCTGTACGTGCCGCAGGTCGGCATCATCAACCCGGGCGAAATGCAGCCCGCCAATTCGATCGAAATGGCGATCTGGGTGGCCGTGGGCGGGCGCGCCAGCCTGGGCGGGGCCGCGGTCGGCGCGTTC
>JAYWEH010000441.1:0-9077 GCA_043780025.1 Deltaproteobacteria bacterium
GGCTCGTTGATCATCGATGACATCGAAGACGGATCGAGCTCGCGCCGCGGAGCGCCGGCGTTACACCGCATCCACGGCGTGCCGGTCGCGTTGAACGCCGGCAACTGGATGTACTTTTGGGCCTTGGCGTTGATCGAACAGGTGAGCACCCGCGCCGAGGTCAAGCTCACGCTCTACCAGTGGGCGCATCGGACGTTGTTGCGCTGCCATCATGGGCAAGCGCTGGATCTGACAGCGAACGTGTACAGCTTGTCGCGCAAGGAGGTGCCCGGCGTGGTGCAAGCGGCAGCCGAGCTGAAGACGGGCGCGTTGATGGAGCTGTCGGCCGTGCTGGGCGCGGTGGGGGCAGGCGCCTCCGGGGCGCTGGTGAGCGAGATGGCCGCATTTGGCCGGCGCATGGGCGTGGCGCTGCAGATGCTGGACGACGTGGGCGGCCTGGTGAGCGAGAAGCGCTGCCACAAGGGGCATGAAGACCTCTTGCTCGGCCGCCCCACGTGGCCCTGGGCCTGGCTCAGCACGGAACTCGAGGAGTCGCATTTCGAGGAACTGCGCCGGCACGGCCGCGAGGTGGCGCGGCGCGAGCTGCACCCGGAAGTCCTTGCTCGGCTCGTGCGCGGGCGGTTGCGAGGCTCCGGCCGGGTGCGCGTGCGGCGCGAGATCCATCAGGCTTTCGCACAGCTCGCAGCGGTGGTGGGCCAGCACGCAGCGCTGCCTCGGTTGCGCGCAGAACTGCAGCGTATGGAGAAGAGCTATGTCTGACACTGCGTCCGGGCATCCGTCGGGAACACGCGCGCTGGTCATCGGAGCCGGGTTTGGGGGCCTCTCGGCAGCGATTCGCCTGCAGGCCGCGGGCTACCGAGTGGTGCTTGCCGAAGCGCGCGATCAGCCCGGCGGGCGCGCCTATGTCTATTCCAAAGACGGTTTCCGCTTTGACGGTGGGCCCACGGTCATCACCGCGCCCGAGTGCCTCGAGGAGCTGTTCGAAGCCGCGGGCCGCCGCCTCTCCGACTACGTGGAGCTCCTGCCCGTGAAGCCGCTTTACCGGTTGCTCTGGGAGGATGGCGATCAGTTCGACTACGACACGGGCCCCGCGTTGCTCGAGCAGATCCGCGCACGCAGCGAGCACGACGCGGCGGGCTACGAGCGCTTCGTCGACTATTCACGGCGCGTCTTTCAGAAGGGTTACACCGAGCTCGCCGCCAAACCCTTCCTCCACTTCACGGACATGTTGCGAGTCGCGCCCGACCTCGCACGCCTGCGGGCAGACCGCTCGGTCTACAAAACCGTGTCGCGTTTCGTCAAAGACGAGCATTTGCGGCAAGCCTTCAGCTTCCATTCCTTGCTCGTCGGCGGCAACCCCTTCGACACGAGCTCCATCTATACGTTGATCCACTACCTCGAACGGCGCTGGGGTGTGTTCTACCCGCGCGGCGGCACAGGCGCGCTCGTGGCGGCGCTGGCGCGGCTGTTCGAGGAGTTGGGAGGCGAGCTCCGGCTGTCCGCTCCGGTCCAGGAGGTCTCCGTTTTGCCGGCGGCGGGGCGGCGGGCGGCCGTGCACCGGGTCCGCTTCGCCCACGGTGAAGAGGACTTTGACCTGGTCGTATCGAACGCCGATCTCCATCACACGTACAGCCGTCTGTATCGCGGGGTTCCGGGTGCCCGATCCACTGCGAAAAAATTGGAAGGCCTCGATTGGTCGATGTCGCTGTTCGTGCTCTATTTTGGCGCCAATCGCCGCTATGACGACGTGGCGCACCACACCGTGCTGTTTGGTCCTCGCTATCGCGAGCTGTTGCGTGAGATCTTCGACGGCCCGGCGTTGCCCGACGATTTCAGCCTGTACCTGCACGCCCCGTGCGTGACCGACCCGAGCATGGCGCCCGAAGGGTGCTCTGCGTTTTACGTGCTGAGCCCCGTGCCGCACCTGGGCAAGGCAAACCTCGACTGGGACGCGATCGGGCCCGCGTACGCGGAGCGCATCCTGAACGCGCTGTCGCGCCGGGTGTTGCCGAACCTCGAACGGCACGTGGTGGCCCGCCACTTCATCACGCCGCAGAGCTTTCAGCGGGACCTCGCCGCGTACCACGGCTCGGCCTTTTCCTTGTCGCCGACGCTCAGCCAGAGCGCATGGTTTCGCCCGCACAATCGCGACCCCAAGATCCCCGGATTGTACCTGGTGGGTGCCGGGACCCATCCGGGCGCGGGCTTGCCGGGAGTGATCAACTCCGCCAAGGCCACCGTTGGATTGATCCAGGCCGACAGGGCCGCCACTCGAGCGCGCGCGCCACGAGGCGCTCCGGTGCTGGCATGACGCCGGCGGTGTCGAACGAGTGTTTGGCGGTGCTGCGGCACCACTCCAAGAGCTTTGCGCTGGCCTCCGGCTTGTTGCCGCAGGGCATGGCCCACGAGGTGGCGGCCGTCTACGCCTGGTGCCGGCGCGCGGACGATGCCGTGGATTTGTGCCAGGGCCGCGCGCAGCGCCGGGTGCTGGCGGAGCTCGAGGGTGAGCTCGACGCTTTGTACGCCGGGCGCGAGCCGAGCAGCACCGTGTTGTCCGCTTTCAGCGAGGTGCTGCGGGCGCGGGCGATTCCAAAACAATACCCCGCCGATCTGCTCGCGGGCATGGCGATGGATGTGCGAGGCGATCGCTACGACCGCCTCGATCATTTGCTCCTGTATTGCTACCGGGTGGCCTCGACGGTGGGCCTCATGTCGTGCCACGTGATGGGCGTGAGCGACGTTCGCGCGCTGCGCCACGCGGCACACCTCGGCGTGGCGCTGCAGCTGACTAACATCTGCCGCGACGTGTTGGAAGATTGGGAGAACGGCAGGCTCTACCTGCCCGCTGATGTGCTCGCCCAGAACGGGGTGCACGGGCTCGCCGAGTCTCTGGGCGGCCGCTTCCCGGATCACGCCGTCGACGGTTGCCGCGGCGCCCTTCGCGAACTGTTGGCGCTCGCCGACCGGTACTACGCGTCGGGGCGGGCCGGTCTCATCTATCTATCACCGCGCTGCGCGTTCGCGGTCGACACGGCGCGCCGCGTGTACCGCGCCATCGGCCTTCGTATCGCGAGGCAGGGCTACGACGTGCGGACGCCCCGCGCGGTGGTGTCGCTACCGCGAAAGCTGCTGGCTTGCGCTGCCGCCGCAGCACACGTCTCGATTCAGGTAGCGCGCCAACGCCTACGATTGTCGCTGCCTTACCCCACCACTCCCAACCCTACGGTCACTGATGCACACGAGCTCGTCACGCTCTGAACTGGCCATCTACGTCGGCCGGATGCGCGAGTTCCAGCGCGCGGACTGGATCGTGTACGTGGCGTGGGTGGGCTTGATGTTCGGGCTGGTGCTCGTGACCGGCGGATTTTTGCTCTCGGGGCGCGCCCACGGCGTGATGTTTCCCGCTGCCGCGTGGTGGGTTCCGGCAGGTGCGTTGCTGTTCTCGATCAGCATCGCGATCGACACGATTGGGCACCGCACCATCTACAAGCAGGAGATTCAGGGTGCGGAAGGGCTGGTGCACGGCATCACGATCCTGTGCGGCATCGGCAGCTCGGTGCTGTTGTGCATCGCCTATTCAAACCCCTCTGCCTGGATACCCGCGCTGGTGCTCACGATACTTTCGTTCGTGTACAGCCTGGTGGACGAGGCCTTTCACTGGCGCCGCTACGTGCGCCGCCACTCCGACCGCGTGGAGATGTGGAGCCACGTGGGCATCCTGATTGGCCACGGCAGCATGATGTTGGGTTGGTGGGTCTGGTACTTCCAGGGCTACGGGGGCGTGCGCGAGACGGTGGCCGTATTCGGAGCGTGAGGGGTCTCGGGTAACGGTGCGACCGCTCACACCTCCGGACGAGGGCTGGCCGGCATCGGCACGAAGCGCGGCAGCGCCTCGATGCGTGCGAGCCAGGCAGAGAGTGCGGGGTACTCGTCCAGGGGCACGCCGCCCTCGGGAGCGTGCGCGGTGTAGGCGTAATGGCTCACGTCGGCCAGGGAGAGGCGCGAGCCGAGCAGAAAGTCGCGCGTCGTCAGGTGTGTGTCCATCACGCGGAACAGCGCGTGCGCGGTGAGGCGTGCGGCCTGGATGTCGAGGGGGCGACCGAACAGGTGATGCACCCGCGCTGCGGCGGGGCCTACTGCCAGCGGCCCGGCAGCGATGGAGAACCAGCGCTGCTGCTCTGCCTCGAGTGCCGGGCTGTCGAGCTGAAAGCGCGCGCCACCGTAGCTCTTGGCCAGGTACACCAGGATGGCGTTCGAGTCCGCCAGGGCGAGCGGACCGTCCTCGAGCACCGGCACCTGCCCCAGCGGGCTGAGCGCGAGGAAGCGCGGCGACCGCTGCTCGCCGCCGGCGAGGTCCACGTCGATGGATTGAACCGGCAGCTCGAGCAGCGAGAGCAAGAGCTCCACGCGGTGGCAATGCCCGGAGAGTGCGAAGCGGTGCAGGCGCAGCGGCTGGCGAGGAGCGTTCTGGATCATTGTGGGGTCCTTTGCGGAGTGATGCGAGAGAGCATCGGCTCGCCGAGTGCCGGAATAAATGATCGCGATCGGAGTAAACTAATCCGAAAATCGGAGTAATCGGCGGACCCGCTCAGGGCGTGGGGTGATCGCACGAGAAATGCTGGCTCCTCGCTCGCCGCTTCACCTTCCGCGGCGAAGAGCGTAGGCGCGGAGCAGCGTGTGCTCGACCGTATTGCCGTCCTCATCCGTCGCGTACGCGCGCAGCGAGACGTAGGCCGCGCCCCGCGGATGCTCGAGCAGCGCCTCGAAGTCGTGCCCTTTCCGCGTTACCGGGGCGGAAACCCACGCCAGACCGTCATCGTAAGACACCTCGAGGTGAAGGTTCACGTCGGCTGGTCCGCGGCCATAGAGCGCCACGCCGAGCGGCAGGCGGAAGCGCCCCCGCGGCGCGCGTCCTTTTTTGTCGAGAGCGGGCGAAAACTGCACCTTCAGCAGTGGCGGTAGCTCGAGTGCGGCGTCTGCCGGCCGCGCGGAGCGGAAGGTCCACACGAGCCGCTGTTCGGTCGTGAGCTCGAACAGCCCCTGCGCGGTGTCCAGCTCGAACCGATACCACGCGGCGTCGGCTGGCACCTCGTACAGGCCGCCGTCACCCGATGCGTTCTCACCGAAGAGCTCGCCGTTGCGATAGAGCCGCGTTCGTCCCTCGCTCTCCACGTAGCCGGTATGGCCCTGGCTGTCGCCGTAGATCGAAGGGAACAAGAACAGCTGGTCACCCTCGCGGTACACCCACGGCTGGTAGTTGAATTGCTCTGGCGCGACGATCTGGAACACGGGCTCGTTGAAACGCACCTCGTAGGTCTTGCGGGCGCGGTAGCTCGACGGGAGCCCGTACAGTATGAAATTTCGGCTGAACCCTTCATCGTGAGCCCAGAGCGCCTGGAACCAGCGGACCGCCGGGTCCGTCGTGAAGTAGTAGTCCACCCGGTGGAGGGGGAAGTCATGGCGCATCGCGCTCACCGAAGTGTCGACCTCAGGCACGAACGAACCGACGCCTAGCTCGTTGAACGGCAGCTGGGTGCCCAGTGATGCGGCGTAGCGGGTGTGGACAGTGGCGAGCCGATTCAGATCCACCTCGAACCGCCCCTCCGGCAGGCGCCCGCGGCTCGTCCAGGTGGCGCTGTAGAGGCTGAGTGGCGTCGATGTCTCATCCAACCAAACTGGCTGCAGCGTCGCCACCATCGCCGGCTCTGGGGGATCCATGGTTCGGCTGTAGAAGGCGGGGGTGCCGGGCGCGAGCCCGATGCTACCCCAGAGCCCGCCAGTGCCAACCGGCACGGCATAGTTCAACGTGGTCGAGTGGGACGTCGCGCGCGGATTTGCTATCACCGGCTCCACCGCTCGGGCCATGCGGGCGTCGAGGTCGAGCACGCTGTCGCTGGCGAGCTGCAGATTCGGCGTAACGATCAGCGACAGGGGCTCGACTCCGTTCGGATCAAAGATGAACGTCTGGGCGACATACCGCCCCTTCGGCAGCCGAAATGCCCGCTCCGCGCCTGGATCGAAGATGTCCTCGAAAACCGGCGTATCGATGCCGAACAGGGTCGTATTAAAGAACTCGGCCGGCTGCCCCTGCCGGTCGGTGTGTCGCACGACCAAGTCGTAGCTCTCGCGTTCGCGGTCGACGGCGAGCGGAACCGCGAGGCGGCCACCGGTGTCACCGTAGGCCACCAGTCGGCCCGAATAGATGCCATCGACGACGCCCAAACGCGTGTCGACCGTCACTTGCAGCGACACCGCGCCGCCCTCCGGCACGACGGTCATGCTCGGGTCGACACGAAACATGTCGCTGGGCACTGGCGAGCCGTCGGGTCCTGCGACGTCGACATCGATCGCGAGCTCGGTCGCGGGCCCCAGGTTGCGCACCACCAGCGTGCGCACGAGCGGCACGTCATCTTCATGCGGCCAGCGCGCGACACCGAGGCCGAGGCTCGGCACGTCCGCCAGCAAGGTGGCTTCGAGCGCGGCGGGCACGTCCACGCGCCCACCGCCCTGGTCCAGCGCCGTGAATCCCGGGTGGTACGACGCCGACCCGATCAAGGCGCTCTTCAGCTCCGCAGCGCCCCAGCTCGGATTGCGCTGCAGCAAGAGCGCCGCGGCGCCGGTGACGTGTGGGGCGGCCATCGAGGTGCCGCTCAGCGCCGTATAGTCCTCGCCCACGATCGGTCCGGGCGGCTCGATACCGGCAGCCAGCGCGGCCACGATGTCGACGCCCGGCGCGGTGAGATCGGGTTTGAGGGCGAGATCGCTCGTTGGGCCGCGGCTGGAGAACGCGGCCACCTGGTCGTCGCGCTCCGCGGCGCCAACCGTGAGCGCGGCGGCGGCCGCGCCGGGCGACTCGATGGACCCGGGCAAGGGCCCGCTGTTGCCCGCGGCGATCACGAACAGCGCGCCGTATTGCGCCGTCAGCGCGGTCACCGTCTGCTCTATCGGATCGTCTCCGGGCAGATCCTCGCCCCCGATGCTCACGTTCACGATGCGCGCGCCCTCTTCGGCGACGGCCCACTGCATGCCCGCGATGAGGCTCGACTCCGGACAAAACAGGCCTTCGCACACCTTGCCAACGAGCAACTCGGCATTCGGCGCAACACCCCGATAGACGCCTCCCGAAGCCGCTCCGGAGCCCACGATGATCGAGGCCACGTGCGTGCCATGACCGACCTGGTCTCCGTCCGGGTCCGGCGTGAAGTTGCGGGTCACGATCACGCTCGCTGCCAGGTCCGGGTGTGTGTCGTCCACGCCGGTGTCGAGCACCGCGACCAACACGCCGTCACCCTCGTAGCCGGCGGCCCATGCCTCGGGGGTGCCGATCTGCGCGACGCTGCGATCGAGCACCGGATGCAACAATCCGTCGAGCCAGATCTTCCGGATGGGCTCGACCGCCGGCACGCGCGCTGCGGCTGGCGCGCGCTTCTGAGCAACGGCCGCCCACAGCTCGTGGATGCTGGCCTTGGGCGAGGCCGCCGACATGCCGTTGACGCTCGGCAGGGCGCGCTGGGCGGCAGTCGAGGTCAGCGCGCTGCGCGCCGCGGCCGGCGCCGCGCCGCGCTCGTACGTGACAATCAACGGCAAGCTGTCGCGATGCGCGTCGTCGTATCCATACTCGAGCAATCGCGTCACGTCGAAAAGGCGCTGATCCAGCTTGTCCGAGGCGAGCAGAGGCACTGCGTCCTGTGGGATGACGAACAGGTGCTTCGCCGCCGAGCCGGGAAGCAACACTCGCCGCATCATGATCGCCACGTGCTCGCGCCCGGGCCCCCGCTGCACGATGACCGGAGTGGCAGCATCGTTCGGAACGAGCACGGTATCGCCGGTGATCAGCGTGACGGCTCGCAGGCCGCCGCGTGAGCCAGCGTTACCGCTCGACTGGGCGCCGAGAGGCGACGCGGACCCGAGCGCCAGCATCAGGAGGGCCGTGCATCCGCAGCCCTGAAGCATCCGACGCCCTGCGCGCCGCGCTCCTCGCGCGGCGCGATTCGGGACGGTATGCGGTGACCGAGCAGACAAACGTAGCTTCATGCGAATTCCTCTTCCGCATGAGTGTCTGCGCTGTGCGAAATTCGACGCACGTCGGTTTCGAATCGCCGGTGGACGGCGAAGATGTGCTCTTCACGAACCCGCTCAGAGGTCCGGCTCGATACAGGAAGTGCCGTCGTCGGTGGCGTTCCGGAGGCACCAGTATTGTTCACAGCCCGGGCCGCTGCACCACGTGAGGCCGGGGTCGAGGCTGGTGAAGACGTGGTTCTCCCATTTGTTGGCCCTCACCTCGCCCCGAAGCTCAGCTCGCGCGACGTCGAAGGACTGATAGACGTACAGGCCGCCATATTCCGCGAGGCCCAGATCCACCTCGCCAATGCCGGCAATGGCTTCGAATTCGGCGCGCGGAGTCCAACCCAGGGATGCGGAGAATGCGATGTCGGCTACCGCACGGGGCTGACCTGGGGACGCTGGAAGCAGGGATACGTTCGCAACGGCGGAGCGCTCCATCAGCGCCAGGCCGTCCGTGCTCTCGATCCCGAGTGACGTGTGCACGCTGACGACGTTGCCACTGGTGCAGGCGTGGGTCGGCGCGCCGGGGCGGAGCACCAGCTCCGTCCACGTGAGCGCGGTAGGCCGTTGCGATCCGTCCTCCCACGCGGCCCTCAGCGGGTTTGCCGGAAGGCTCGCGAGCGCCCGCTCATAAGCCGCGCGTGGTGTATCCCCAAGCGCGTCCACGATCTCATCGAGCGACACGACCGACCCGGCATTGCAGCCCTCGTCCGGCGCCGGGAATACGCCTGTCACGGGCGTCCAGCTCGGCCTGCCGCCCCAGATATCATAGGGGCCCGGCAACACGACCGTGGGCGTGAGCGAACCCGCCACGCCCTGCTCGCCAAAAGCGCCCTGTTCACCAAAAGCGACAGTCAGGGTCAGGGTCTGCGAGTCCACCTCGAGCTCGGGATCGACGCCGAGCTCGAGTGCCCCCTCCAGCTCGTCGATGGGCAGCTGCTCTCCGCCGAAGAGATAATGCCCGCCGATGCCATCGGGACCGACCACGAACAGCCCCTGGAAGGCACCCCGCA
>JAYWEH010000442.1:0-9068 GCA_043780025.1 Deltaproteobacteria bacterium
AGCTAGCCACTCGGAGCCCACTCAGGCAAGAACGGACCCTCCGGGCCGAAGAAAAGTGTCCCACGCCCAACCCACCTCGCGGGGTGACCGGCCCCAAACAGGCTATTTTTCCGCGATCACGTAGGCCACCCAGGCGCCAGAATTGGGAGCGCGCTTGCGCGCGCGATAGACGCCAGTCCCATCGCCATCCTCGTCTTCGTCTTCCCAATACACGTGCGTCTTGGAGAACCCGGCTTCGACGAGGAGCTCGCGCAACTCCGGCAAGGTCCAGAAGCGCCACTGGTAGGTGAATGCCCGCTCGAGCTTGCTGCCGTCCTTGAACTCGAAATGGATGTGGTTGGTCACCTGGTGATCGATCGCATTGAAGGCATGCTGATCCCACACGTAGGTGAATCCGCCTTTGACCGGTGTGCGCTCGATGTCGTCCGGCGCCATCGCCTCCATCGAGTACGGACCGCCGTACGCGTCCAGGAAGAACAACCCCTGCTTCTCGAGCGAGGCATGCACGCCCTTGAAGTAGGCGCGCATGTCGTCCCGCGTCATGAACACCCAGTAACTGAAGTTGAGGCCGATCGTGACGTCCGAGCGCACCGGCACTCGGTCCAGCACATTTTGCTGCAACAGCGTCACGCGCTGCCCTGGCTCACCAATCGCCGCGAGGTTGTGCGCTATGCCCCAATCCAATGTGGGCCGATCTAGATCGATGCCGATGGCGGTACGCCCCGCGTCGCTCTTGACCCACTCGGCGCAAAATAATGCCGTACCGCAGAAGTCCTCGCGCAGGCTCACCGGTGAACGGCCGAAGGCCTTCTTGTAGACCCGATTCACGAACGCGATTTCGATCTCTGGATCCTGAACGCTCAGTTGATAGAGCTCATGTTTGTCCGCTGTCGCCGCCGTGTACTTGTACTTTCGCGCGCGCTTGCCGCTCTTCTGTCGCTTGTCGTTCATGTCGCCGTCTGAGCCATACACGGCGAAGCGCCGCGGGCGCGGACACTAGTACGCCGGTTCCAATGAAGCGATGGGAATTTCGAGTGCCCCGACTGGGGCAGGCCGGAGACGATCTGCTCGACGCGCCCGTCGCCAGCTCACTCGGGCGTGAGCACCACGGTCATGTCGATATCGGCCTCCAGACGCACCGACTTGATCAAGGGTTTGTGGCCCGGGGCCTCTGCGCGCAGCGTGTGCCGCGCGCCGTCGCTGGGCAGCAAGAGCTCGATGGGGTTGGAGTCGAGCTTCTGATCATCCCAGTACCAGCTGGCGCTCGCAGGCTCTGCGCTGGCCCTGAGCTTGATGTGGGCGGGGCGGCGTGGAGCGTTCGGCTGCGCGCTTGGGGCCGGGGCCGGTGTTGCGGCTGCGGGATCCTCCGGTGTCGCCAGGCCGAGCGCGAGGATCAACACGGCGAGGGTGCCGAAGCCGGCCAGCGCCATCCCCAAGCGCGCGGTGGGGGCCACACCACCGCCCAGGCGTAAGGGCGCATCCTCGGCCTGCACGCTGCCCTGCGCGCGGCCACTGGAGTTGGGCAGCCCCTGATCGCTGCGCGCGCGCGCGCCTTTGCCCGTGGGCGTGTGCTCGGTAGCAAGCTTCTTCTGCTTCTGCAGTCCGCCCGTGGGCGTCTCCGCCGTCGTCCTGCCGGTGTTCGCCACCATCGTGGGCGCGGCGCCCGTGAAGACGATGCCGCCGGGCGCCTGCTCACCGGCGAAGCCGATGGGCGCCTTTCCGCTGCCGGGCCGCGGCCGCAGGTGCTCACCGCTGACCGCCTCTCGCTCGCGCGCGCGATCGCTCGCTGCCTCCAGGTGGGTGCTCAGAGAGATCCCCTGCTGCGACAGCTGATCCCGGATCGCCGCCTGCACCTTGCGGCGTGCCTCACCGCACGCCTCGGCGACGAGCTGTCCGACGCCGAGCTGGGTGACCAGCGCCCCGCGCCGGGCGAGGTAGCGCTCCAGCTCCTCCTGCATGAGCGCGGCGTTCTCGTAGCGATCATCGCGCGAGAAGGCCAGCGCGCGACAGCAGATCCGATAAAGCTCCTCGTCGATCCCCGCGGGCTTGCGCAGGTGCGGCAAGTCCCCGGCGATCAGCCGCCCGATCAGCGCGGGCTCCGGCAGACTACCCCAGTAGCGCTGGTGCGTCGCGATCTCCCACAGCATCACGCCGATGCTGAAGATATCCGCGCGACAATCCGCCTTGCCCGTGAACTGCTCGGGCGCCATGTACGTCAGCTTGCCCTTGACCACGCCGGTGCGGGTTTGATGCTCGGAGCGGGCGAGCTTGGCGATACCAAAATCGACGAGCTTCACCTGCCCGTCGTACGTGACCATCACGTTGTGAGGCGAGACGTCACGGTGGATGAGACCCAACGGCTCTCCGGAAAAGTCTGCCAGCGTGTGCGCGTAGTGCAGCCCCGCGAGCACCTTGCTCAAGATCGAGGCGGCCACGTCCAGGGTGAGGTTCTTGCTGCCGTGCGCGCGCGCCAGAATGGTGCTCAGAGGCTGCCCATCGAGGAACTCCATCACGATCACGGGCACGTCTTGCCGGAGGTACACCTCGTAGACCTGCACCACGTTCGGGTGGTTCATACGTGCCGAGAGCCTGGCCTCGTCCAGGAACATCTTGGTGGCGGCAGCGTTGGCGGCCAGCTCTTCTCGGATCTGCTTGAGGACCACGAGCTTGCTGAACCCGGCCACTCCTTCCGCGATTGCGATCGAGATCTTGGCGGATCCGCCGCTGCCGATGGGCAGGAGCTCGCGGTAACTGGCGCCACTGGTGCGCTGGTCGCCGTGAGAGGAGCTCCCGTCGTCCTTGCGTGTTTTCTTGCCGTCTCGAGACGTCATAGCCACTTGAACCCCTCAATGGATCGACGCACTGAATGCAGGCTGTAGCGACCTGACGTCAACCGCGCGAATCTCGTGTGCAACACCGACACAATACCCGTCATGCCGAATGGCTCGCGTGCTGCGAGCCTCGTTGACTATAACGCGTTAAAGGCCCTCGCGCCCGCGGCCGTCCATCAGAATGCCCTTTCCCTTGCGTTCGAAGGCGATACGGGCCCGGCCAAAAGCTCACGAGCCAATCCGCTGCGTTCGCACGCATCGGCCCGGAACGCGGTTTGGCTCAGTCCGGAGCAACCCGCGCTCCCCAAAGGTCTCCCATGCAGCGTCATCCTCTCAGCACAATACTTGGGCGCCCAGCGCTCCACCTCCTTCTGGCACTCGCGTTCGCGGTGGCGTTCATTTGGCCCATCCTGGCGATGACGCGACCCGGACAGACGTTCCACTTCCTGTACGGGAGCTGGATGATTTCACTCCTGGCTCTGTTCGCGATCAGCAGAGCCACTCCCACCGACGCGGCGGAGACGCTGAATCACGGAGAAAATCAGCCTGACGCCAGCAGCGACGACGTCACCCGGGAGTCCCTCTGAGATGTTCTCTCCGCTAACGCTCCTCGCAGCGATGTTCCTGTACATCGGGCTACTGTTCTTCATGGCCCGGCTCGCCGAGCGCTCCGAGCGTGGGCGCCTTCTCGCCAATCATCCCTTCACGTACGCTCTGGGGTTGACCGTGTATTGCACGACCTGGACGTACTACGGCAGCGTCGGGAAGGCCGCGACGGGTGGGATGGGCTACCTGCCGGTGTACCTGGGCCCGACACTGGCGCTATTGGTCGGCGGATCACTGTTTCGTCGAATTGCATCGCTGAAACATACGCATCGCATAACCAGCATCGCGGATTTTATTTCTGCCCGCTTCGCCAAATCCAAGGCTGTGGCGGCGGCGGTGACCGGCATCCTGACTGTGGGCATCATCCCCTACATCGCGCTGCAGCTCAAGGCAGCGAACCAGACGTTCACGATGCTCGTCGCGGGCGGCAGCGGCGAGCACTCCATGCTGGCGCACTCCTTCGGGCCGGTCTCGGTGTGTCTGATGATCGTGTTCACGATCGTATTCGGCATCCGGCACCTCGATCCGACCGAACGGCATCCCGGCATGGTCGCGTCGATCGCGGCCGAGGCCTTCGTCAAGCTGATTGCGTTCGTGGCCGCGGGCGCCTTCGTGGTCGGCACTGCGTTCCACGGCTATGAGGGCTTTGATGCCGCGCTGGCCCGGCTGGAGCCGGGTGCGCTACCGCTGATGGGCCAGTCTTCCCCGAACGACACGCTCACCTATGTCACCGTGCTGCTGCTCTCGATGGCGGCCTTCGCCTTTCTGCCCCGGCAGTTTCACGTGGGAATCGTCGAGAACCACCGTCCAGAAGACGTGCGTACCGCGCAGTGGGCGACGCCGCTGTACCTGGTGCTGATCAACCTGTTCGTGATGCCGATCGCGCTCGGCGGCCAGTTGATGGCCAATAGCGGCACCTCCGCTGACTTCTACGTGCTGGCCCTGCCGCTGCAGGCGGGGCAATCCGGCCTGAGCCTGGCGGTGTTCCTGGGTGGCTTCTCGGCCGCCATCGGCATGGTCATGATCGAGTCGATGACGATGGCGACGATGATCTCCAATCACCTGCTGTTGCCCATCGTGCAGCGCGTCGAGAGCCTGCAGATGCTGCGGCGCTACGTGCTGTTCATGCGCTGGGCGGCGGCGGCCTTCTTCATCCTGGGGGGCTACCTGTTCGCGGTGAAGATCGGCGCCTCGTACCCCCTGGTTGCGATCGGCCTCATCTCGTTCGCGGCCGCCTTCGTGCTAGCCCCGGTCGTGCTGCTGGGGCTGTACTGGCGCGATGCAAACCGAGCAGGTGCGCTGATCGGGCTGTGTGCCGGCGGGGCCGTCTGGTTCTACACGCTGATGCTGCCCACCTTCGTGAAGGCGGGCTGGGTTGCCAAGAGCCTGCTCAGCGATGGCCCCTTCGGCTGGAGCCTGCTCCGTCCGGAGGCGCTGCTGGGCTGGACGGGCCTGCCGGCGTTGGCACACGGTGTGATGTGGAGCACCTTCGCGACACTGATGGGCATCGTCGGCGGCTCCGCGGTGTTCCGCACCCACAGGGACGAGAGCTTGCTCACGGACGGCTTCCTGGGTGACCCACGCAAGCAACTGGCGCACCTGGACGCCACCAGCCGCCACGTCAGCGCGGCCGAACAGGTGGAGACGGTGCGGCCACTGATTTCCCCTTACTTCTCGCCGCTGGAGACGGAGCGCCTGATCGAGCGCGCGCTGCAGCATGTGGGCGCGCTCGAGCAGGACCAACTGACGATGGCGGAGTGCGCAGAGCTCTTGTGCGAGGTGGAGCGGCTGCTGGCCGGCGCGCTGGGTGCTGCGCCCGCGCACGACGTGATGAAGGAGCTCACCCGCTTCGAGCGCAGGGACGACCGGACCGTGCAGCTGGAGCTGCAGAGCACGCTGGCCCGACTCAATGTGTCCCCGCGCGAGCTCGAGGAGCACATCGAGGAGCAGAATGCGCGCGAGCGCGTGCTGCAGCACGAACTCGAGCAGCGCGACCACGAGCTGGCGGCGCGCACCGAATACCTGGAGGGCCTGCTGCAGAACGTCACGTTTGGGCTGCTCAGCATCGATCGCAACCTGACCGTGCTCCCCGGCTGCTCGCGTGCGTGTCATCAGCTGCTCGACTCCGACACGCTGGTGGGGCGTCACCTGGGTGAGATCCTACGCCTCGGCCCGCAGCTGCGCCGAGAGTATGAGGAGCGCGTCCGCGAGCTGTTCGTCGGCATGGTGCCGATGCAGGTGGCGCTGGAGCGAACCCCTCAGCGTTTCCACTCGGTCAGCGGCCGCGCCCTACGCATCGAGCCGCGGCTACCGGACGGCGTGGGACGGCCCAGCGAGCTGCTGCTCACGATCAGTGACGTGACCGACCTGGAGCACGCGGCACGCGAGGCGGAGACGGCCCGCGCCCTCGTGGCCATCGCCCGCCAGCGGCCAGCGTTCGAAGCGTTCCTCGAGCAGGCCCGGGAACAGCTGCGCCTAGCACGCAAGCGGGCGGCCATGGACGCCGGATTCGTGCGGCGGGTCGTGCACGGCATCAAGGGCAACGCCGCGGTGTTCGGGCTCTCCGCCCTGGCGCGCATGATCGACGAGATCGAGGATCAGGCGCAGATCGAGGAGGCCGACGTGGCCGCCATCAGCGAGGCGCTGCGCGAGTTCGTGAAGAGCCACGCGGCGGCCCTGGGCGTGAGCTTCGAGCGGCGCTCGCCGGCGGCGCTCAGTCTGACACCGGAGCAGCTGGAGCAGCTCCGGGCAGTCTTGAAGGCCCACGCCAGCGAGGATGGCATCGAAAAGCTGCTGAACGACGTGGAGACCATCCCGGTTCGGGAGCTGCTCGGCCCCGTGGAGGGGCTGGTGGCACGGCTGGGCGAGCGCTTCGGCAAGAAGGTCTCGTTCGAGCTCGTGGGCGGCGACATCCGCGTGGACCGGGCACGCTTCGCGGCGCTGGTGCAGACGCTGCCGCAGATGCTGCGCAACGCCATCGACCACGGCCTGGAGACCCCCGAAGCACGCGGCACGAAGCCGGACTTAGGCCGGCTGAGCCTGGAGATCATCGAGACCGAGGCCAGCCTGGTGCTGGCCGTGCAAGACGACGGCCGGGGGATGGACCGCGAGGCGGTGCTGCGCGCCGCCGTGCTGCGCGGCGTGGTCTCGGAGGCCAACGCACGCATGATCCCCCACACCGACGTGCTCAAGCTGGTGCTGCGCGAGCGCGTCTCGACCGCGACGGCGGTGACGGACATCTCGGGCCGCGGCTATGGCCTATCGAGCGTAGCGGCCGAGACCAAGCGGCTCGGCGGCGACATCGTGATCCACAGCCGAGTGGGCCGCGGCACACGCCTGGAGGTGACACTACCCAAAGCGCCGCGCTCCACGCGGCGCCCGAGCCAGATACCGGCCCGTTCCGACACGGTCCCGTTCCGAGCGCCGCCTCAGCGAGGCTCTTGAAAACCCGGCCTTACCGGTGAGCTGCAATTGAACAGACGTTACCCCGAGCGCAAGTTGCGCGTGGCTACACTTCAGTCATCGTTAGCGAATCGAGGCAGGCGCGGCGTAGCCCCTCTCGCACTTCTCCTAGCGGTATCGGTCCGCGAGCGAGGACCCCGGCCATGACTGAACGAGGCCACGCCTACGCCGCACGAAGCGCCATGACCAAGACACCGCGCACCCCGCCGACCTCGACGGCCGCGCCGCGCCCGCCCGCGGAAGCGCTGGGCTCGGAGGTAGCGGCTCAACCGTCCGGCGAGGCCGTGGAGGTGAGCAATCCCTTCGCCTCGCTGGCCTCTCCCCAGCCGGGGGACGCCGGCGGAGAGACGAAGCTGTTCGAGGTGCCTCGGGAGCTGATCGAGATTGCACGGGCTCGTGCCACCGATCCCACCTCTTCTTGCGCCGGCACGCTCACGCCCATCGCGCCGCGGCCCAACGCGGAGCTGGAGGCCACGCTGGCCGCCTACACGGCAGGACTGACGAGCACCAGTGGACAGACGCCCTCGTCCAAGCCAGCGCGCCGTGAGCCTGGGCCGCGCGGGGAGGTGGAGACGGAGACGATGCGCAGCGGCCGTCCCGCAGCCGGCGACGCGGGGTCCGGCACCGGGACGCGCCGGAACGCAGCACCGGGACGGGCGCTCGAGACGCCTCGGCCACGGACCGCGAAGCAGTCGGCAGAGCGAGGGCCGGGCTCGAGCGGGCGCAAGCCGCTATTGCGCGGCCCTATTGCTCCACGCAGCGCCCCCGCGAGGCCACGCAGCCAGCCCGTGAGCGCTCGCCCCGCGCACGGACGGCCCTGGCTATTCTACGCGGGTTTGTGCCTGATCCTGGGCTACCTGTTGCTCCGAGCTCTCGAGCAGTAGGCTCCGCGCGCGGACGAGCGCGCGGTGGCGGGCGCATCACCCCGCGGTGCAGTGCAGCGTGCGAGCCCAGGTGCGGTGGTCGGCAACGTAGACGAGCAGTGCGCCGCGGCCGGCGCTCGCGAGAGAGATTTCGAAGAAGGCTTTGGAGCGAGCGACGATGGCGACGACTTCGGGTTGCTTGCCAGAGAGATCGACCAAGGCCAGCTCCTGGAGCGCGGACGGAATTGCCGAGCTCGGGCGCCCGAGCGCGATGACGTCTCGGCCGCACAGGCGCAGCGCCGCAAAGGGCGAAGGCTCGATGCCATTTGCGTACAAGAGCCAGCGGAGCTCGAGAGGCTCGGACTCGAGCAGGGGCGCGTCGAGCTGGAGCAGGCCGAAGTGGGTGGCATCGCGCTCTAGGGCCAAGAGCGCCGTTACATGGCTGGCGTCCGCGCCTTGCGCCACGATCTCGGTGGAGGGCCGGCTTGGTCCACCTACCCAGATGATCCGATCAGGGCCGAGGCTCGGCTCGCTGGGGGTCGGAAATCGAATCGTGCGCTGGTGAATGGAAGACATGCCGGTGCGCGCTTCGAGAAAGAGCACCACGAGGCCATCCTTCGTGGCGGCCAGGGCGACGCTGTGCGCCGACGAGAGCTCGTCGTTGAGGTTCAGCGGCTCCGCGCGCCCCTCGACCCACAACTTCGCGCGCGCTGGATCATCGGGCCCCTTCGGCCTGGCAATGTAAGCCACCACGCGTGGCAGCTGCTCCGTCCACTCCCGAGCGCCCACCGGGACAGCCGCGCGCGTGCCCACCCGCGCGTCGCGGCTGAGCACCTGTGCCGGCGCGCCGAGCAGCGCTGAGCCGATGGGTTCTCCCAGCAACTGCCCGCGCGAGACCCAGTAGGCGACCCCACCGCGCTCCACGGGGCCGCGGGCGAGCTGAAACGGACCCGCCCCTTGCGGCAACTCGGCGAGCGGCGTCGTGCGCGGGCGAGCGCCGTTGACGGGCGGCTCCGCGAGCCGAGCCACACTCAAGCGATTTTCGCGATCCATGAGCACCACGCCGCGCGCGGTGGCGACCGCGGGCCCGGCAGCGGCCACGTCCACGAGCGCGTCGATGACGAACGGCGCCGCCACGGCGCCGAGCGCGTTCGTGGCATCCAGCGCGTCGCTGGCGAGCGCGACAGTCTCTGGCTCCACTTCGGGCGGCAGCGCCGGACGCTGCGCTCGAGCCGGCGCGGCCGCGTCTTCGACGGCTTCATATTTCTGCGCCACCACGTGGACCGGCTGCACCGGCGCTGCAAAT
>JAYWEH010000443.1:0-9066 GCA_043780025.1 Deltaproteobacteria bacterium
AGTACTCGTTGCGCGCGGATGCGGCGACCGGGCGCGCGCGGCTCCGTGCCGTTCAAACTGGAGTGCTGGATGCTGCGCTGCGTGTCACCTCCGCGGGGACGCTGCGCGGTACGTTGACATCTGAAACAGGTCTGGCTGAAGCCTTCACGCTGCTGTATCGGCGTGTGGGGGCTCGGGAGGTCCACCGCACCGCGGGCATGGGCCGCTGGGAGCTGGGCCACGTTCCAGCTGGCTCGTACGAGCTGGTGGCCGTCGCCGCGTCGGGCTTTGCCGCCCAAGCCGTCTTGCTCGAACCGGGCGCGACGCTCGAGATCGCGCTCGCGGTGAGCCCCAGCGAGCGGGACGCGTTGCCCGCCTGGGCAAAGGAGCAACTGCATCGAGAAGACTCGATGTTTGCACATCAATGAGGAGAAACATCATGATCAACAAGAAAATCGTCATGGCAGTGCTGGGTTTGAGCTGCATGGGTGTGGTGGCCGGTCTGAGCTCGTCCGCTTCGGCCATCAATTGCTCCACGCCCGCGCTGCCCGCGCCGAACGGCAGCACGGATCTGCTCTCGGTCGGATCCATCATCACGGTTGGGTGCGCCGGTGAAAACAACGAGGTTGGCGAAATGGAGTCGCTCGGTACGGCCGGTGGCGTGCGAGCACGCTTGATTTCAGGCGATACAGCCGAGACCTTCGGCTTCAACTCCGCGCGCCAACTCTTGAACGGCTGTCGCGCCACGGACACCAGCACGGGCGCGGGTTCGGTGCTCGACACCAGCGGCTGCGCCGGCGTGGCGTTCAAGCTGATCATCGTCGATCACAACCTGTGAACGGAAGCAGCTAGAGCTTAGGCGGGCTGGCGGCGCACCGAGAGGTGCGCCGCCGGCCCTAGGGACTATGAATGTTACGCAAGTTATTTCGAAACGCAAATGGCTGATTCGATGTCACGACGCAGAGGCTTTCGGCACTACGAGCTCATCGCAACGGTCTTCCTTGGCGCTGTCGCTTGCAGCACGCAGCCGTCCCCGCCGGCCGCCACAGAGGGCGAGGCCAAGGCCTCCCAGGCCGAACCGGACGAGCTCGCCAAACCGTACCCTCCGGCGCGCTGGCGGCTGGCGCCGAGCGACGACCTATCGCGCGTGATGTTGTGGGTATCCCACATCCTGATCCGTCACGATCAAGTGCCTAAGTCGTCTATCAGTTTCGACCTGGGTGATTGGACTGTGGCTCCAGCTCCGCCCGCGCGCAGCCGCGCGGAGGCATTTCGCGTCGCGAGCGAGATCGCGGCCAGAGTGAGCACAGAACCGCAAAGCTTCGCCACGGTGGCGCGCCAGCTATCAGAAGACATTGCCACGGCTGAACGTGGTGGGTCCCTCGGCGGCACTACCGCGGCCGACCTGTATCTCCAGCACGAGCCCGTATTGGACGCCCTGGCGGCGCTGCCGCCTGGAACACCGTCGCGTGCGGTGGAGACACGTTACGGATTTCACGTCTTCTTGCGGAGCGCACCGCCGCCCGAACAGAAAGTGAGTGGCAGTCGTATCGTCATCGCGCACGACGACGCACCCTGGCTCGCGACCTATCTGGCTCGCCATGACATCCCCGCGAGAACCCGCGCTGACGCAATGTCTCTGGCCACCTCCATCTACCAACGAGCTCGCTCAGGCTCCCGCTTCGAAGACCTGGTCAAACAGTATTCGGACCACCGAGAGGCCCTGTTGGGGGGTGACTTTGGGGAGTGGTCGAGTCACGAGCGCACACCTTTCCCGCGTGAGGTCGAGATCCTCCAAGAGCTCGAGGTGGGTGAAGTCGCGGCGCCGCTCGACAGCCCCTTTGGGATCGAAATCATCAAACGCACACCGAGTCGGCCGCGGCAGCATTTCGCAATGCGCTCGGTCCAGCAGCGCTACGAAGCGGTCCGGCCTGACGTGGACCCCGCCTCGCGTGTCTCGGTCGCGAATAACATGCGACAGCTCGCGCTCGAAGTCCTGAGTAACCCGGCTCGTTTCGCCGAGCTGCAAAAGGAGTATTGTTGCAGCGAGGTCGAGCAGTGGAGCTCGGGGCGAGGCCCGGCGGCGGCCGAACAGTTGATGGCGCAGCTGGCCATCGGTGAGGTCGGACAAGAGCCCATCGATCTTGGTGCCGCCCAGGCGATCGTCAAGCGCGTCGAGCCCACCGCCGCACCAGAACCGGCCGTCTTGTTCGAGTTTCCTTCACCCCCGAGACCCGACCTGCACCACCTCGCCAGTCGAGGGCTCGTCAAGTATCAGCTGGCCGCGGTGGGCCGGCTCGCCGTCGAGCGGCTGGGCCTTCAGGGGGAGCTCGCTACAGGCTTCCTTGCCTTACACACCCAGACGGGCGCGCACGACGAGGCGGAGCTCGAAGCAGACCGCACGAGGGAGTTCACCGAGTTCCTGGCGCGGGTCGAGTCGACGCTCGGCAGCGATAGCTTCGCTCGTTATCTCGACGTCCTTCACGCCCATTTCGAAAAGCTGCTGCTGACGCCAAAGCCCCGCTTCCAGAGCCGTACGGCGAGTGCCCTGCGCGAACGAGCTCGACCTTAGACGGGCGGCGGAGCTTTCGCTCAGCCGCCGTGGGCGGGTTCGGCTGTATGGCGTGCAGCCAGCGTCATTCAGCCGTGGCTTCGGAGGCGGCTCGGGCGAGGGCGGTGGCCTCCGGTTCGGGGTGGCGGGATAGGGCGGCGCGGCGAAAGGCCGCGGCGGCCAGCACGCAGAGCACGGGGCTGATGGTGAGATGATAGCGGTCGTCGCCGAAGAAGATCATGTGCGTGAGCGTGGTCACGGAGAGCAAGCCGAGCAGGTAGGTGAGGCCCGCGCCGAGTGCAGGGGAGCCGGGCAAACGAAAGAGCGCGAGCAGCGGGATCAGGGTGCCGATCCAGAACAAGGGCCGCTCGGGCAATGACAGGGCGTAGGCCGTGAAAAGGCCAAGCGCGAGCAGGATGGCGATCGGGCCCCAGGCGTCGCGCCAGCGCCGGAACGAGAAGCGCGCGACGAGGCCGAGCGCTGCGGCCAGCATCAGGGCGTGATGAAAGGCGGTCATGATGTTCATGACGCGCCAGGCGTGATCGCGTTCCCAGGCGCTCGGCTCCGCTTCAGCGAGGTAGGCCACCGCGAACGATTCGTGATTGTAGGTGTGGCGCAGCTTATCGGGGATGCGGGCGAGCCAGCGCGTGGGGTCGCGAAGAATCTCGGTCCAGCCGACTTGGGCCCAGCAACGGTCCTGCGCCACTGAGCCGTTGATGCCCGCGCAGCCGTCTTCCGGAGTGAGGGCCCGGAAGCGGCCTGTGTCGCTGAGGGCGCTGATCGCGAGGTTCCAGCCGCCGTTGGTCGATACGAACGCGCAGCCGTCGAGCACGCGGCAATTTCGCACGCTCCAGGGAGCAACCAAGGCCAGGCTGAGCGCGACGGTGGCGACGACCTGGGCGAGGCGCTCTTTCCAGGCGCCCGGAAAGAGCAAGACGAGTAGTGGCGCCGCGAGTAACGACTGAGGCCGCACAAACGAACTTGCCGCGAGCAATATGGCGCACAGTACGATGGATACGGGGTGGCGCCCAAAGCGGCGCGCCACGTACCCGGTGAGCAGCACCAGGAAGCCCGCGAGTGGCTCCGTCATCACCAGCGCGCAATACAGCACGAGGCCCGGATGCAGCGCGACGAGGACGCCGGCAGCGCGCGCCCGGTTGCGCCCCAGCAGATCGAAGGCAAAGGCGAAGGTCAGCGCCGCGGTGAGCGCGCCGACCACGGCGTTGAACAGCAGCGCGACGCGCGCGCTCGCTCCGAACCAGGAATACACGGCGCCCAGCGCCGCGCTGTAGCCCACAGGATAGTGCGACCATGGAAAGCGTACGGGTTTGCCGTCGAGCACACCGGGCTCCGAGTAGCCGAAGCCTTGCGCGATGCTCTCTGCGCCGCGGTGGTAGAACTGCCCGTCCCAGGTGGGCTCGGCGCCGAGCGTTTCGACCACGAACGCTCGCAAGGCGAGCGCCGCGACAAAGATTCCGAGAGCAAACAGCGCGTCCCGCGCCCCGAAGCGACGCTCGACGTTCACACCGAGTCCTGGCTCGATTCGGTGCGCCACTGGCCGTAGCGGCGCAGGTAGCTTCGCGCCACCTGCGTGGGATCGAGTTTCAGATACTTGGCGACTTCCTGGACGAAGCCGCGCAAATAGACGAGCGCTGGCAGCTGGGCGAACAACTCTTCTTCGATGGCGTTCAGCTGCACCGGGCTGATCTTGGTGTGGCGAGAGATCGCGCTGAGCTCTACGCCCTGCGATTCGCGCACCTTGCGCAGCAGGCTGCCGCTGAAGGGCGTGTTCGGCCCGATTTCGTGGGCGAGCTCCTCGCGCAGGAGCGCGCGCTCGGCGGCGAGGGCGGCGTTTTCCGATGGGCCAGGCGCCGCCAGCTCGCGCTGGCGTTCCGGAAACGTCGAGAGGTCATAGGCACGGCGCTTGAGCGGATCGAGCAAGGTATCGTGCGCTTCCTCGATGCGCGCTCTCTCGACCGCCAGGGCGTGTTCGGGCAGCAGCGAGAACAGGGGCAAGCTGCCGCCCTGGAAGATTTCACGCTGGCGCTTGTAGGCCTTGCGCAGCTCGTCGTCGCCCGCTGCGGGGTGCGTCCACAAGATATCGTACAGCGTCGCCTGCGCCGCGTTGGGCCCCCGTACAGAGACCAGGTTTTCGGCTTCGCGGGCGCCGGCGAGGGCCAACACGCGACGTGCGATCCGTTCCAGGTTGCGCGCGCTCTTGGTGGCGGGGCTGTCGATCAGGAGCGGGCGCTGCCGGGCGATGCTGAGCCAGACCGCGTCGTCTTGTTCGACGTGGCCGACGTAGTCGAGCGCGACGCCGAGGTGGCGCCGGCACAGGTCGCTCATGGCGGGCCCGAGCTCGTTGTGTGCTTTGACTCGCACGCCGTTGACGACCAGACGTGGCCGCATGCGCGCGAGCTCGGCCGCCGCCATTTCCCCGAGCGCGCCGTCGTAGCTGGCCAGAGCCTGCACGACCTGCAGGGGATCGGGCAGCGGGGGCAGATTGGCCTGCGCGCGCTCGACGGTGCGCAGATTGAAGCGATCGCGTGCGAGCTTGCTACGCAGCCGGCGCTGAAACAGCGCTCGCACGAAGCGATAGGTGCCCTCCACGCTGGGCGGCTCGGGCGTCGTCACCACCAAGCCGAGGTCGGCTCGTAAGAACAGCTCGAGGTTGGCGGGGTGCGTGCCCACGCCGAGGTCGAGCAGTACGTGGTCGACGTCGAGCTTGCGCAGATCGTGGGCCCAGCGCGGCTTGCGCCCGGGGCGCACCGGTTGCGTGAGCCCCGGGCTGTAGCGCTGCGGCTCGAGAAACAAGCCGGGGACCTGCGTGGGCACGGGCCTGAGCACGTCGCCGGCGCCTTCCTCGGCGCTCAGCCGGCAATGCTCCGGCGAGACGCCGAGCATCGAATGCAAAAACGCTCCCGAAGGATCCGCATCGATGAGGGCGACGGTTCGGCCGAGCTGCGCCAGGTAGACCGCCAGGTTCACGGCGACGAGGCTGCTGCCGACGCCGCCTCGGCTGCCCGCGACGGCGAGCACGTGGCGCACCCTTGGCTCAACCTCGATCGGGATCTCTGAATCCAGGAAGTCGTCGTCGGCCGGCATGCTGGCTCGGGCGTACTAGTAACCTGAATCCACCGGAGCCGCGGGAATTTCGCCGCCGCGGAGCGGGGCGCCGGGTGGGGCTCGGGCCGCTCCGGTCCGGGGCAATGATTACACTTTTCTCTTCGTTGCGACGTATTACGCTAGCCGCCATGGCTTTGGGTCGATCGAGGACGTGGATTGGGGCTGGGTTGCTCTCGCTCGGCGCGTTGGGTTGCCGGTCGCCCGCGGACTCGCCCAAGGAGCCGCCTCCCGTCGAGGAGAGCTCGGGCCCGGCCACGCTGCCGGGCGTCGACACGTCTACGCTCACCACGCGCGAGCAGGGGAAATGGCGTGAATACGTGTCGGAGTTCCTGGCTCCCTGCGCCGACACGCCGGTCAACGTCGCGCAATGCGTGACCGAGTCGCGTGCGTGCGCCACCTGTCTGCCGGCGGCGAAGTTCCTGGTGGAGCGCGTGCGCCGGGGTGACAGCCGCGGCCAGGCCGAGCAGGCTTTCAAGACGCGCTTCTCGCCGGAAGCCGTCAAATCGATCGATCTGTCGGGCTCACCCGTCAAAGGGGCTTCGAGCCCCGTCGTCACGCTGGTGGAATGGGCGGACTACGAGTGCCCGTTCTGCGCCGCCGTGGCTCCCGTGCTCAAAGAGGTGGCCGAGCGTTACCCCGAGCAGGTGCAGCTGGTGTTCAAACATTACCCGTTGAGCGCGCACGAACACGCCGAGGGCGCGGCTCGAGCCGCCGTGGCGGCGCACCGGCAAGGTAAGTTCTGGGCCTTGTCGCAGGCGCTGTTCGAAGGTCAAAAGGAAGGGCTGGACGAGACGAAGCTGCAAAAGCTGGCCCGGGACGCGGGGCTAGACATGAAAGGCTTCGACGCCGATCGAGCGAGCGAGGCCACGGCCGACAGCGTGGCCCGGGACCGCAAACAAGCGGACGAGTTGGGCCTCGAGGGCACGCCGATGATTTACATCAACGGCCGCCATTTCGGGCTCGACCACTTCGACATTCGCCAGGATCTGGTGCCCTGGATCGAGCTCGAAATCGCGCTGAACAGCGCGGCCGCCCCGCAAGCGAAGAAGAACTGAGCGCATGAGAGCGAGCGCCGACGCGGGCGGTTGTTTCCCGACCGGGCGTCACTATCCGGGCATCGCGCACCTGATCCGAGCGGCGGTCCGCGGCACGGCGGAAGAATTTGCCGCGGATGCGCTGGTCCGCGACATGCCGTTGGTGGCCATCGACGTCGAGGCCACGGGGCTCGACCCGAACCTCGACCGCGTCGTGGAAGTGGCGTGCGTGGTGTTCCGCGCGGGCGCGGTAGAGCGCTTTGCTTGGCTCGTGAATCCGGGTTGTCCGATTTCGGCGGAAGCGCAGGCGGTGCACCATATCAGTGACGACGACGTGCGGGATGCGCCGAGCTTCGCCGGGCTGGCTGAGCAGATCTCGTTGGCGCTGCACCAAGGCATACCTCTCGCGTACAACGCCGAGTTCGACCGCGCGTTCCTGCTCGCGGAGTTTGCTCGCGCCGGTGTGCTGCCGGCACGCTTGCCGCCGGCGCTGCGCAAAGGCGTCGACTGGATCGATCCTTTGATCTGGGCACGCGAGCTGCAGCAGGGAGAGAAGAGCCGCTCACTGTCCGCGGTGGCTGAGCGCCTGGGCATCGCGATCGGGCAAGCGCACCGCGCGAGTGACGACGCCGTCGCCGCGGGCCATGTGATGCAGGCATTTATAGGCGACTCGCGCGTGCCGGGAACCTACGCGGCGTTCGTGCAGGAGCAGCGCCGGCTCGGCCGCTTGCATCGCGACGAGCGGGCGTTCTGGAAGAGCTGAGCGCGCCTCTCGGGTGCGGTCGCTCGGGCTGACTCCTCACGGTGAAGCCTTCAGGGTGAAGGCGGCCCCGCGTCGGGCGGGTTCTGGGCGGGTGCGCCCGCATCGATGCTGCCGCCGCGCACGCGCATCACCACGCCGAGCACCAGCTTCTGCCCGGGCGCGAGCTCGAGCCGCCGGTGCTCGGCCGGTGCGTTCGGGTGCTCCAGACGCAGGTGGCGCACGCCCGGTGCGAGCTCGAGCGGGGTCGCAAAGGGGGTCGTCTCGAGCTGCTCGCCGTCGACGAACACGTGAGCCCACGGCTCCACGACGACGAGCAGGCGAGCACGCTGCCCGGGCGGCAATACACCCGTGCTCGGCGCCGGCGCCAGCCGCTGCGCGTCCAACCACGTGTGCAGACCCGCGCCGCCGAGGGCCAACGCGGCGCACAGCGACAAGAGCGCGACGAGCGTGCGCTCCAGCCCGCGGGTGGCTTCACGCCGGCGCAGTTCGTCGGAGCGAGTGAACGGGCCCGGCGCCGCGCTCGGCACGGCGATGCCGGCTTGATCGAGGGCGCGCGCCACGAGCGATCCGAGCTCGCCGAGGGCGCGAGCGCCGAGCGCATGTTCGAGAGCGCGCGTCAGCTGCCCCGCGGAGTCGAAGCGCCGCTCCGGCTGCTTCTCGAGGCAGCGCAACACGATGCGCTCGAGCTCAGACGAGACGTCAGAGCGCACGCGAAACGCGGCAGGCGCCTGGTGACGCACGTTCTGCGCGGTCGAGCTTTCGCTCGAACCTTCGAAGGCTTTGTGCCCCGCGAGCAGCTCATACAAGACGCTGCCGAGCGAGAACAGGTCGCTGCGTTCGTCGACGCCTTCGCCGAGCACCTGCTCCGGGCTCAAATAGGTCGCGTCGAACGCCGCGGGTTCACCCGGCGCGCTCACTGGATCGGCGGAGCCCAACTTTCGCGGAGCCAGCGTGAAGCCGGTGAGCTTCACCGCGCCCGTCTTGGAGATCAGGATGTTGGAAGGCCGGACCGCGCCGTGCACGATGCCGGCCTCGTGCGCATGCGCGAGCGCGCGCGCGACCTGCAGCACCAGGGCGACCGCGCCGCGCGCCTCCACGCGCCCCGTGCGCTGGGCCCGTCGCGAAAGCTCGAACACCTGCGCGAGCGACCAGCCATCGACGGCTTCGAGCACCAACCAGGCGTGTGGAGGTCGCCACACGCTGTCGAGGATGTTGAGGACGTTGGGGTGGGCGAGGCGCGCGAGCAGCTGCCCTTCGCGCTCGAGGCGCGCCGCAAAGGGCGACGACAAGGGCACGTGCGGCCCGAGCGCCTTGATCCACACCTGCCGCTCCAGCCTCGTGTGCCGCGCCAGGTACATGTCTGTGCTCGGCCCTGATTCGAGCTTCTGCACCGGGAGATACGGCTCGAACTGGGCTGCCTCGGACACGGACGCGAGGTCGTACTACCGCTCGGCAGCGGCGGGCAATCTGAGGCTCAGGCCGCGCCGAATTGCGAGAGCCAGCGAATGGCCCACAAGCTCAGGCCGAGCACGCCGAGCGCAAACAGCACCACGACCGCGTCAGCCGAGCTGATCGGCAGGCGCCTCCGGGCCGTCGGCCCAACCGAGGGACGC
>JAYWEH010000444.1:0-9060 GCA_043780025.1 Deltaproteobacteria bacterium
ACCACCGATGATCCATGCATACCGAACGAACTCCCAGCCCCCCGAGATGTGCGGGTGACGCTTCAGGATAACAAACGGCGCAGCGGCTACAAAAATAACGCGATGGGCGACTGTTGCACCTATTCCGACGGTGGCGATTCGAGCGCGTTGTCGACCCGGCTCAGATCGAGCATCTGCGCGCAATACAAACCGACGCACTGCCCCGGCGCGGATCCTGCAATCAGGCTCTGCATTGCGCGCACGTACTCGAGGTGCACGTCCCGCATGCGGCGCAGGTCCGCGCGCGACACCGAGAACAAGCTGAAACCGTAGTTCCCCGGCGCGCCTGCGCGTAAACGCGCGACGGCGACACTCGCCCAAGCCCCTTTGAGCTCGCGCGAACGCCGGGCGTCCCGGCTAGTATCCACCGAAAGCGGCTGGTCGAGACGCCACTTTCCGGACGTCTTGACCACCTGCCCCGTCGCGGCGAGTAGCTCGAGCGCCTGTTCGACCTCGGCGTCCTCGATACCGAGCCGGTCGGCGATCCACCGCTCGCCGCGGCCCTTGCAGCTTTTGTAACCATCGAGCTCCAGTGCTCGCAATACGGCGTGAGACCAGGGGCGTTCGTAAGCCACCGCGCGCGCTCGCTCGAGCTTCTGCCAACGATCCGAGATCGTGGCCATGCGCGAGGGGTCGGTCAGCGTCGCGATGAAGTCGAGCAGGCGACGGCTGGCGGCCTCGATGAGCCCGAGAAACTCGGGCAGCTTGGGCTGAGCATCGCCGCGCAACCAGCGCCCGACGCTGTAGCGGTTGTGCCCGGAGCGGCGAGCGAGCTCGACCAGCGGCGCCTTGCCCTGCAGGTCGCGGAGAAATGCCGCGATGTTCTGCACGGAGAACGGATCGCGCGCATCGAACCACTCGGGCTTTCGCTGGAAAAAGCGCTCGAAGCAACGCGCGAGCGCCGGCCGAGACTGCTGGCAGGCCCTCAGAAAGTCCGCTGCCGTCGGCCAACATCTGCCCGACTCCCAGCGGTGCGCGATGTTGCTGCGATAGCCGAGGCGACGGCTGAACTCCGACTGCGAGCGCGCGCCGCGCAGCGCGCGCACCAGATCCGCGGCCACGGCGTCCATTGCAGCGGGCTTCATGTGCCCCGGAAAAATACGTAACTAACTATAACTATGAGACACATACGCATATTATGCACTGCCATGGGCTAAGTTGGCACCAAAAAGGGCTAATCATGCATTGATGCGTTGCGGAGCGGATGGCAGGCTATCGCTCATGAAGACGCGAGTTGCGTGGGTGCCAGGGATGCTCGCCATCCTGTCGGCGTGCGGCGACGAGGGCACGCCTGCGGCAGGCGCAGGCGGGGAAACCGAGCGAGGCCCGGAGGCAGGGCGCATCTGTCCGAGTTGCCGCAGCGATGTGGCTGGCACGGAAACGAGCGACTTCAGCGGTAGCGAGTCCTCCTGCTCTGGAGATCCCGCGACCGCGCCGGGCGACCCAGCCTGGAACGCTCGACTCGAGGAGGTGCGCGGCGTCTACGCGGGGCCGTTCGAGGCCAGCTTGCACTGGGCCTACGTAGGCCTGGTGGAGTCGGATAGCGCGGGCGCTTTCTGGGAGGCACGTCCGAGCGGCTACGAGCCCATCACGAGCGTGCTGGGCAACGTCACGCTCGAGCCCACGCAGTTCTACAAGGGGCGGCCGACGAACCCGAGTGCTGAAGCCGGCCTCGATTGTCCGGACTGGTATCACGTCCCGCTCACGGTGGAGTTCGCCACCGCAGATGGCGCTCTCGCCGGCACAGCGAGCGGCAACTTCCGCCTCGGTCTGGGCGCCGCGGTCGCGAGGGCCAGCGTCGATCTGGCTCGAGCGCTCGGCACGTTGGATCTGCACCTCGATCCGGAGCTCGAATACCGAGGCAGCGCCTCACTGAACCTCCAGTTTCATCCCGAGGGTAAACGCGGGCAGATCTCTGTCGAAGTGAGCCCCGTGGAGACTCGTCGAGATATCGAGCTGGGCTATTGGCCGCTCAGTTCGGACTTTCCGGACGATGGCTGCACGAATGGTTTTCCCAGCACGGCGAACGCCCCCCTGCCGTGGCTGGACGGGCTGACGGCGGCGCAGGCCCTACAATCCTGGAACACCGAGATTGGCGATTCGCCCACGCAGGGACTTCGCCACGACTGTGCTCCTGGCAGCATGGCGGAAGCACCCGTGGAGCTGAGCTTCGACATCGGCGCCCCCGACGCGAGCATTTGCCAACTGCCGGCGTGGCCCGCGGCTGGCATCGAAGGGGGGTTCAGCTTCGGGGGTACCCCGCGTCTTCGGACATCGGACGGGCGCATCGACATGCCTTTCATCGGCGGGTCGGCGACGCCGACTTCCCTCGAGCTTTCGAGCGATCCTGCGCTGTATCCCAACTTCGACCCCAGCCTCTTGATCCCCGCCGAACAATTCGCGACCGAGAGCGGTATCCGGGACGTGCACCCCGGCAATAGTCCGGTCCTCGGCTACTACTCGGCCGCCTACTTTTCGCGAGGCGACGGCACACTCGCCACTGGCGGCACGCTCAGCGTCATGGGTCTCAACTGCAGTGGGGAATCTTGCTTCATATCCGTCCACAGCGACGTGCGCTGGCCCGTCGATGAATCGGCAAGCATTCCGCTCTGTCGGTTGTGAGAGCGGATTTTTCCGGATGCGGTCCCCGCGTTCGGCACTCCGCGCCTGCGGTGCCCCTCAGGCGTGCTATCTCGCTCGCATGCGAGACACCTCGCTAGACCAACAGCTCCGCTCGGCGATCGCAAACAAGCGCCTGATCGAATTCGTCTATTCCGGGGCCCAGCGCGTCGCGGAGCCGCATGATTATGGAGTCCAGAAGGAAAGACCCCGGCTCCTCGTGTACCAGCTGCGCTCGGCGAGCAGCCCTTCAGCGCAACAGGGCCGAGGCTGGCGGCTCCTCGACGTGGAGAAGATCGAGCGACTCCAGGTGCTGGATGCGCCTTTCCCCGGTAGCCGCGGTGATGCGCATCAAAGCCATTATGCCTGGGATGTGCTGTATGCACGGGTGTGACGGAGCCGTACGTCGCGGCCGGTGGCCGAACTGCCTCCCGGCTCGAGTGAGCCCACGGGCGATGCGTTCAACAAGGTCACCCGAACTCGCGGGTCGAGATCAACGAATTCGCTTGACGGCTTCGAGCACGCGGAGCGCACGAAACTCGATACTCGCATCGCGAAGCGCCATCCAGCAACTCCCATCGACCTCTGGGCGTGTGATCGCAAACGGCGAGCTCGTGCGCGTGAGCCCGAAATCGTAGCCATGGCCACCTGCGACGGACAGCATCTAGGACGTGTCGATGTCCAACCGGCAAACGACGCATCGAGCGGCGTTCCCATACTCGACGGCGATCGACAACGCGCACACGTGGGCGCTCGCGCAAAGCAGAGCATCCCGCCGGCGGTTCGCAGAGCTGTATTGCGGCGCGATCATCAGCGCTGCCGCGTTCCCGGTTGCCGGAACGCCACCTTTCTCGATCTGCACCACATCGACCTGCGCTCCGAGGGCGGCAGCCACCACCCGACAACCTACTCAGCGTTTGCGGCGCACACCATCGCGCCCTGCACCGCGGCGAGCTCACGCTCGAGGGTACCCACTCCGAGGACGTCGTATTTCGACACGCTGACGGCTCGCTGTACGGCAAAGCCGTCAATGCCAAAGCCCTCGACGTGCAGGCCAAGGTGTTCGGCGGTTTGCGGAATCTCGGATTTCGAGAAGGTGAGATCCGTCGTGTGCTCGGCGAACTGCGCCCGCATGCCGCCTCGCAGTCGGCGGAACCCAGTGTGCTGTTTCGTGACGCCGTGCAACGGCTCACGGCGGCGGAGAAGTGAACTCTCGTGCCGGACGGTGGGTCAAGGCATTCGAGCAAGATGGACCCGACTCCCGACGTTCAGCCCCGGCGGGATTGGGCGGGGGCGCGCTGCTCCGGCTTGACGCCATGAGTGCCTCGAGCCGAGCGCCCGCGAAGGGGCGCCAATCTCGAGACGGTACGAATGGCCAATCCGACTAGCCTGGCCGTCCCGGAAGTAAATCCGCCGCGACCCGAAAGCTCAGTCGCACAACCGCTCATCACAGGCTGCCCCGGGTGGAGCGCAGATCCCACAGCTCACGTTGCAGCAGGCTTCGTCCACCGGGCACGTGTTGCGCCCGCAGGGTACGCTGATCGGGGCCGGAGGCGTACTGCACGTCAATGTCGAACAGCGCTCGCCCGGTAACGTGCAGGTCCCGCAGCTCGCGTTGCAACAGACCAAACCGGCGGCACAAACCGTGAAGCCACAGGGTTCCGGCTCGACGTTGCGTGCCTGATCGCTGGCAGCGGGTGCTCTGCCGAGCGTGCCAGCGTCGGGCTCCACCGCAAGAGCAGCGCGGCGTGCGGGAACCTCGACCACAATGGCTTCAGGTGCAACGGTCTGCGCCGGCGTGTCGCCGCTGAGGCGCTCGACAGCGCCCGCATCTCGCTCGAGCCGAAGCGCGAAACGTCCGAGGGACACGGGTCGGATGGGGATTGCGATTTCGGGCGCCTCCGCGCCCGACACGTTTTGCCGGTCGACTGGATCGTCCGTACCTGCGTCTGGCCAAAGCGTCGCGCGAGGGGCCGATGCACCTGTCGCCGGTGGGGAGTGGGTCGCTTTGGCACCCGAGCGGGTGAGGCCCTCTTGCGTGGCGAACTCGAGCGCGCTCGTTCTATTGCTTGGTATATTGAAGGCCGACTTCGCGCCATCCGGTTCCCATGACCTTGGAAACCAAATGAACAGAAGGCCCAAAGCGAGCACGATGAGCAGTATCGCCATCGGTTTCCAACCCGCTCGGTGTTCCCGCAGAGGCGCTCGGCGTGATCGCATCTGCAGTACTGATGCAAGTCGCGAGCCAGTGGCCCGCGATGCCAGGCGGGATTGTCACCCAGGGTCACGGATCCCCGGCTTTTCCGCGAGCCGCGCGAGCAATGCGCGATGTGCGGTCGCGAGCGCCTGGTCCGCAGGCACCGCAATCTCGGGTTTCACGCCCGTGCCTTCCCAGTTCGTTTGGGTGATCGGGTTGATGGCGCGCCCGCTTGGGACGCCCGCTATGAAGCCGTGCCCGAGCTCACGCGAGCCGCCTGGATTGGCGCCGCCGCCCGTGGTCTCACCGACGAGTACGGCTCGCTTCGCGGCTTGGAGGTCGTAGGCCAACTCTTCGCCACCGGAGAAGGTTTGCGCGGAGGTGAGAACGTACACGGGCTTCTTGCTGCCGTAGCTACGCTCCCCGAGATCGGTCGTGAAGAACTCGTCGACGCGCGAATCGGTGCGCCAATAGAAGCTATTGACGAGGACCGGCGGGCCTTCGCTCAAGTAGCTCACATAGAAGGCGACCGTATTGGGATCGCCGCCGCCGTTGGCGCGCACGTCCAGGATGAGCGCCGCGGTGTCGCGCACGGTCGTGAAGGCCGCGTCAATCTGCGCGCGGGATTCGGCGAGTGGCGGTACGGCGGTGGTCTCGATGTAACCGATGTTGCCCTCGAGGATTTCGGATTTGAGCACGCCCCCCACGCCGAGCGGCTGGGGGAACGGCGGGGGCTCTTCCACATGGAAGACACCGAGGTGTTTGTCGCGGGAGATGGCTCGGAGCTCGGTGGTCAGCCCGCTAGACAGGTCCCGGACGCTGAGGGGCGCCGTACAGCGGCCGTCGACCCGGGCCTCGAGGGCGCGCGCCATTGTGTCTGCGGTCTCGGGCAGGACGTATTCGGCACGCAGTGTCTGCGCGAGTGTTTGCACGACCTCGCGACATGTCGCTGGATTGACGAGAGAGCTCGGCTGCGCGGGGCTCGAGCCAGCGGCTCGCAACGGAGGGTGGCAGGCGTTGCTAGCGCCGGTGTCGCAGCGCTGTCGGGGCCCTGGCAGCCCAGTGCGAGTCGCCTGCATGGGCTCGGTGGATCGGGTACCAAACTTCGTAAGTTTACCACAGTCCTCGTACTGCGAACAGCTCGATGGCGCCGAAGGCCGTGCCCGGAACCACTCTGGCAATAGCTGGCCGTTCGCAACGAGATGCTCTTCGGGCCTTCCAGCGAAGAAGCAGGCTCAGCCCGACGTCTTCATCACCGTGAAGGCGACCGTCCTTCCAAAAATGGAGTCAGAGCATTCACCCGTGGGAGGACCTCGCTCGTCGCGACCGCCCTTCCAAACCAGCGTGTAAGGCGTGCCCGATAGGTTCACGTCCACGGGTTGCTCTCGAGGCAATACCACACTCGCCGAATCTGTCGTGAGTGTGGCGTCGAAGAATTGGAGAGGGGCTACGGAGCAAGGGCTGGCACGTTGGCGTCAAGGTGAGGTCGAAGCCCATGAGAGACCGAACCACCGAACCGTACCGTCTTGAATGAAACCGTCGTGGAAGTTGTAGTCCGCGAGTAGGAGCTGGCCCTGGGTGTCGGAAACCATAACTACCAGTTGCGTCAAGATCCCAATGCTCTGGCTCACTCAACCCGTCGAATGGGTGCGGCCCCAAGTGAGCGGTGACCTCGATTTCTTGCGGAGGGAATTCGGCACGTCCGCCGTTTGCCAAACGGACTCCGTGCATTCGTAGTACCGCCGACAAAGAGACAAAGACGCCGACAGCGAGTTGCCGTACGTGCACATGATCCCTTCCTCGGAACACGGCTGCGCCGCGGAGGGCTCTTCCGCGGGACAAACGGCGAGGGCGGGAGGACAAGCCGCGGCCCCAAAGGCTCACAGTCATCAGTGCACGGGTAGTTTTAGAATGGCTTGATGGCATCAGCGTCCGCTTGCCTGTCAGGATCGGATGCCTTGGCCCGAGCAGGCCCAGCACCAAAGCAGCCGAGAGCTGGGCACGCAAACTCGTTCCACCAACGCTGTCGTCCCGTCTGGGAGTTGTCGGCTCGAGACGCCCCCAGCCAGCGACGTCATCGATAAAGAATGTCAGTTGAACCAAACATTTTTTTCCGTCGGGCAACGTGCCAACAGGTCCGCTGGAAACGGCTCGATGGGCGCTCCTTCCGACAGGCTCAGACCCGAGCCCCCGACGGCCATAACTGGAGTTTCTCCAGCATTCAGTGCAGTAACTGCTGCACTTGCGTCCGCAAGTCGATCCACGTGCCAAACGACAACGAAATCCTCGACAACCAAGCAGCCGTCCCGAATGGTTGCAGGGCCACTGAGCAGCGCGTCGTCTCCTCCATCAGGATCGTGAGCAAAAATCCAGACGCCTTCAACTTGCATGACGCTTATGGCACCCTGTTCTGCGTCTGTTGAAGTTCCTTCTGCACGTTGGCCCTCCGGGGCCGACGAGCTTCCGATACAGCCAGCCACAAAACATCCGACTAACGACAATTGCCGCGGTTTCATTCTTTTACCTATTGTAGCAGTACCGGGTGTCCGACAGCTTCGTCAAAATAGTCTGCCGCACTGAACGAACTGAGGCTACCGCAATCGCCCTTGTGACCGCCGTAAGCCGTATTGTTGAACGACCACCCGCTACCGCTGTCCCCGCCCACGGAAACATCCGTATCCATCTGCACTAGCCTGTCATTGAAAACGCCGGAAAGGGTGCATGCCAAGGATACGTCGTTGACCGCAGCGCATCGACGAGCACCTTGGATGCGACTGTAAAGACAGATTGTTTCGCCCAGACTTATGCTGCCGATTGGTTCGCTCGCGAGCACATCCCGAATGGACGTACCCGTAGCATAGAAACGGGGCTCCGCAGTCACGGCAGCCACCGAACTATACTCGACGTCGCCCCATTGCCCTCGGTGTTCCGCCTCAAAAGTTAAGGCATGGTTAGGGCCCGGAGGATCGTCGATGGTCGTCATCGAGGGACAATGGCCCGCGGTCGTCACTCCCATGACAAGATCCGTCCAAAACGCGTGGTATCCCAGTGTCCAACCAGACGTACACAAATTTGTCGCTGAGAAGACACTCATTCCGCCGAAGGCCAACTCGTCTCTCGCCACAGGCGACTCGCTAACCCCGACGACGGCGAAGTCTTTCAAGTGATCAGGCATTCCAATCATGATGCGATCGGGATCGTCCTCCAGAGCAGGCTCCTTGGTCACGACGGACCGGATCAAACCACGATGCTGAATTCCGGCCGAGGTCACTACGTATCTGTACCCGCGTCGTTCAAGTTCGCGATGGACCGCAAGCTTGCGAGCCTCAAGCTCCGCAAACGAATAAGGTTGTTGATCTTCGACTCGAATCGAAACCGGCGAACCGGATAGCAGATTGCGAACTCCTTGATCGGCGCGGCCCTTGATCAACAACGTCGGCGCTTCGTCCGGCTCATCGGACACAATCGAACCGACGAATATCTCAGGGCGGGTTCGCAAGATCTCGTTAGCGATGGTGCCCACCGCGTCGGAAGCCGCACGGTGCCGCGTTGCTTCGTCAATGGTCCATCCCTTCAGTTGGGCTAGCAGCGCCAAGTCCTCGTCTGCGGCGTCTTTAGCTGTCTGCAACAGAGCTTCTTCTTCCACAGCAGCGACATGCTCAAGGGATTGTACTACATCGGCAATCGGTTCATCTGGTGCCCCGCCCGAACACGCCTCAAGGCATGCAATCAATAGAAGAGCAGGCACGCACGTCGCAACCGAACCAGCTCGCATCTTGAATAGATTCATTCGTCATCCTTCCATCGCACTGGCCTCCCTTGCCGCCACTCCGGACAACGAGAAGCAGAGGGAAGATACCCAACGGCAGAACAGCCAGTTGTCAGCGAATGGTGATCAAATGGTGATGGCGACCATGGATCTGGTTCGCCGCCATCGTGCCTTTCGATTCGTTCGCAGAGGCCGTCTTGCACCGTGGACGTTTCGGATGGCGCCATCGCCTTGACCGCCGATGGCACGGCGACCGTGGAAAGAGGTATCGAGTGCTCCTTTTCCTGTGCGTCATTCGAGGCGATATGTGTCCTGCCAGAAGTACCGGCGGGCACGTACCCCCCCGTGCCAACGTCGTTTGAGACAGCTCCCCCTGGAAACCTAAGTACCAATGGGCGGAGAATGGACGACAGATCGTGCCCAAACCATTCCGTGT
>JAYWEH010000445.1:0-9057 GCA_043780025.1 Deltaproteobacteria bacterium
GAGCGCCCGGTTCGGGTGTTCAGTTTGGACAAGTTTTTGGCGCGATCTTTGCGCTGAGCACCTGCGAAAATAGTGGGGCAAATACGGACTAGTGTGCGCGCCGCGCACCTCTCAGCGGTGTCACGGAATACCGGTGAGTTAACGCCGACCCGGGTTTCCGGGTCCATTTCTAGATTCCAACCCGCCTTGGGCCCACGCCTCGAGCTCGGGGCACGCCGGGGCGTTTCCGCGCCGAAGTGACAGGAATGCCAAGGAGACTCGGTCGCCGACCACGAGACCGATGGCCCCCTCGTCGCGGTGCTCTCGGCAGCTCACTGACCCGGGCCCTGCCTTCGGTTCTGCAAGCGCTGGCAGTTGGAGCCCCGATTGGAAGGCGGCGGCGACCGCCCGGGCCACTTCCGGCGCAGCCAGGCTGAGCTGCCAGCGGGTGACCACCACGCCAGGGCCTTCGAACAACGATAAGCGGTCAGCGCGCCAGCCGCTCGCCAGTCGTTCGGCACTCGCTACTGGCAGCCACGCTTCGAGCACGATTCGAAGCGCCTGCTCCCCGAGGACGTCCGTGTGGCGAAGGCGGACCCCGAGTTCCAAGGCCGGGGGCGGCGAAAGCTCGACGGGCGGCGTGCTGTCGCCGGGATGCAACAAGGCGTGCGTACTCTCGGGCGGGCTCGCCAGCAGCCGATCGACTTCCGGCCAGCCGCCGAAAGCGAGGGCGTCTTCAACGCGGGCTCGGCCGTCCAGGTACGCGGCGCTCGCCGAGCGCACGAGCACACCGGGCAGGTCGGCGGTTTCCGCCGGCACCGTGAGCGGGTCGCTCAAAGCTTCGCTGCCCGCGAGCTCCGGCAGATCATTGACCAGCGCTTCGGCGTCGGCTTCCGCCAGTGCGTGCGCGGCCGCTCGTTGGTCCCAGCCACCGTCCCGGTATTCGAGCTGCCGATTGAAACCGAAGCGTTGGGTCTGCAGTGCATGCACTAATTCGTGCGCGAGCGTGCGCCGGCGCGTCGCGCCCCTGAGCCGGGCGTCCAGAAAGATGCAGTGGCGTCTCGCGGCGTAAAATCCGAGCAGGCTCGTCTCCAGCGAGCGACGGACGGCGTCGAGCCAATCGAAGGTGGCGGGTACGAGCTCGAGGCGCTGCAGGATTTCGTTACGAGCGTCGCGTAGCGACTCAGGCTCTCGAGTATCCGCGAGCGCTGCTCGCACCAGTGCTTCGCGGGGCAGTTCGATCAGGCAGGGCGCGCGCAGCACTTCGCCGCCTCGGCGCCGGGTGATCGCCGTGGCGAGCCTCTGGAGCTCCGGATCCACAGCGCCGGGCGCTGACTCGAACGCGCTGCCCCGCGTCTCGCGATTGACCTGATGAGTCGGGGAGGCGAGAAAGCTCGGGCGGCAGGCCCCCATCGAGGCGATGCCGACGATCGCCAGCGTGGCCAGGCTCGGGCCGTGACGACGGCTGCTGGCGAAGGTTGGCGCGTCAGCCCTCGGCGGCGGCGCGCCGCAGTGCGGTGATGGCGTCACGCCGGTCCGGGGCCGCAAAAATCTTGGAGCCTGAGACCAACACCCGAGCGCCAGCGCGCACGGTGCGGCCAGCGTTTTCTGAAGAAACGCCACCATCCACTTCCAGATCGATGTTTCGACCGGATTGGTCAATCATCTGGCGGACCGCGGCGATCTTGGGCAGCTGCGATTCCAAAAACGCCTGGCCCGCCTGACCGGGGCTCACGCACAACACCAGGACCAGATCGAGGGTGCCGGTCAGCGGCCGCAGCGCGTCGATGGGCGTCTCCGGCCGCAACGCGACGCCGGCGCGTTTGCCGAGCGAGTGAATCTTCTGCAGCGTTCCCTCGAGATCGCTGCAGGCTTCGCCGTGCACGGTGATGATGTCGGCGCCCGCCGCGGCAAACTCCTCGAGATACTGCGCGGGCTCGTTGACCATCAAATGCACGTCGAGCGGCATCGCCGTGGCACGGCGCGCGGCGCGCACCGTGTTGGGCCCAAACGTCAGATGCGGAGCAAACCGCCCGTCGACGACGTCGATGTGCAACCAATCGGCACCGGCCGCCTCCACGTCGGCGATTTCGCGCGCGAGATGCCCCAAATCAGCGCTCAGAATCGAGGGGGCAACGCGCACGTCGCTAGACATGCGCGCGGGATACACGAGGACCTGCCCGAAGACCAGCCATTCCCCTTGGCAACCCCGCCGCAGGGAGGCAAAAACACCGGGGCCGGCCGCAAATCCAGCTGGAAACTCGTCATGGATCGCGGCGCTGCACGCGAGCGCAGGTCCCGCCCTTACTCGGCACGCAGGCCCGTGTTAGGGTGATTCGACGTTCGCCGAGGAGCCGGAATGATCACACGCCCCCTAGGCAAAAAAGACTACGACCATATCGTCCAAGTGATCGACCGTTGGTGGGGTGGGCCCACCTCGGCTCTCGCGCATCCGGTTTTCTTCTATGAGCTCGGCCAGTGCGCTCGAGTCGTCGAACACGATGGGATATTGGTCGGGTTCTTGTTCGGGCTGATTGCCCCTGGGCCACCCAAGACCGGGTACGTCCACCTCGTGGGCATTCACCCGGATTACCGGCGCCGGGGCGTGGGGAAGGTCCTGTACCAGGCCTTCGAGGAAGAATGCCGGTCGCAGGCCTGCTCCCATATGAAGGCCGTGACGACCACCGGCAACGACGGTTCCATCGGCTTTCATCAGGCCATGGGCTGGGACGTGTCGCAGGTCGAGGACTACGCCGGGCCGGCACGGCCCCGCGTCGTCTTCATCAGGAAGCTCGAACCACGGTGAAGCGATGTTTCCCGGGAAGGCGTTCCCGGGAGCGCATTCAGAACCGGATCGCGACGGTGCGTTCTTTGCCGGCGGGCACAAACTTTTGCGCGCGCCGGCGACCCATCTTGGGGTGCACGAACACGATGGTCTGAAGGCTGTCGCCGGGCACCGAGACACCCGTCTTCGGGCTGGTGCCGAGCGGCCTGCCGTTGAGGATGATCTGCGAGGGGGGCACCGAGCTGATGTTCAGCACGCCCTGGGCAGCGTCGGCGTTTGCAGCAGCTGTTGTGGTCTTGGCGGACTTGCGTGCTTTGGCCTTCGCTCGAACGGGCGGCGCGCCTTCGAGCCGCGTGAGCGCCACTTCGATTGATTTCTCGGTACCGCCCTCGTCCGCCGTGATCTCCCGCGAATAGTCCGCGAAGCCGGGTTTGGTGGCGGAGAGCGTGTGCACGGAGTTCGGCTCGAGCTCGAGCTCTGCGGGAAAATCCAATAGAAACGCTTCGTCGAGGGTGATCGAAGCGCCCTCGCTCTCCGGGCTCAATTGGATCGTGAGCAGCGCCTTGTCGCGCTTCGTCGGGTTGGGGTCTACGTCGATCGCCTGACCCGGCAGGATCGTCACCGACTTCTCGATGGGCGTCGAGCCGTCCTCGGCGTCGAGCTTGATCCAGTGTTTGCCGCTGGATAGCCCCGTCACCTCTTGCGGCAGCCGGCCCACGCGCGCGTCGTCGACGTACAGTGTGCGGGGTGGCTCCGTGGCGGCGATGCGCATGCTGCCCGACTGCTGATCGAGCTGCGTGGAGACGAGCTGGAGATTCGAGACAGATTCTTCGCCGGCGATGATGACGACCAACTCTTCGTTGTTGGAGGTCAACCCCGACGCGGTGGCGTGCAGTTTGTGTTCGCCCGCGGACAGCCCTTCGATCTTGCAGGGCGAGAATGTGCACAGCGGCGCGCCGTCCACGAAGACCTGCAGATTTTCCACGCTGCGATGCCCTGGGCCGAAAGCGTTGATCACCAACGAGCCCGGGCGAGGCCGCAACATGAACAGGCCGCCAGCGACCAGGATCAGGACCGCGGCCAGGAGCCAGATACCGTGCCGCGAGAGCGCGCTGCGCAGCGGCGGCTTTTCCGCGCTGGGTTCCGCGAGAGCCGGCGCTACACCGAGAGCCGCAGCAGGCCGGCCGGGGATCGCTCCGATGGGGGGCACGCCGCCGGGAAGGGGACTGCCGGGACGACCAAAATCCGCGGGCAGCTCGATGCGCACCGTCGCCCGCGCGGCACGCAGGGCACGGCGCGACGCCAGTTCCCCCTCGGCTTCCACATCGGCCGCCAGCATGATCGACGGCAGCGACACCTTGGCGCTGGTTTGCACCGGAGCCGGAGCGGTAATGCCGGACTGCGCGACAGGCCGCGGGTCGGGCCGCAGCTCGCGCCGGCTGGGCGTGGCGGTCGTGTGGGTCGGTGCCATCACCACGTCCGGCGGGCGGCTCGTGGGGATGTCGGACGCGAAGCGCGGGATGTCCGCGATGGCGGGCCGCGCTGCGCCGTCGCTGTCCACGACGTTCTTCTCGGGAATGCCGCTCGGGTCGTACTGGGCTGCTGCATTGCCCACGCTCTCCAGCGTGGGGACGCTGCGTCGCCGGTGCTCGGTTTCCTCACCCGCTTCGGCCCTGGCCTGCTCGGGAAGGCTGCTCGGTGGCGGCGGCGACGGCGGCCGAGCCGCGGGGGGCGGCGCTCGGGTCTCCGCTCCGACCGATATGCTGGGCAGAGGCACGACGCTGTTCGGCCCCGAGCTGCTGCTCGGCGGTGCACCCACGGGCAGCGCGGCACTCGCCGACAGGGGTGGCGGCGCGCTCGGGACCGCACTCTGGCGCGGGGGCTCCCAGATGTTCGTGACGCCAAAGACGGGCAGCTCTGCCTCGGCGCTGGGAAGGGCCAGGGTCGGAGCCGCAGCTCGCGGAGCCGTTGGTGGTGGGGCGAAGGGTGGCGGAGCTTTTGCCGGGTGGCCCGCTACAGGGCGGGCCGCCGCTACCGCGGGCGGCGGACGACTGGTTGAAAACGCTGCGAGATCGGGCGGATCCATCGCGCCCGGCGGCGGGGGCGAGGAGTCGAACAGATCACTGAGCACGAGGTGCGCGACGGGCATCTCGAAATCTCGCCGGGGAGGCGGGGAGGCGGGGGCGGGCCTGCTGGGCAGCGCTGGCTTTGGAGGGACCGGCTGCGGAGGCGCTGGTGTTGCACTGATGATTTCCCCAGGCACGGGCGCTGGCGCTGGCAACCTGACGGCAGTGCGCGCCGAATCGGGCGAAAACGGCGCGTCGAACTCGATTGGCTCGATTTCCTCGGTGCGGTCGTCACCGCCGTACGGCACGAGTGTGCCGTATTGTTCCCGGGCCACCGCCACCTTGGAATGCCGTGGCGGCGGCAACGCCGCATCTTGCTCACGTTCCACGGCGCCTGGGTTCTGCGCATCCCAGCTCTTGTCGAGCCTGTCTTCTGCGGGTGGCTTGCCTGATGAGGTCACGAGTCAAATCCGGTGTAAGTCCGGCGTCGCAGCGTCCAGCACGACGGAGTCGCCGCTTTCAGCCGTTACGCATACCGCATCAGCGCGGGAGTCGCGACCGCCTATTCGAACGGAACGCTGAAGCGGGCAAAAAATCCAGTCCGGCTGATACCGCGATCGCGGAGGACGGCGGGTCCAATCGGGCCTATTCCATTCCAAGATAGAGGAGGGCGCCGGTTCAAATCGGTAGCAAAGGCGGGAATTTCGATGCCCTCGCCAGCCGGGGCATTCGAAATTCCCATCGCTTCATCGGAACCGGGGGACTAGCGCCAAGCCACTCGCACGCGCCGCGACAGGCCGCGCTGAGCGCGGCGATCCGCGTAGATCACGCTATCGCCGACGACGGCAAAAGCGTCGGGATCGGCGGCTATCGTCGAGCGCCAGACGAGCCGCTCCGCTTGGGGGGCGGTTTCGCCCGCAGCCCAGGCGAAGCCTTCGAGCTGGTGTCCGTTCGGCGGGCGGCAGTCGAGCGCGCCGTGACAACGCTCCGCATTGCACCACATGCGCAGGCTCGCCGCGTCGCCGGCGCGTGACGCGATACCGATCGGCTCGGACTTGGGCTTGCCCTCGGGCCCTAGCTCGACCAGCCAGGCGCGCGACCCGCCCGCCTCACCCACCGAAGGCCGCTCGAGCCAGCCGAGCACCATGCCGTCGGCTTTCGTCACGAGCGTTGGCTCCAATAGCGAGCCCGACTCCAATCGGCGGATGACCAAAGGTGCGCTTTCGCGCGCTCGGGCATCGGCCCGCATCACCGACAGTACCTGTTCGTGCTCCACGCGCTCCGCGACGGCCAGCCAGGCTTCCTCACCGCGAGCCACCAAGCTCATGGCCGTGGCCGCTCCGGGCGCGCGGGTGAGTGCTTTCGGGGCCGCCTTGCGGTTCAAGTCCGCTCCGATCCAGGTCGAAAACGCCTGCGGCACTCCCTCGCCGTCACCGATCCAGGCCACCACGAAGCCCACCGGCAAGGCCGCGGCGGCGACTCGCGTCACTTCCCCCGCGCCCACCGTGAGCATGCGCTGCACCAGGGCTTTGCCCGTCGGCGCAACCAGTGTCCCAAACACCTCGGGGCGTTGCCGGTCGAGCGCAGTCCACGCCAAAAATGCGCGCTGCTCTGGAGCCGCCACGAGCGCGAGCCCGCCGGCGGCGCGCGCGCGATACGACACGACCTGCGGCGCGGCGTTCGCGTTCTTGCCGAGCGCTTGCACGCGGAGGAGTGCCCGGAGCGGCGCCAGGCGGCCGTCGGGAGCGGGCGTGGTGCGGCGCACGTACGGCGTGGAATCGTCAAATTGTGTCAAGCTGGCCACCAAGATCTCGTCGCCGAGAGCGGTGGCTGCGACGTCAGCGAGGGGGTCGGTCTCGGCGAGGGCGCGCATGTCGAGCGCGGCGGGGGAGCGCTTGGGGCGTGTTTCGCCGAGCGCATTCCAGGCGCGCGAGCGCGCGCGTAGCTCTACTCCGTAGATCGGTACCGGCAGCTCGTTGGGCAGCGCGCTCAAAGCGAAGCAGGTGTCGGCGGCGCAGCGCAGCCCCCACGCGAGCGCCGGCTTTTGAGCGTGCTCGGGCGAGAGCCGCAACGGCTCGGAAGCGACCACGTCCAAACCGGCGCCCAGTTCGACGAACGTGGGCACGCCCTCGTCAGCGTCGCAGCTCGAGCTCGATCTCAGACACATGGGGCCGAGTAGCAGCGCCGCGAGGCCCTGGCCTTTGCGCGCGAATTCGGGGCGCTCGCGTATGTTGAGGAGTGAAAGCTCTGCCTCGGGCCCTTCCACGTTGGCCCGCGGCGACAGCGGAGCTATGCGGATGCGGCGCTCTCCGCGCGGCGCTTGGCCCAGATCTTCCCAAACCAGGAGCGCGTCGCTGCGACGGTCGAGCGCGGGAACGATCTCGACCAACCGCTGTTCCCCGAGCGCGCGCAGAGCGGGAGCCGGAGGGACCAACACGCGGGTGTCGGCCCCTAACGCGGCCAGTTGCAGGCGCGGTCCGAGCCCGTCTTCTTCGGTCCAGCCGAGCACGAGCGCATCGCCGACGCGCGCGGCGTCTATCTCCGCACCGAAACGCTTGCCGCGTGCGACTTCGGTGCGCCCGAGCGCGCGTCCCTCCTCGTCCAGGAACGCCACCGAGAGATTCGACGGTTCCTCGCCCGCCACGGCCGCCAGCGCCAGGCCGTCACCGAATTCGACGGCTTGCCAAGCCTTGGCAGCGCTCAGCACCATGACCGCCTGGCCCGCGCTACTGCCGGCCGCCGGCAGGCCGAGCGCGCGAATGTCCGCCGCGCCGCTGCCGAGCGTGGCCCAGAGCACGACGCTGTCGGAGCCCGCTTGCAGCGCGTCCAGCCAGACGATCTCGCCGGTGGTCTGCGCGAGCGTGATTTCGCTGCCCGTGCGCTCTCCGCGCGCACCGAGCGCGAGCGACGACAGCCGCGTGCTCGAGCCGCTCGTTGACGAAGCGATGATGGCGTAGCCGCCGGTGATGGGTTCGACACTCACCAGACCGATCTCATTGGGCGCCGGCCCCACGTCGCGAGCGGCAGCGAGCGGAGCGCCACGAGCGTCTAGTTGCAGCGTGAACCAGCGCCGGCTGCCGGCAGGGGTGACGGCGGCCCAGGCCGCGAGTGACGGTCCCTTTGCGGCGGGACTCAGGTATGGCCCAAACGTACCCTCCGCCAAGCGCTCGATCAGCTCTGCGTCGAGCGCGGCGGGGGCGTCTCCGCTCGGCGTCTCCGGCGCCGCGTCGTCGGGCACTTTCGGCAGAGGGTGAGCCACGTAGGGCGCCTTGACGGAACTCGCGGGGCCCTGCGCCGAGCAGGCGAGCGACCCGCCGAGCAAAGCCACGGTAACGAGGCGTTGCCCAACTCCACAGGCACGCCGAGTCGTGCGCGCCGGAGCCGAGAATGGCCGCGGAGCGTCGTGCGAGAGGAGGCCGGGGGTCATTGTCACTTTCATACCCAATGCGAGGCGCGTTGGCGCCGTACAACCGGCATCGTTTCAATATGTATTTCCATTCGAGCCCTCCGGGTGATTCAAACTTGCAAAGTTGCGCGCAAAGCGGCCGTTCTGACGATTGATGTTCACGAGCGCATCTGACTATCGTCCCGCGGTCACTCGTCCGGCCGCAGTGACGGTACAACTACGCGGCTCAGGTTCGCGATGAACGTGGGTAGGGGTGGCGTTCCGGTTGGGCCTTTGGCCATCTGAGAAACGATGATTTCGATTCATCCACGTTTGCTGGCGGGCGGGGCTTTGGTGGTCGCCGCTGCCTTGTTGGTTCATTTTGTCATCCCGAATGGCCCAGGCGCCCTGCTGGTTTGGCTCGGGCTCGGCCTGGTGGCGGTGTTCCTGGCATCGCAAACGGATCAGAAGAGCCCGTATGCCCAGCTGCAGCCGCTCTTGAAAGCGGCCCGCCAGGGTCAGCCGGTCGAGGCTCCCGACGGGACCCCGGCCGAGCTCGGTCGCATCTATGATGAGCTTTCTCGCATATCCGAGGTGGTCGATGGCGGCCAGAGCGAGCGCGCCGAGGCGGTTCGCCTGCGCGAGCGCACTTCCGCGCTGGAAGGGCAGCTGCGGGGCCTCGAGCAAGAGCTCACTGCGGCCCGAAATGCCGTGCCGGCCATGTCCGACGCGCTGCGCGAAGCGCGCCGCGGCCTGATCGAAGTCATCGACGGTTTGAGCCAGGGGGCCACGTCACAGACGGACCTCAGCGCCCAGGCCAGCCAATATCTTGGCACGATGAC
>JAYWEH010000446.1:0-21059 GCA_043780025.1 Deltaproteobacteria bacterium
GGCTCGGGACTGAAGCCGCCCCAGGCTCCCAGCGCGAGAAAGTCCGTGATGTTGTAGGTGATGCGACCACCCACCAAGATCTGGCGCAGGTACTCGTCGAGCAAAGTGAAGGTCGCGGCCGGAGCGATCTCAAACCGACCTTTGCGGTAGAGCCTGAGATCCCGTACGGCGCCAGCTCCCTTGAGCGGACCCGTGAGCAAGATCTCTTGCGCCTGAGCGATGTGTGGGGCGAGCCAAGTGGCCACCGCGACGAGCGCGGACGCGCAAAACACGCCAAGTCCGCGCCCTAGCCGAGCACGCCGCCCACTTTTTTCCTGCCGCTCCCGCGGTGCTGTCATGTCACCCATCGGTATTCGCCTCGATTACCTAGCTTTGAAACAACGCTTCCGAGCTACCGTCTGCAGCATCACTTCGGTAACCGATACTCGAACGAGAACGGAAAGAAGATGGCAATGCCCATTTGCGCCTGCACGTTGTTGGTCAGCTGCGTCTCGCCGAACCAAGTGCTGGTGTTTTGCTCCTGGCCATCGGGGATCTCCGTGTTCTCGAGCTTGTCGTTGAACACGTAGTCCCGCACCTCGAGGGTGGCGGCCAACCAGCGATTGAAGAAGATGTGCAAGCCCAACCCGGCGTTGAACGCGATGTTCGTCTCCCAGTTGAAGCCGCGGTTGTCCGGATCGATCACGGGGATCGGGCGCGTGCTGATCACCCCGACTCCGCCGACCACGTACGCGTCGTACTGGAAGATGAAGTCGCCGAAGCCGGAGAACTTGCCGATGACCGGCGTATACGTGAAGTTCAGGTTCGCGTTCCAGCGGTACTCTGTGAGCGGCACGCTGACGCGGGCGGCGCGGCGAGTCTGAAAGTTGAACTCGCTGTCCGAGTTGAAGGGCTCGTAGTAGTTGCCGCTGACCCCGGCGGCGAGCACGTTGGTGATCCAGAAGTTCAGGGCGAGGCCGGGACCGGAGTGACCGACGAACTGATCATTCAGCGGGACCTGCCAGTAGGGCTGCACCTCGAAGCGCCAGCGCCGGAGCACGAACAGCTGCTGCACCGCGAAGACTTGTTCACGGATGTCGCGCGCGGCTTCCTTGTCGAAATCGATCTTGGGGCAGGCGTCTGGATCGATTTCACAGATGCTGCCAAGACCGGAGTCGTCTTCCCCGCCCTCAGCCTTGTCTGCGCCTTCGGCGTCCTCTTCCTCTGCCTCGCCGTCTTCGGCGTCCTCTTCGTCGCCCGCTTCTTCAGAGTCCTCGGACTCTTCGGTCTCTTCGTCGTCCTGCGCGAAGGCGATCAACGGCGTCGAACAAACCGCTGCGGCTACCAGGAACGCGACGCCAATCTTTTTCATCGATGCCTCTTCTACAAAGCGCAGGGCTGAAAACAAGGGCTCAACAACGAGACGCCTACGAACGACGCTCTACGGCGCCGTGTGCCACAGTGCGGCGTACCGCACTGCCATGCGCCACAGTGCGGCGTGCCGCACTGCGGCTCGAACCAGCATTGCCGGTCGAGCCAAAACTGCCGGTCGAGCCCAAACTACGGCTCAATTCGCCCGTGACTCCAGCCGAAATCCCGGGCGCGTCAGAGGCTGAAGCAAGCTCTCGTGTGGGGCCGAAACACATCGTGATTTTGAGCAAATTCCTGTGTAGTTCCGGGTAGGCGCAAGAGCGGGCGGGACTATATCACGCAGAAATTCTTTGAAGCAACAGTGTTGTGGACCGAGAGACGCGAGCGCGCTCACGCAGCGTGCTCATCTCCGAGCAAGGCATCTACGAAATGTTGCGGCACGAACTCGTGCAAGTCGTCGGGGCCCTCACCCATGCCCACGAAACGCACGGGGACACGCAGCGAGTCACAAATCCCGAGCACCACCCCGCCTTTTGCCGTTCCGTCCAGCTTGGTCAGCACGATACCGCTGATATTCAGCGCTTCCTTGAACTCGCGTGCCTGAGCCAGGGCATTTTGCCCGTTCGTCGCGTCGATTACGAGAAATGTTTCGTGCGGGGCCCCGCTCACGGCTTTCCCGGCGCTGCGCGCAATCTTCTGCATCTCGTTCATCAGATTGGCCTTGGTGTGCAGTCGCCCCGCCGTATCGGCCAGAACAACGTCCGCGCCGAGCTCTTCCGCCTTCTTGATGGCCTCAAAGAGCACACTAGCGGGGTCCGCACCGTCCTTGCCGTGCACCACGGCGCAACCGACGCGCTTGCCCCAAATGACCAATTGCTGCACCGCAGCAGCACGGAACGTGTCACCAGCGGCGAGCACGCATTTCTTGCCGGCAGCCTCGAGCTGAGTTGCGAGCTTGCCAATGGTCGTGGTTTTCCCGGCGCCGTTGACGCCCACGAACAGCACGACCGTCGGCGAGTGCCGGACCTCGAGCCCGCCACCACGCGAATTGACGTCCAACATGCGGACGGCTTCCTCGCGCAGCGCTTGCCACACCGCGTCTGCGTTGGCGAGCTCGCCTCGGTCGAGCCCGTCTCGCAAGCGTGTGAGTAGCGCCTGGGTCGTGGCAGCACCGACGTCCGACGACAACAAGACCTCTTCGATCTCCTGAGCGAGAGCCGAATCAATCTGCCGTTGACCGCCAAATAGCGCCTTCAGTTTGCCGAATACGCCGCTCGAGTCGCGCGAACGCGCGAGTCCCCGGCGCAGCGTCTCGACATCAGCGGTCTTTGAAGACGGGGCGGCGTCCTCCGGACGGGCGCGCTTGGCCTTCGACTCGACCGGTGCGGGCTTGCCCGTTAGCGATACGGCGTCGGCGGGCACCGCACGAGCGGCGCGTTCACGTTCACCACTTTCCTCGGCCTCGACATCGGCATCGTCCAGCGCGTGGCGCGTGCCTTCCGGCCGCAGCTTTTGCGTGCGCGCAGGAGGCGGAGCCGCCGGTAGACGCGCGCCTTCACCGGTACGCGGGCGTTGGCGCCCCGCGCTCGGCGCGCTGCTGTCCACCCGCTTGGTTCCCAGGCGGTTGCGGAAAAAAAAGAAGCAAATCAGCGCGACCACGATGATCGCCAGGATGATGAAGGTGTCCATGGGGCCGGCGCGCGAGACTATTAATCGCGCGCATTCTCACGTCAACGGTTGCGTCTCGAAGGTGACCACCGCCCAGCACGCGCGCAATGGGCTCGGAGGGCGGTCTCGGGGCTCACTTTTTCGTGATTCTAGTCCTCGGGCGTGTCGGTGCGCGGTCCCTGCACTTGCCGGCGCCCGGGCTCGAGCGCGTGCAGTTCGGCCTCGTGGGTCTCGTCGACCGCGGCCACGCCGAATGCCGCTTCGCCCACGCGTTCTGCCCAGCGAGCCACGGGGTGGTCGCCACGACGCACTGCGACGCTAGCTACCTCGCCGGGGGTAGGTTCGTGCTCGGAGTGCCATGGCGGACCGGATGAGCGAGCCCAGCGCACGAGCCGCCGAAGCAGCGTTCTGCGTCTCGAGGATAACGCGATATCGACTCGGCCCTGCGGCGGGAGCGGGCGGTGCACTTCGGTATGCAGCGGCGCTGTCACGCGGAACATCGCGCCCTCGCCCGCGCTGAGCGCCGGAATTGCAAAGCGGCCGTTCGCGTCGGTGAAGGCCAAGGCGTCACTCGTCGGCTCACGGAAGCTCGGCTTTGACACTTCCACGCGAGCGCCCGCGATGCCACGGCCGTCGTGCGCATCGATGACAGTGCCGCTCCAACCGGACGCCGTGCGGCTCGGGGCCGTGCGCACCTCGGGCAACTCCTTCGGCGCAGAGCGGCGTTCGGCAGCGCGTTTCGGAGCCGGTCGCTGCAGGGCGCGCAGGCAGACGTATCCGATGGCGATCAAGACGACGAGCCAGGGCCAGCGCGCAGGCGTTTCCGGCTCGACCTGCCCGAGCGCGAGCTCGAATGGGTCACCGGGTTGCCACCAAGACTCGTCTGGGCGGTAGCTGAAAATCAGCGTACCCGACCTTCCGGAGGCGACCCGAATCGACATCTTCGCCGTGCCATTGACCAGTGCGGCGTGGCCGAGCACGTGGCTGTCGGCGCTGGCTTCGACCCAACCGCTCGTCGGAGGGCCCACGGCGCTGGCCGTTGCGACGCTGACTTCGGCGAGGTCCGAGTCCATCGAAACGAGCTCGGCCGATACGCGCACCGTCGCTACCCGCAACGCCACGGCTTCCGCTCTCGAGAGAGAGCCCTCGGTGCCGCGGGGCTGCGCCGTCAGTCGCGCGGGCCCGGGTGAGCCCAGCTGTTCGGAGCGAAGGCTGAAAACCAGCGCGCCGTCCTGCCGAGACCATTGGGTCGCGTCGAGTTGCCAGTGTTGACCGCCCGCATGGAGCTGCACGTCGATCGGCGGGATTTCAAGCGCGAGCGACGGTGTGGCTTCTAGCAAGCGGACTTGGTGCCGCGGCTGGTCCAGCTGAAACTCCAGCGAGGGGACCTCGAAGCGCAGCAGGGCCTGGGAACTATCATGTAGGGCAACCTGCTCGCGCGCCGGCAAATGAAGGGCGTCACCCTTGAACAGGAAGAGCACCGAATCTTCGGGACCGAAACCTGCGGCGTGCACGCACAACGCCCCCGCAGCATCAGTGGTGGCGACGCGCGGCGAATGGGCGCGAGGTGTCTCGACTGAACACGGTTCGAGCTCGAGCCCGCCGGAGGAACTCGTTGCCGCCACCTCGACTTTCACCCCTGCCATCGCGACGCCGGCGTCGTCGCCCAGCCTCACTCGCAGCTCGATCCGAGCGGGCGCCGTGCGCCGTTTTGAGATTTCAAAGCGGGGTTGAGCTTGCACGGTCACGACAACCGGCGTTTGCGGAGCCGCGCCCCGGCCCAGCGTCGATCGGGCGCCGCAGACGAGTAACACGAGCAGACATGACGGAAAGCGCAAGTACGGGACCAAGGTGTGTGTGAGTCTGCCGAGCGTAGTCCCAGGGCTCAACAGTGAAGGTGTCTAAAGGGCCCCGACAACCGGTCCGTTCTCTTGGGCGCGGGCTTACGGATCCCACGTGGGGATCAATTCGCCGGGTGATGCGTATTCAAGGCTCAGAGTAGCGAGTGAACGAGAGAGTGCGCCAGTTGTGTAGTGCAGGGTCGTGGGCGAGCTTTCGGTATCTCGTGTTGTGTTGGGCGTTGTTGTGGACAGCACCGGCCGGAGCCACGGATCGCCTGGCTGAGCTAGCCGGCAAATTGCGTAGCGACAAAGACTTCCGCGTGCGCACGCAGGCTGCGTTGGCGCTCGGTGTCTCGCAAAGCGATCGCGCGGTTGCTCCGCTGTGCACGGGGCTGGACGACGACAATCACACTGTGCGCGCCGCCTCGGCGGCAGCGCTCGGAAAGCTGCGCCGTGGTGGGGCAGACTGCATTCAGCGCCGGATGAACGGTGAGCAGCACCCCAAGGTCAAAGAAATGCTGGCCAAGGCGCTGCGCCGCCTGGAGCAATCCATAGCCCCGATCATCGGGCCGGAGACCCGCTATTACGTCGCGATCGGCCCAACGACGAACAAGACGCCCGGCGCCGACGTGGACATCGAGCAGCTGGTTCGCGAAGCCTTGAATCGAGAACTGGGCAAGGACAAGACCCTAGCGCTCGCTCCCAGCGACGAGACCGAGGATCAGGCCCAGAAGCTGCTCGCCAAGCACAAAAGCCTGCGCTCCGTGTTCATTTGGCCGAAGCTGCAGGCGACCGACGAAGGGGGCAAGCTCAACTTCAAGCTGAGTTTCACCTTGTTCTCGTATCCGGACAAGGCGTTCAAGGGCTCGCTCGCGCAGGGGGCCAGCTTGTCCGGAGCGCGGAGCCATGATTTCGCGGCGCTCGAGCAGCTCATGGAGGCGGCGGCGCCGCTGATTGTCGCAAAGTTCATTTCCAACGTGGGGCGGCTAGAATGAGCCAAGCGCCACCGAGCCGAGCCAATCCGCGCCGGGCGCGCGGTGCAGGGATGTAATCTCATGGGACCAACAGCCACCGCTCCTTCGCATTCAGGGGCCCCTTCCGGGGCGCCATTGTCCGGTGGCGTGCCTTCGCACCGGGGCCAGCGGCGGATCAAGAACTTCCTCTTGGATCGCCACTTTCAGCTCAAATATTCCGGCTACCTCGTGGGCATCGCCCTGTTCCTCAGCGCCTCGCTTGGCCTGATCTTGTGGCAGATGGGGCGGCAGCTGATCGTGCAAAGCCGCTCCTCGGTGCAGCTCGGCGAAGACATCGTCGAGCGCGGCCGGAACCTCCTCGTGGAGAGCGAAAAGGTCAACGCCGTCGTGCGCATGAGCATCGTGGAGGCCTATACGGATGATCCGGCGCTGCTCGAGGTCTTTCAGGGGGAAGCCACCCAGCGAGACGTGGCTCTCGCCCAGAGCCAGAAACAGCTCGAGATCAACCGTGAGGCGCTGCGCGAACAGTCCCGGCTGATCGAGCGCAGCTACGTGTTTTTCGGGGCCGTGATCGCCGCCGCATTGCTGCTCTTGGTGCTCGGCGTCGGGCTGGCCGGCGTCGTCGTCACCCACAAGGTGGCAGGACCGGTGTTCAAGATGAAGCGGTTGCTGCGCGAGCTGGGCCGGGGGCATTTCAGCGTCGTGGCGCGGCTGCGCAAAGGCGATGAGCTTCAGGACTTCTTCGACGCGTTCAATCAAGCCGCCGGTGAGCTGCGCCGGCGCCAAGAGGACGAGATTCAGCAAATCGAGTCGGTGCTCGAGCAACTGCGCGAAGCCGACACGCGGGACGACCACAGCGTGACGGTGGCCCGGGAACGTTTACAAGCGCTCCGGGAGACGATGCGCGTCTCTTTGGCCACGCGCCCGCCGTACGCCTGAGCCCCGCGGCCCACGTGGCCGACGAACATTGAAACGCGGCCTCGGGCCGCAGTAAGACGGGCCATGCACTATCGAGCAGGCGAGGCCCGTTACGCCACCATGCAGTACCGGCGATGCGGCCGGAGCGGCTTGAAGCTGCCGGCGATCTCGCTCGGGCTCTGGCACAACTTCGCCGGCGTCGATCCGGCAGAAACCGCTCGCGAGATGCTCTGCTCCAGCTTTGATCTGGGCATCACGCATTTTGATTTGGCCAATAACTACGGTCCCCCGGCGGGTTCGGCGGAGGAGACCCTCGGCCGCGTGCTGCAGGGCGACCTGCGCGCTCATCGCGATGAGCTCGTCATCTCGACCAAGGCGGGTTACGGCATGTGGCCCGGGCCCTACGGAGACTGGGGGTCGCGCAAGTATCTGGTGGCCAGCCTGGACCAGAGCCTAAAGCGCCTGGGCGTCGACTATGTCGACATTTTCTACCACCACCGCCCCGATCCTGAGACGCCGCTCGAGGAAACGATGGGCGCGCTCGACCACTTGGTGCGCTCGGGTAAGGCGCTTTACGTCGGTGTGTCGAACTACGACCACGAACGCACTCGCCTTGCCGCTGCAAGGCTCCGCGAGCTCGGCACGCCGTGCGTCATTCATCAACCCTCCTACAGCATATTGAATCGCTGGGTCGAACCGCATTTGCTCGGCGAGCTCGAGCAGCAAGGGATCGGGTGTATCGCATTCTCCCCATTGGCTCAGGGCCTCCTCTCGAACAAATACCTGCGGGAGATTCCTGCCGACTCACGGGCGGCCAAGCCTCACGGCTTTCTCCGGCCAAGCCAGCTCGACGAGTCGACGCTGGGCAAGATTCGCGCCCTGGATGCCGTGGCGCGAAACCGGGGCCAAAGTCTGGCGCAGATGGCGGTCGCATGGGTGCTGCGAGCGCCCGCCCTCACGTCGGCCCTGATCGGCGCTAGCCGCGTCAGCCAGATCACCGATTGCGTGGCGGCCCTCGCCAATCTCTCCTTCTCCTCCGAGGAGCTCGCTGCCATCGACCAGGCCGTGAAATAGTCCGCCGCCCGCGCTCGCGACAATATAGAGGACGGAACCGGCGCCGATCGCTGGCAAAGGCGGCAAATTCGCCGCCCTCGCCCCAGACGGGGTACTCGAAATTACCGCTGCTTGATTGGAACCGGCGTACTAGCGCTTGACGTCATCTTTGCCGAGAGATAGCTACGCGGAACGTCCGTGCACGCCACCTTAGCTCAGCTGGTAGAGCAACGCTTTCGTAAAGCGTAGGTCTCCGGTTCGAATCCGGAAGGTGGCTCGATCATCCACCGCGCACGTTGCCTCGGGCCGCGTGCGTGGGCACACGAACCTTTTCGCGTCTTTCAGGGTATCATCCGCATATGGCTTCCGAACTCGCCAGCAAGACCTGTGTCCCATGCAGGGGTGGTGTGCCGCCCCTCACTATGGATGTCGCCAGTCGCCTCATGGAGCAGCTCACTGGGTGGGCGTTCGAGCAAGGTCACCTCGCGAAGAGCTACGCGTTTGCGGATTTTGGCGGGGCGCTCGAATTCGTGAACCGGATAGGCTCGATCTCCCAAGAGCAGGGCCACCACCCCGACATCTACATGACGTGGGGCAAGGTCAGTGTGGAGCTCTGGACTCACAAGATCGACGGCCTGACTGAAAGCGACTTCATCCTCGCGGCCAAGTTCGATGAAGTGCCGGTGCCGGCACAGGCGCGCTCGGGCGGTGCGGATGGGGACGAGGACGCCGAGCCGGAAGAAGCCGAGGAAGGCCAGGCGTTTGACAGCGCTGACGACGCCGAGGATCTCGACGGCGACGGAGAGCTCGACGAGCCGGAGTAATGGTCGTCGTCTACGGGCTCGCTGAGCGGCTCAATCCCATCAAGGCTCGGCTTTCGGACGCCGTACACGGCTGCCTCACGAGTGTGCTCGGCCTGCCCGAAGGCAAACGAGCGCAGCGCTTCATCCCGCTCGCTCGGGAAGATTTTTACTACCCCGAGGATCGCTCCGACGCCTACACGGTGATCGAGATCAACCTCATCGCGGGCCGCACTGAGCAGACGAAGAAGGCGTTGATAATGCGCCTGTTCGAAGTTCTGGAGCGGGACCTCGCATTGAGCCCGGTGGACGTGGAGATCACCCTGCAGGAGCAGCCCGCCCACTGCTGGGGTTTTCGTGGCATGACGGGTGACGCCGCCACGCTGAGCTACGCCATCAAAGTCTGAGTGGGAAATTCTGCAGCCCCGCTGTAGCTGCTCCCATTGATCGCAATGTCGTCTGCCCAGGTCACGTCGTCGTGGTTGCCGGCCCTGCTCCAGCTCCTGCTCGTGGGCGGCTGGGTCGTCGCGTGCCGTGAGTCGGAGCCTCGAGCGAGTGCGCAGGGCAGCGCGCCGAGCGCCGCGCCGCCTGCCAAGGCCGCGCCACGGGCCATCCCATCGAGCTGTTGGTCAGAGACACGACCGGGTTGGATCCCGATCTCGCCCGACGTCTAGCACGCGCGCTGATCGCCGAGGACCGGCGTACACGCTCGTCTCCGACTACGCGCCGGGCCGCGACGCAGAAGTGGCGTTCAGTCGCGGCTTCGTGGCGCACGGCGGCAAAATTTCCGATTGTATCAAGGTCCCGTTGCAGAATCCGGACTTCGCACGGTCGTGCAACGCCTCGAGCGCGAAAGGCCCCGGGCGGTCTTCGTGTTTGTCCCGGCCGGAGCCCAGAGCATCGCGTTCATGAGGGCATTTCGAGAGTGACCCGAAGACCATCAGCGCCCGGCCATGGGCGATGCGGCGCTTGGGGTGGTCACCACGCATCACGAGAAGCTCGGCGCATCCATCGACGGCGACGCTGCCATGAAGGTGCTCAGCGGTCTGCACATCAACAGTCCGCGCGGCCCTCTCACCATTGATGACGCGACTCGAGAGCCGGTGCAGACGGTGTACGTGCGCAAGGTCGAGCGTCGCGCTGAGGGGCTCGTCAATGTGGAGTTCGATCAATTTCTCGAGCAGCGCGAACCCGCGGAATAGCCCGGACGAAGACCCTCGAGGGGTTGGCTCAATCATCGTGCAACACCGGCTCCCACGGGCTATGCCGAGCGGTCTTCCAGACCGCCATGCCGCTCGCGAGGCTGGGGTGCTGGCGTTGGTAGCGGGCATCGGATATGTAATGGTGAAGCGCCAGTGCGGGGCGATTTGCCTCGGCGGAGCGCGTGCCCGAGCGAGATTGTGACTGAGCCAACGTCGGAGCGGCCCCGCGAGCAGAGTTCGAGTGTCCTGCTCTTCGCCGTTACGGCTCTGCTGATCCTGGTGGCTGTCGCCGACCTGTTGAGCCCGCTGGGTCTAGCGGTGTGGGTCTTCTACATGGTGCCGCTTTGCGCCTGCCTGTTCGGGCGCTCGCCCATGCTACCGCTGCAAGTGGCGCTCCTGATCACGGCCTGCATCGGGCTCTTGACGGTCAAGCCGTTCGCCCCGGAAGCGCTCGTGGCGCGCTGGATCGCGTTCGGAAATCGCAGCATGTACGTGGTCACTCTGTGGCCGATCGCTTTCATGATCCGGCAGCTCGTGGCGGCACGCCTCGCTACCGATCGGGAGCAGTGGCTGCGCGGCGCCCAGTCTAGCTTGCTGATTTCTCTGCAAGGCGAGCTGTCGCACGAAGAGCTAGCGAGGCGTCTGGTGCGCGGGCTCTCGCAGGCGCTCGAGGCTAAAGTGGGCGCCGTGTACGCGCAAGCGCGTGGAGGTCTCGCGCGCATCGCGGATCTCGCGCTCACGGACGCGGCTCCGTCCGTGTTCGAACCCGGTCGGGGGCTGATCGGTGAAGCATTTGCGAGCGGCCGGCGTTCAATCTTGCGCGACGTCCCGGAGGGCTTCTTGCGAGTGCAGGCTGGGGTGGGCGAGGGGTCTCCCGGCCACGCGGTGGTGATGCCGCTACGGGCCGATGGCGTCGTTGTTGCAGTCGTGGCCCTCGGCGGCTTCTCGGAACTCGACGCGCTCGGTCGTGAGCTGTTGGATCGCATTTCGGAGCCTGCCGCGAGGGCGTTCATCTCCGCGGAACAGAAAGCGCAACTGCGTGAGCTGTTCGAAGAAAGCCAGCGCCAGGGTGAAGAGCTACAGAGCCAGCAGGCGGAGCTCGAGGCTCAGCAAGCGGAGCTCGAGGCCAGCAATGAGGAGCTCAACCAAACAAACGCCCTGATGGAGCTGCAAACCCAGGAGCTCGAGCGCCAGCGGGACGAAATCACCCTGGAGCGCAAGGCTGCGGAGCGCGCGAGCTCGCACAAGTCGGAGTTCCTGGCCAACATGTCGCATGAGCTGCGTACCCCGCTCAACAGCTCGCTGATCTTGTCGCGCCTACTCGCCGATAACAAGGAAGGCAATCTCAACGCAGATCAGATCCGGTCCGCCGAGACGATCTACGGTGCGGGTAACGATTTGTTGGTCCTGATCAACGACATCCTGGATCTCGCGAAGATCGAAGCGGGCCGAGTCGACGTGGCGCGTGAGCATGTATCCATCGCGCGCCTGTTCTCTGACCTGGAGCACGCGTTTCGGCCGATCGCAAACCAGAGGCAACTCGAGTTCCATTTGATTCGCGCTCCGGGCGCCCCGGAGCGCTTCATCTCGGATGCACGGCGGGTGGAGCAAGTTCTCAAGAACCTGCTGTCCAACGCGTTCAAATTCACGGAGCGCGGTGAAGTCCGCCTGGAGGTTTCGGCGGCGGGCAAGGAGCTGTGTTTTGCTGTGAGCGACTCGGGCATCGGCATCGCTCACGGTCAGCGCGAGGTCATTTTCGAAGCGTTTAGGCAGGCGGACGGCACCACGAGCCGAAAGTACGGCGGAACCGGCCTCGGGTTGTCGATTTCGCGCGAGCTGTCCCGCTTGTTGGGGGGGCGCATCGAGCTCGACAGCCAACCGGATCGGGGCAGCCGATTTTCCCTGTTCTTGCCGTTGCTCGCCGCGGATTCGGCGCAGCTCACCGCTCCAGAGCCGCTCACTCCCACGCCGGAGGTACGGCCCGAACCGCGCGCGCGCGCCGTCAAACCCCGGGGCCCCTTCGAGGACGATCGCAGCCGCCTGACGCGTTCGGGTCGCTTGATACTCGCTGTCGAGGACGACTCCGGGTTTGCGCGGATCCTCTACGATCTCGCGCATGAACTCGGGTTTGACTGTGTCGTGGCGCATTCCGCCGAGGAGGGCCTCGAGCTGGCGCGTGAGCTTTCGCCGTCGGGTATTCTGCTCGACGTGGGATTGCCGGATTCCTCGGGGCTGTCGGTGCTTTCGAGCCTCAAGCGGGATTCGAATACGCGGCACATTCCCATCCATATGGTGTCGGTTGTGGATCACATGCAGACGGCGCTCGAGCTCGGCGCGATTGGCTATGCGGTGAAGCCCGTCGCTCGGCAGGAGCTGGTGGTCGCGATCAAGAAGCTGGAGGACCAGCACTCTCGCGGGGTCCGGCGCGTGCTCATCGTCGAAGATGACGAGCAGCAGCAGGCCAGTCTGAGGCGGCTCTTGAGCGGGCAGGGCATTCAGCTCATCGGAGCCGGTAGCGTCAAGGAGGCGCTGGAAACCCTGGATCGGGTCAGCGTCGATTGCATGGTCCTCGATCTGACGCTGCCCGACGGCTCGGGCTACGACCTGTTGGAGCGCCTGGCAGAGAGCGGCCGGTACGCATTCCCCCCGGTGATCGTCTACACCGGCCGTGATCTGGGGCGCGATGAAGAGGAAAAGCTCCGGCGCTATTCGCGCTCGATCATCGTCAAGGGCGCGCGTTCGCCGGAGCGTTTGCTCGACGAAGTGACGCTGTTCTTGCACCAGGTCGAATCCGCTCTGGAGCCCGAACAACGCCGCATGTTGGCGGACGTCCGTCACCGCGAGTCCGCCTTTGAGGGCCGCCGTATCTTGATCGTCGAGGACGACGTCCGGAACGTCTTTGCGTTGTCCAAGGTTCTCGAGCCGCGTGGCGCCAAGGTCGAGATCGCGCGCAACGGTCGGGAGGCACTGGAGCAGCTGGTGCGAACGCCTGATATCGATCTGGTGCTAATGGACTTGATGATGCCGGAGATGGATGGCCTGACCGCCATTCGAGAGATCCGCAAGCAGTCGAAGTTTGCGCGCCTGCCGATCATCGCGCTGACGGCGAAGGCGATGCCGGACGATCGGGAACACGCGCTCGATGCCGGCGCCAGCGACTACATGGCGAAGCCGTTTGAAGTCGACAAGCTGGTTTCCTTGTGCCGTGTGTGGCTGCCGCGGTGAGGCCATGATCAAGCCGGGTTCTCCAACTTCTGACGCGGTTTTCGAGCTGGAGATAGACCTATTTCTCGAAGCCATCTATCGACAATACCAGCACGATTTTCGCGGCTACGTGCGCCCCACCTTACGGCGCCGCCTGACGCAGGCTCTGGCCGCTCTCGAGTGTGAGAGCCTGTCCATGCTCCAGCATCGCCTGCTGCGTGACCCAGCGCTCTTGCGCCATGTGCTCGTCTACCTGACGGTTCAGGTCAGCGACTTGTTTCGCGACCCGGAGTATCACAAGGCGCTGCGCCGCGTGGCGGTGCCTGTCCTGCAGACGTATCCGTCATTCAAGATCTGGGTGGCCGGCTGCAGCAGCGGGGAAGAGGTGTACTCGCTAGCGATCCTGCTAGAGGAAGAGGGGCTGCTCGATCGCGCCATCATCTACGCAACCGATGTGAGCGCAGAGGCGTTGCACGCCGCAGAACGCGGCATCTACTCGATCGATCGCGCGCAGAGTTTCTCACGCAACTATCAGCTCGCCGGCGGGCGCGGGTCGCTGTCTGACTACTATACCGCTGCCTACGACGGCATCGCTTTTGACCGGCGGCTGCGCGCCAATACCGTGTTCTCGGATCACAGCTTGGCCACGGACAGCGTCTTTGCCGAGGTCCACCTGGTGACCTGCCGTAACGTCATGATCTATTTCGAGCCGGCGCTGCGCGATCGCGCTCTCGGGCTGTTCCATACTTCGCTCGTTCGTAAGGGTTTTCTGGCCCTTGGCTCCAAGGAGAATATCCGCTCCTCGGTATTCCGCGAGAAGTTCCTGGAGCTCGACCGCCAACACCGCTTGTACGAGCGGGCATGATGAGACGGCTATGTTGACGGCTGAGCTCGAGCGATGCGCCTCACTCTTGCGCGATGCCCGGCCGAAGGTGGTGGTCGTCGGCGGGTCCGCTGGATCTATCCAGCCGCTCTCTCTACTTCTCGGGGAGCTCCCCGCTGGCTTCGCGCTGCCCATACTCGTGGTGTTGCACGTCAGCCCCGATACCAAGGGCATCTGGGCTAAAGTGTTTAATACTTGCCGTCTCCGCGTCGTCGAGGCGGAAGACAAGGACGACGCCTCCCCCGGCACCGTGTACGTGGCACCTCCAGACTATCACCTCCTGGTGGGCCCCGGAGGGCGGTTGCAACTGTCTCTCGAGCCCAACGTCAACTTTGCCCGGCCCTCGATCGATGTGCTCTTCGAGTCGGCAGCGTGGACCTACCAAGGACGCTTGCTCGGTATTCTACTCTCCGGAGCCAACTCGGACGGTGCGCTCGGATTGGCTGCGATTTCTCGGGCCGGGGGCTCGTGTTGGGTGCAGAGCCCTGAGACGGCGGTCGCCCCTTTCATGCCGCGCTCCGCGCTCAGCACGGTAGCCAGCGCGAGGTCGCTATCGGTGGCCGAAATGGCGGCGTTGTTGCATGGCGGGGTCGTGTAGAATGGCACCTCCGATGCTTTCGAAGGTGAATGTACTGTGCGTTGACGACGTCGCCGAGAACCTCGTCGCTCTCGAGGCGTTGTTGAACAGTGCAGGTGGTCTTCACTTGGTACCCGCTCGGTCCGGGACGGACGCGCTCGAAGCACTGCTCGAGACCGACATCGCGTTGGCCCTGGTCGACGTGCACATGCCCGGCATGGACGGCTTCGAGTTGGCCGAGTTGATGCGAGGTTCGGAGCGCACCCGACACGTTCCGATCATCTTTCTCACTGCTGCCACGCCGGACCGCACGCGCATGTTCAAGGGCTACGACGCCGGGGCGGTGGACTTCCTGTTCAAGCCGATCGATCCGCACCTCCTGCTCGCAAAAGTGGAAGTGTTCGCGCAGCTGCACCGGCAGAAGGGCCAGCTCAATAGTCAGCTGGAGCAGATCCAGCAGGCGCAACGCATGAGCGACCTGTTCATCGGCGTGCTCGGGCACGATTTGCGAAACCCGTTGAACAGCATCGTTGCGGCGGCGTCGATGCTCGAACAGCGCCCGGGGGATGCCGAGGACATCCGGCGCAAGGCGCGCTTGGTGCTCGGCGCATCGAAGCGCATGGGGGCGTTGATCCAGCAGGTTTTGGATTTCGCGCTCGCGCGGGTCAAGGGCGCCATTCCAATCGAACCGCGCGCCGCCGATCTCGACCGGATCGTTCGGCAGGTGGTGTTGGAGCTGGGCTCGGAGGCGGAGCGTTTTCACCTAGAGGTGCGCGGTGACGCCACGGGACACTGGGATAGCGATCGCCTGATGCAGCTCGGGTCGAACTTGATCAGCAACGCGATCGAACACGGACCTACCCATGCCAACGTGGTGTTGCGCATCGACGGCACACTGCCAGACCGAGTGACCTTGGAGGTGGAAAACGAGGGGTCGTTGCCGGACGAACTGGGTGAGACGCTGTTCTCCGCATTCAAGCCGCGGAAACGCAACTCGCGTGGCCTCGGGCTGGGCTTGTACATCGTGGAGCAGATTGCCATTTCACATGGAGGGGGTATTCGCGTGCGGCAAGGTGCCGGCCGGGTTTGCTTCATTGTGCAACTCCCGAGGTATGCGAACGGGCTTCCGGGGCAGGAAAGGTCACGCCTGGGGCCGATGTAGGCAGCGCGCTCGCGTCGCGTCGGCATGCCGCGAGCCTGCGCCGAGTGTCGTTTCCGTTGTTCCGCGAGGCTCGAGCGACTAACCTCGGCCGGTTGTCATGAGCCTGAGTCGCCGGCGTTTTTTGGGTCACGCCGCTCCACTGGGGCTGCTCCCCCTGCTCGAGGCGTGCGGGGCGGACGGCTCCGAGCCGTTGGAGGTGCCACCGCCGTGTTGCGACGTGGAGGATGGAGATCCATTCCAGCATGGCGTGGCCAGCGGGGATCCCCTCGTCGACGCGGTCATATTGTGGACTCGCGTCACTCCCACACGGTCTGAGGGCGAGGCAACAGAAGGCACAGACATAGAGGTCGAGTGGCGGGTCTCGACGGACCCCGAGTTGGCCCAGGTCGTGTCGTTTGGTACGGCGCGCGCGCGCGCCAGCCTTGACTTCACCGTCAAGGTGGATGCCACCGGGCTCGCCGCTGGCACGACTTATTACTACGACTTCTCGGCGCTCGGGCTACGCTCCAAGGTGGGGCGCACGCGGACGCTGCCCGACGTTTCCGTCGAGCACGTGCGTTTGGCGGTTTTGTCGTGCGCCAATTTCCCGGCCGGTTTCTTCAACGTCTACCGGTTGGTTGCCGCACGCTCGGACATCGATCTGGTGCTGCACCTCGGCGATTATTTGTACGAGTTTCCGAATGGAACCTTTGGGGACGGCGCTGCCATCGGTCGATTGCCGATACCAGACCGTGAAGCGATCTCGCTGGAAGACTACCGGCAGCGCCACGCCCAATACAAGACGGACCCTGACCTGCAGGAAGCCCACCGGCAGCACCCCTTCATCGCGATCTGGGATGACCATGAGGTCTCCAACAACGCCTATCGAGACGGCGCGGCCAATCACCAGCCGGACTCCGAAGGTGACTGGCTCGAGCGGAAGGCCGTCGCGATGCAGGCGTATTTCGAGTGGATGCCGATACGCAGCGTGTCGGGTTCGCTCGATCGCGTTTACCGCGAGTTTCAGTTCGGTGAGCTCCTTGATCTGATCTTGCTCGACACGCGGTTTGCCGGTCGCGACTCACGCGTGTCGGGCAACTGTGACGTGGAGGGCATTCTGGATTCGACCCGGAGCTTGCTCGGGAGCGAGCAGGAGAGCTGGTTTTTCGATGCGTTACGTAGGTCCAAGGCTCGCGGCGCACACTTTCGTCTGGTGGGGCAGCAAGTCATGTTTGGGCAACGCACCAACCGTGCCGATGGTTGCATCTCCCAACCGGATCAGTGGGACGGCTACGCCGAGAGCCAAACGCGAGTGCTCGGCTTGCTGCGCGACGAGGCCATCGACAACGTGGTGGTGTTGACGGGAGACGCGCACTCCTCCTGGGCTTTCGACCTGGCGGAGGACCCTTTCGACCCCGAACTCTATGATGCAGCCACCGGAGCGGGAAGTCGGGCTGTGGAGGTGGTCACTCCCGGCGTGTCGTCGCCCGGACCCGGTGGCAGTGTGGATGAGCTTCGCACAGCGCTACCGCACCTGAAGTTCACGGAGCTGACCCGGCAGGGTTACGTGCTCATCGACGTGGATCCGGAGCGGGTGCGCGCCGAGTGGTACTTCGCCGCGAGCGTGCTGGAGCGCGGGGGCGGTGAGGAACTGGGGGCCGCGTTCGAGACCCGCTCGGGGGAGAACCATTTGCGCCCCGTGGAGGGTTCGTCAGCGCCGAAAGCGCGGCCCCCCGCGCCCGCTCCGGCGTATTAGGGAGTGATCGGTTCCGGCGGAATTGCGTTGAGAGCAAAGCAGTAAAATCCTCCGTAACCGCCTGCCGCTCCGACTCGAAAGTCGTCGCTCGGGGCTGCAGTCCCGGCAGTGGTCTTGACCCCGGGCTCGCAGCCGTTGACGGTGTGCTCGCTGATCCAATGGCGGCCTTCGGCGTTGTTCCGCGGCCACGAATGCCCCACAGGCACCTGACCGCCCGTAGCAAACGCCGTGCCTGGATTCCCGCGCAGCGTCTTGGAGGTCCAATCATCGCAGGTGGCGATGCGGCCGCCTTCCATGTCGTCGTAGAGCCGGCCCGCCTTGTCGGAACCGGTCAAGACGTCGTGGTTGTCGACGCCGTCCCGGCGCAGGTCTTGGCCATTCTCATCGGAGAAAACCGCGGCCAGGAAAGGCTCGGCACCGCGGGGGCGTCCCTCGAGGTCGCTGGTCGGCATCAGCCCCTCGATGTCGTCTGCCAGCTTGTAGCGCTCGAAGTCGTACCAAGGCCCTTGGCCAATGCGGTCGACCGCATCGATCGGGGCAGCGCCGCTCGAACCCGAAGTGCTCAAGAACGCCCGCCAAAGTTTGGTGTCGCCCGGATTGGAGCGCTGAGCGAGCAGGGTGCAGATCTCGTCCGCTCCGGCCAGCCCCCCAAAGTCCCCGCCGTAACCATTCACCGGATCCGGCGCCGGCGCATAACGACCCGCCTCGAGCGAAAAAAGGCCCGCTTCGCTGGTCGTGAAAAAGCTGAAATACGGCCTGGGTCCGCGCGGTTGGCGAGCGACGTGGTCGTAGTCGAAATAGACCAGCCCGTCATTGATGCCCTCGAGCGAGCCCTCGTCCGAAGGTCCGCAAGCCGCGAGAAAGAGGGCGCCCGTGAACAGCGTCCTCCAACACGAGCAAGCAGTCAGCGAATTCGGCAGCAGCGCCGCGACTCGGCCGGCACTCAGGCACGATGCTCGCATGGCGTTCGAGCGGACTCCGGAGGCCATTTGCACGTGATGCTATCACAACCGGGTCGGAGGCAGCCCACCCGCTGGCTGCTGACGTGGGAGGGGCAGAAATGGCGTTAGCTAAGACGCCACGATGGCGAAGACTTCGCGAAGAAGAACGATCGCCTTCGTCGAAGGCGTCATCGCGGCCGGTCTAGCTACCCGTGGACGAGAGGGGCGGAGTCGTGTATAAGTGGGCGTTTTGGTTTCGTACCGTTTTTGCGGCCCGAGCATGGCGCAACGCGAGCAAACATCGGAGCGGGCAGGCAGGCCGGGGCACGCTGCTCGATTCGAGAAGAGGTGTTCGAGCGATGACTAGCTTCAAACTATCGGTTCGCATCATTGGCATCGCGTTGATGGTCACCGGCTTTGCGGCGTCCTGCGCTCAATTGCTGGGAGACCTGGAAGTGGTCGGCGACGACCCCGATCAGGTCATCGAGAGCAACTTCCCCGATGCCGGGTCGAGTGGCCCCGAGGTGATCTGCGAGCTCGGTACGACGCAGTGTACGGGCCGGTTGCTCGAGTTGTGCACTGATGCTGGTACGGCATGGGTCACCCTGCAAGCCTGCGCCAGCGAAGCCCTGTGCGAATCGAACGGGCTCAGCACCGTGAGCGCCTGCATCAAGCCGAGCTGTGCAGCGGAGGAGATGAGCTGCAACGGCGCGACCCTGCGCGTGTGCAACCCCGACCGCTCGGGCTGGGACCAATTTGCCGAGTGCGATTCGCCCGCGCACTGCAACGCGGGCAATCGTCGCTGCGAGCCATCGCCCTGCGTCGCGGGTGAGCGGCGCTGCAACGTCGGCAACCTGGAGCGTTGTCAGGACGACCGCCTGGATTGGGAACCGCTCGATAGCTGCGCGACCAACGAACTCTGCCTGGCCACTGTGGAAGCCGCGACCGCAGCGCTGATCGCGTCGGGCGGACCCGACCTCGCAGGCACCGCGCCGGAGGCGGCGGAGGGCGACGCGCTCGTGGTCGACGTATCGGCGTGTCTGCTCCCGCCGTGTGTGGACGGGGAGGTCCGCTGCCAGGGCGCGCAGCTCGACATCTGCAACGAAGGCCGCACCGCGTTTGAGTCGCTCGAGCTCTGCGCCACGGACGTGTTGTGCACCAACACTTTGACGTACGTGGGCCTGGGTGGGCGGCCGCGTTGCCGCCAGGCCGTGTGCGACTTCAACGAGCACCAGTGTACCGAGTCGGGTATTTTGCAGGTCTGCACGCCGGGCCGCGAGGGCTATCAAACCACCGCAACCTGCATTGGACCGCCCTTCTGCAACGCTTCTGCGGCGGACCGCGGTGAGCCCGGTTGCACGGACGCGGAATGCGCCGCCGGAGAGACGCAGTGTAACGGCGCGCAGATCCAGCGCTGCCTGGACGATCGCACGGCGTTCGAGCCATTGGGAGCCGCCTGCGAGACGCGCGGCCTGTGCAACGACAATAATCCTCTCAATGTGCAGTGCGATCCGGCTGCCTGCCAGCGCGGCCAGTTCAGCGGCACGGAGTTTCGCTGTCAGGGCGCGACGCTGCAACGCTGCAACGACCAGCACACCGGCTACGACACCATCAACACCTGCGCCTCGGCAGGCTTGTGCAACCCCGGCCTGGGGCTAGTCGGCTGCGTTCCGCCCGTCTGCAATCCCGGTGAGACGCGCTGCACTGGGGACTTCCTGCAAATCTGCAACGGTCAGCGCACCGCATTCGAGGATCTCGAGCGCTGCGCGGCCGGTACCTGCGACGGCACCGCCGGGCGTTGCGCCGATCCGTGCATCGTGGGCACCGCGCGCTGCAATGCACAGGGCGAGGTAGAGGAGTGCCGAAACCGCCTGGTGGGCCGCGAGGTCACCGCGCGTTGTGTCAGCCCGCAGCTGTGCGACGCTACCGCGCGAGCCTGCCGCCCGCCGCCTGCCGGTTGCACCGCAGACGGAGTGCGCCGCTGCCGGCCGGCGGGTGCTGACACCGTGCTCGAGGTATGCGCGGAGGGGCGCAGCCGGTTCAGCGTGCTCGACACGTGTGGTGCCGCAGAGTTTTGCGACGTCAACAACGACCGCTGCGATGTATGCAACCAGACGTCGCAGCCGACGTGTGAGGGCAACGTGCTGGTCAGCTGCGCCGCCAACGGCCAGAGCGTGTCCCGCACCACTTGCAGCCAGGGCTGCCAGACCGTCGCGAATGGCCCCGATCGCTGCCGTATCTGCGCCATTGGCAGCGCGACGTGTAGCGGCCTGCAGCTCTCTGTGTGTGAACAAGGCGCCAGTGGCGAGATCTTCGACAACGACGATTGCGAGACGCCCGCCTTGTGCCAGCAAACGCTGACCAGCTGTCAGTCAGGGGCCGGAGGCCGCGTTTGCCAGTGCCAACCGGGTGCCTGCGATCCGACCGACGTGGGCTGCGACGGACGTCAGCCGCTCGTCTGCAACGCGGATCGCACGGCCATGGCGCCGAGGGGACAGCCCTGCACCACCACCTTGTGTGACGCGGATACCGGCACGTGCGACCTGTGTCTGAACGGGGACGTCGAATGCCGGGCCAACCTCATGTTTGCGTGTTTCGACGGCTCCCGCTTCGAACAGATCCTGGGTGCCAACCGGCAGCGCTGCCTCAGCCCAACGGGCCCCTCGCAGAGCTGCAGCGGCAACACGCTGAACCCCACCGTCGCCTGCCCGAGCGGCATTTGCCTGGACGGCACAGGTTGCGTCGAGTGCC
>JAYWEH010000447.1:0-9033 GCA_043780025.1 Deltaproteobacteria bacterium
TGGGGCCTCAACGACCGAGGGCAGTGCGGGATCGGCGCAGAGGTCTCCGACGTCGGAGGCACCAACGAAGAATTGCAGCCCGTCGTGGATTCCACTGACCCCGATGCACGGGCGGTGCAAGTCGCCGCGGGGGACAAGCACAGCTGTGCCCTCTCGAGCGATGGGCGCGTCACCTGTTGGGGCTCCGGCGAGCTCGGGCAACTCGGCTACAGAGAGACCAGCAACCGCTATGCTCCGCGGGGCAGCGTTGACGTCGGGGAACCCGCAATCCAGATAGCGGCCGGCTTCGGGCACACCTGCGCCGTGCTCGAGCGGGGCCGCGTGCGCTGTTGGGGGACCAACACCGCGGGCGTACTCGGCTATGGGCACTCGACGTCCATCGGTGCCAACGAGACACCAGAGCAAGCCATCCAGCTCCCTCGCTCTGCGGGGAGCAGCGCGTTTTTGGGCGGCGACGCTCTACTCGGCGATGCGGGTGTCACGCAGATCACCTCGGTGGTGGAGAGCCACTCCGTCTGCGCTCGCTTCGAGAGTGGCAAGGTCAAATGCTGGGGAGAAAATGATGAAGGGCAGCTCGGCTACGGCCACACGATAGAAGACGGCTACCGGTTCTCTCCGGAGAGCCTCGAGCTGCGCCCCGCGTACACGGACGCAGGCGGCGTGATCCATTACGTGGGTGGGTACGTCTCGCTCGGTGGCCAGGCCGTCGCGCTGGCGGACGGTGGCCGCTGCGCTTTCGTGCGTCCCAACGCCGCCTCGACCTCCACGCCGCTCGAGCTGTACTGCTGGGGTGAACATTCGGAGGGTCAACTCGGCCTACCGCGGCTCTTTTCCAGTGACCCCGCCGAATTCGGGATAAATAGCTCGAACAACACGCCGGTCGAGCTCGGGCCGGTGAGTTGGTAACGAGAGAATCGGGCGGCGGTGCTCTGGTGGGCGGCCCGTGGGCGGCCCGATTCATCGTCGCGCTTCACGCATGCATCCTGAGTGGCGGTTCGATCGCCTCCGCTGAAGGCTCGGACTCGAAGGACGAAGCGCCTGCCACAGAGGCGAAGCCGGGCGAAGCGGATGACCCGGAAACGCTGATCGCCCAGGGCGTCGAGTTTCGCAAGCGCCGTGAAGATCGGGCGGCCCTCACCGCCTTTGAACGCGCCTGGAAGCTCGGCGGTGCCCCGCGCGCCCTGGCGCAGCTCGCGCTGGCGGAACAAGCGCTGGGGCTCTGGCGAGAAGCGTTCGAACATCTCGAGCTGGCGCTGAACCGGATCGACGACGACTGGATCGCCTCGCACCATACGACGCTGGAGCTGGCGCTCGGAGAAATCGCTTCGCGGCTGGGCACCGTCGAGATCAGCTGCGACGTCGACGGCGCCGAGGTGAAGGTCGACGGGAGATCCGTGGGACGCACGCCGCTGCAACACCCGCTGCGCTTGGTCGCGGGCCAGAGCATCGTCCAGGTGGTCGCTGACGGATACTTTGAAACGGCGCGCCCGGTGCAGGTGGACGCGGGCAATATCTCGCGCGTGAGCTTGAGCCTGACGCCCATCGCCGTTCCCGCCTTCACCGCGACGGCGCCCGTTTCGGTGGCTCCATCGCCCCCACCCCTCGAAGTTTCCCAACAGCGAGACACGCTCGCGCCTAAGGCCGCGCTCACGCCCCTGAGCGAGCCAGCCGAGTCGGGTCCGTCAACCCGTGACGTGCTGGCGTACACGAGTCTAGGGCTGGCCGGACTCGGCGCGACCGTGGGAGTGGCAGGCTACGCGATACGCGAGACCAACATCAGCAGCTACAATGACGATGCGCGCTGCGATCAGCAGCAGGGCCCGCGGCGCTCCGTCGAATGCAAAGGTGAATACGCGGCCTGGCAAAACGGTGAGCTGATGGCGATCGTCGGTTCGTCTGCGGCCGGCGTCTTCGGGCTCACCGCCTTGTATTTGTGGTGGAGCCGGCCTGATGCAGGCGCCGCCAATCAGCTTTCATGCGCCGTCACCGGACCCGGCATCTCGTGCGGAAGCGCTTTCTGATTTTCACTCGATGATGGGAGCTCGATTGGGCCCGAGCGCTGTCTCGGCAGGCTCTCGGAGCCGCGGCAACGCTGCGGGATTGACGTCGACTGATTCGGAGGCGGGCTGGCGCCGCAACCTCTCGAGCGATGTCGCCGGTGCGACGAGTGCGCTGGGCGAAGACAGGGCCGCCGATTCGGTGTTGCCGTCCATCGGCGGAATGCTGGCAACGCTCTGCTCCGTACGCACGGTATCGTCCGGGCCTGGGCCGTTGACCAGCGCATCGGTGCTCGCCGCGCGAGTCTCCGGAGCGGCGCTGACGGGGGCGTCCGGCGCTCGCCAGACAGCCAGCCCGAGCGCGCCGGACACCGCGAGCACGCTGCACGCGCCCACGGCCATGCGCTTGCCACGGCCCCACGTTGTCGGCACGACCTTCGACAGCGTGCGCGTCAATACATCGAGCGGGCGCGCCGGGCGCTGATCTGCCTCCGCGCCGTCCGACTGAAACGTGCCCGCGAGCTGCGACGCCAGAGCGGCATCATCGGCGGTGAACTCGGGCATCGAATACGAGACGGTGCCGGGGCCAGGCCAGCCCTGTTGCGAATCGACGCGCCGCAACCCCTCGAGCAGCGCGCCCGCAAACTCCGCCATGCTCGAAAATCGATCGTCCGGGTCGAGCTGCAGCGCCCGCACCAGCACCTCACCCACGCTCTTTGGCACGTGTTCCAATCGTTCAGCGGCCAACCCAGAACGGAGCGCGCTCGGGCCGCGCCTCGGCAACGCCTCGAAGGGCAAGCGCCCCGTCAGGCAACGGACGAAGACGACCCCCATCGACCAGACGTCAGTAGCAGGCCCCAGCGTGGCGCAACCCAGCGCCTGCTCCGGGGCCATGTACGAGGGCGTACCCAGTGTGACGTTGGATAGCGTCGCGTCCCCCCCCGAGAGCGCCTTGGCAATGCCGAAATCGAGGAGCTTCGGGGTCACCCGCTCACCCTCGCGACTCAGAAAGATGTTCGATGGCTTGATGTCGCGATGCACGATGCCCGCGCCGTGCAGCGCGCCGAGGGCGTTCATGACCGGCACGAGCGCTCGCGCCGCCGTGCCCAGGCTGAGCCGCTCGGCGAGCAGGTCTTCGAGCGGCCTGCCATACAGGCGTTCCAGAACCAGATACGGGGTGCCCAGATCGTCAGCACCCGCGTCCAACACCTCCACCACGTTGGGGTGCGAGGCCTCCACGGCCAGGCGCGCCTCGGCGGCGACCCGACGCACCAGATCGGGCCGCGTGGCGAGCTCCGCGCGCAAGAGCTTGATCGCGACGGAGCGCCCGGTGATCTCGTGCCGCCCGGCGTAGACGACGCCCATCCCGCCGAACGCGAGTACCGATTGGACGCGGTACTTTCCACCAAGCAACTGGCCAATCCGCTGCTGGGGAGGCCACATGACCTGAAGTTAGCCCGAGCTCCAGGGCATGTCACCCGACATCCCTCGCGTATTCGAGCTACAGTTGCGACTCATGGTGGCCAACGGTAATCCCCGGTCGGGCATGGGTCAGGGCCGTGACGATTCCACCGCTTTGTCGCAGCGGCGAGCGTCAGCCGAGCCACTACCCGTCGTGATTCGCGTCGAACACGCGCCAGCGCACCCTTCGACCTTCCAGCTGAACAGCGGGCGCTGTGTTCTCGGCGCCGGACATGAAGCCGATATCGTGATCGAGGCCGACACGGTGTCGCGCCAACACGTGGAACTCCGGCTCGTGCCCGAAGGCGTCTCGGTGACGGACCTGGGCAGCAAGAACGGCTCTTTCTATCTCGGTCAACGTTTCCAGCACATGACCCTCCAGCCCGGCAGCCGCTTCCGGATTGGAAGCGTCGAGATATCGATCCACGTCGATACAGCGGTCCTGCACCGCGAGGCCGCCCAGCAACCCCGAAACTATGGCGAGCTCATCGGTGCCTCCGCCCGCATGTGCCACCTCTTCAGCCAGCTCCAGCGGCTCGAAGGCTCCAAGGTCAATTTGCTGATCGCGGGGGAGTCCGGGACCGGCAAGGAGCTGATCGCCCGCGCCGTGCACGAGAACTCGGTGCTGCGCCAGGGGCCGTTCGTGGTGGTGAACTGCGGCGCGCTCGATCGTCAATTGGTGCGCAGCGAGCTGTTTGGGCACGAGCGGGGAGCGTTTACCGGCGCCGTGCGCCGCCACGTCGGAGCCTTCGAGGCGGCCCAAGGTGGAACGTTGTTCCTCGACGAGATCGGTGAGCTGCCGCTCGACGTACAGCCCATGCTCCTGCGCGCGCTCGAGCAACGCAAGCTGACGCCGGTCGGCTCGCACGAGGAAATTTCGTTCGACGTCCGGCTGATCGCCGCCACGCATCGCGACCTCGCAGCGGAGGTCCGAGCCAACCACTTCAGAGAAGATCTCTTCTACCGGGTGCAGGTCATTCGTCTGGAAGTGCCGCCGCTCCGAGAGCGGCTCGACGACATCGCCGTGCTCGCGCGCGAGTTCGCTCGCCGCCAGGGGGTCCCGTCGCTGCCCGACGATTTCGTGGAGGCGCTGTCACGTCACCATTGGCCCGGCAACGTGCGCGAACTGCGCAACGCGGTCGAAGCGTACCTGGCGCTCGGAGAAGCGCCGCCCTCGGCGACGAGCTCCGATCCCGGAGACATCGGCGCGGCGCTGGTTCGGTTCGTCGACTTGAACAAGAGCTACGCCGATCAGAAGCAGGAGATCTTGCAGCACTTCACCCGGGCGTACGTGCAGCTGCTCATGGAGCGAACCGGCGGCAATCAATCCGAAGCGGCGCGAATTTCGGGCCTCGAGCGCACGTACATCGGCAGGTTGCTCGGCAGGTTGCGGCTGCGCGAGGATTGAGCTCGGTCGAACTCGACACGGTCGTGGCTCGGAACGCTCACGTCATCCCAGGTGGCGCGAGCGACGCTGGCGGCCTTGGCTCGGGAGCTCACCCCGAGCCTCGACAAGACGTGCTTCACGTGCGTCTTCACCGTCTCGTTCGAAACGCTGAGCTCGATGCCGATTTCGCGGTTCGACAGACCGCGCACCAGCAAGCGCAGCACGCGAGCTTCTGCGGCGCTGAGGCGCGCGAGGTCTCCACTCGTCCCCTCACGTTCCTCGAGCTCAGCGACGAGCCAGGAGCGGCCGTCGGGACCGGCGAGCCGCGAAAATTCGACGAAGAGCGCCGCGCCCGCAACGGAGCCCACCTGCCGCGGCCTGCCGAGCAGTGAGTCGTGGGTTCTGTCGTCCTTGCGCTGCAGCTGGCTCAGCGCGAGGCGCGAGGCGCGTTCGACGCTGCTCTGACATTCTGCAGCCTCGAGTTGGTGCCGCGCCTTCACTGACAACCAAGCGAGCTCGCCATCGGCGTTCCACAACAGCAGCGATTTCCCGCAGCGTTCCAAGAGCTGGCCCCACACCTCGGCGCTCACGATTTCAGCCATCCAAGGCGACACTCAGCAAGGGCCGTGCCGGGGCCCACCGAACCATTAGCCAGGCTCAATCGGCGCCACTCGCCCGATCAGCGAGCTGGCGAGCGAGCAGCCTGGGCTGTGTACTCGAGTAGCCAGTTGAATGATCGACTACACAGGCTGCTGTGGCCGAAACCGCGACGCTCGGTGTGGCCAACGGCAGCGTGCATGCCTCTCGACTCGGCGAGCATTCTCGATTGGTCCGGACAACGGAGCGGTGCATAGTTCCGGCATGGCCTCGTCCGCCCATCCCATACGCTACAGGGCGGAGTAAGCCAGCTTGGTCCTGTCTTGCGCAGGCGGGCGGAGCAGTTCCCTGCGGTGATGGTCACCGGTCCGCGGCAATCGGGGAGACCGACGCTGTGCCGGACGGTATTTGGCGCTCATACGTACATCTCGCTCGAAGCCCCCGACGTCCGGAGCAGGGCTCGCAACGACCCGAGGTGCAGAATGCTCCCGATCTCCTTTCGTATCTCCAAGGGGAGATCGACGAACACCCGCGGCCGGGTCGATTCGTCCTCACGGGGTCACAAAATTTCGCCCTGTCGGCCTCGGTGTCGCAGGAGCGAGGCCTTGCGCTCCGACGAATAGCCCACGTCCAAGCCAGTCAGGATCCGGCAAGCCGCACCGTTCGAGCGGGGATCGAGGGAGGTAGCGATGCACTATTCACGATCGCAAGGCTTCAGTCGGCGGGGGCGGCCAAGCCGCAGCTCAGCTACAGCACGCTGCTGGTCAACGCGTTCGGAAAGCAGCCCTATGCGTATCTGCCTCCGGCGCCAGCGCGGGCGTGGGCGGCAGCGTGGGCGCCAATGGTGGGGCTGCCGGCGTTGAAGAAACTGACTCGGCGGGAGGTTCCGGTGGCGCTGCGGGGCAGGCCGCGACGCTCGACGGGGGCTCTGTCCCGGACATCGTTCCCGACCCGCCCGCGTTGCTCTCGGGCCAATTGAACACCGACTTTGCGCGCGCGCTGGTGCTTTCAGAGCAAGGGAAAGACTACATCGTCCAGAACAACAACTGGGCCGGGGTGGGTACGCAGCGGCTCTCGTATGTCGGGCCGTCTTTCAGCGTCACGACGCAGACGGGAACCTCGTCCAATGGCGCCCCGGTTTCGTTACGCGATCGGGACGGACGCCGACGCCGTGTTTGAAATGTGGTTCGCCAACCAGCCGCCTGCCGTCGAGTACGACCTCGTCGATGGCGGCTATGTGGTGGTCTGCCTCTACATGCCCAACGGACGCACCGCCATCGGCTCGATATTGGCTCGTAGCATTATCATCGCAGGCCGAGCCTGGAGCGTATGGCTGGGTCAGCGCAATAACGCGCCGGTGATCTCCTACGTGCCGGACGCCGCAGGCATTGCTGAAGGCTCGTTGGACCTTGCGCCTTTCGTGCTCGACGCGGTTGCCCGCACTCCGGGGATCTCGACCTCCATGTTTCTCACCGACGTGCACGGGGGCTTCGAGATCTGGAGCGGCGGCGTCGGACTTTCGCTCACGAACTTCTCCATCGGCGTGGAGTGAGCGCTCATCGGCCGGCCTCACTCCGCTAGATGTACGCAGCGTCGATGCTACGCCGCCGGCTTGACCTCCACGCTGTACTTCAGCCCTGCTGCCCGCAGGTTCTCCTCGATTGCCAAGCGAATCAATAGCGCCGGAGGCACGCCGATCGCTTTTGCGATCTGCTCCGCCTTCTCCGGGCTGACTCCTTTTCGGCCTTTCTCGATGTCGCAGAGGTTGGCCACCGACATGCCGATGCGTTTGCCGAAATCCTTGAGGCTCAATTCCTCCGATGTGCGCCAAGTGTGAATGAACTCGCCGATGTTGAGAGCACCCAGCCGTTTCTCCAGGTCCTTCGAGCCGAAGGCCTTGCTCTTTCTAGTAGTCATGCTTGTTCACCTCCAAGACCTCCAGAAGCTCCAACGTCTCGCTCCGCTCCACGTAGATGGCTCGATACGCTCGATTGAGCCGTATCGAACGTTGCCCTCGCCGCTTCCCTTTCAACGGTTCGTCGTGAAATCCTTTGAACTTGCGAACCTCACGAATGCCGCTCTCCTCGACCAGCGCGACCCACAGTCTGAACTTTCGATTGATGACGTCGGCACTTGCGCCAGCTGCTTCTCAACCGGGCTCAGCCAGAACACCCTCGTCATCGGCCGAGCTCATTATACTGCTTTAAGCAGTATCGTCAAGTTGTTGCCATAGGCATCCCGACCGACCCTCCCCAACAAACCCGAAACATATTCCAACCTGGAATGTCTCGCCGGAGCACCCTGCCGCGCCAGCCCCTCCCCGCACGCCGTCCGTTCCTGGCCCCTCAATGCGCCCAGCCCTTGGCCAGAGCCCGCCTCACGGCGCGAACTGCACTGGATACCCGACGGTGACGATGCCGTCGTTGGGTGGCGGGAACACCATCGAGCGCATCACGGGGTCGAGGCATTTTCCGAGCGACGGGTGCTCCTTCGACTCGACTTCGCCGTCCGACACCTTGCCGTCGCGGGCTATCGTGAAGCGCAACGTCGCCGTCGTGGTCGGGCGCGGGTGTGGGAAGACTTCGTAACAGGCCTTGAATTGATCGAAGTAGCTGCGGACGGTGTCGCGGATCACCTGGGTGGGTAGTCGGTGGCTGATGCCCTCCTTCGCTTCGGCGATCGCGGTGCGCTCGGCATACGGTGGGCTGAGCTCCGCCGGCATGTCGACCATGACGGTGCCGCTCGAGGGCCTGGGGAACACGTAGCTGCGGAGCGCGGACTCGAGGCACGGCGCGAGTTCCGGATGGTCAGCTACCGCGACGCGGCCCCAAGCGACGCTGCCCGTCTCCGTGATTTCGAACGTGAGGCGCGTGCTCAGATTTTCGCGCGGTTCGGGCAGTTGGTTGTAGCATTCGATCATCGGCCTGGCCTTGCCGAAGAGCACCTGCTGAATCTGTTCCACGCTCAGGTTGCCTTTGACCTTGGCCTCGCTCGGGCCCGCGTCGCCGCTCTGGCCGAAGGATGAAGGCGCGAGGAATACGAGCGCGCCGAGCACGAGGCCCGACAGGCCGAGCCACGCCATGCTGCGCCCGGTGCGCTGGGTTTGCTGCTTTGACATCAACATTTCGATTCTCCTTTCCAGTGCGGTATCTGCCATCGACATGAGAGAGGCGTGCGGCGCGCGCACGGACTCGAGCTGCTCGGCGAGGCCGAGCAGGAAACGCGCGTACTCGAGCGCCTGTGAGCCCGCCGCCGCCTCGTCCACCGCGGCTTCGCGCGCAAAGCGGATCTCGCGATCGAGCGCGCGTCGACCCGGGTGGCCGCTGAAGCAGCGCAGCGCGAGCTCGATCCAGAGCACCGCCCGGGTGTCGCCGCGGGCGACGTGCGTGAGCTCGTGACGGAGCACGAAGTCGAGCTCTTCGTCATTGCCCTGGCTGGCGTTGGCTCCGAGCAAGACGATGGGCGAGATGAACCCGAAGGTGAAGGCTGACGTGACACCGTCGGCGATGCGGACGGCAGGCGGCGCGATGCCGAGCTCTGCGGCGACGACCGCCGCACGTTCGAGCACGCGTGCGGGCGCCGCGGGTGCGC
>JAYWEH010000448.1:0-3808 GCA_043780025.1 Deltaproteobacteria bacterium
CCGAGGGCCTGGAGCGCTCGATTGAAGATCATCGTTTCGCGCGCGTGCGCAAGCTGAGTTGGCGCAACAGCGACCTCGACACAGACAGCATCGCGGCGCTCCTGCAATCGCTCTCGCAGAAACCGAAGGCGGCCTGGTTCACCTTGGTCAGCGACGCGCCCGATCGCGTGGCTCTCGAGCGGCTCGCGGAGGACGATCAGGTCAAACGTAACGCGCGCAACCGAAGCGGCGTCGAGCTGCTCTGGGACGTCTGCCAGATCCCCGACTATCGGCGCTCGCTGCCGGAATATCACGCCGAGCTGATCAAGCAGGTGTTTCTGCAATTGAGCGGACCCCAAGCGAGTGTGGATGAGGACTGGCTCGCCCGATCGTTCAAGCCACTCGACGACACGCGGGGCGATCTCGATGCCCTCACGCGACGCATCGCCGCCGTTCGCACGCTCAGCTATATCAGCAACCACGAGCGCTGGCTTCCCCGCTCTGAATACTGGATGGGTCATACGCGCGCGCTCGAGGATCGCCTGAGCGACGCCCTACACGAGCAGCTGGTACAGCGATTCGTGGAGCGCGGCCGCCACAGCGTCGATGTGGCGGCCAAGCGGGATCAGGCCGGCCCAGGGCGCAGCGATCCCCAGGGTCCGTTCGGTGCGCTCGATGAGCTGCGCGCGCGCTTGTTTGCGGGGCAGGCCGAGCCCGAATCCTCCGAACACTGGCTCGAGGACTTAATCGCGGCTCCGCATGAGCGCTTTCAGCTCGACGAGCGTGCGCAGATTCTCGACGGCACACGTGCTCTCGCGCAGCTCACTCGCGGCGCCAGCGTGCTCAGGCCGGAGTTGAAACTGACGCTCTCGGATCTGAGCCCGGGCCAACAGCTGCGCTTATCGCGGCGCCTGCTCGCCTGGTCGCGGGATCTCGTCCAGGAGCTGGTGGGTACATTGCGCGAACCACCCGACGCCCTCTGGTCCCCCGCCGCACGCGGCCTCGCGTATCAACTCGAGCAGAGCCTGGGCAGCGCTGCAGCCAATAGCGTAGCGCCTCAACGTGAGCTCTTGAGCCCGCACGACATGGCGACTTTCGATCGCCTCGGTGTGCGGCGCGGGCGCGAAGCGGTCTATCTCGTCAAATCATTCGAGCCGCGCCAACGCCTGAGCCGCTTTGCGTTGAGCCAGGCGTTCTCGCCGGTGCACGTGGACGGCCTGTGGCAGCTCGTACAGAAGCCATCATTCATGGTGCCTCGCGGGCTCGGTGAGCTCGAGCTCGCTGCCATGGGCTTCATGCTGATCGGGCGGCGCGCGGTCCGCTGCGACGTGGCGGTGCGGGTCAGCGCAGAGCTACGGCGCCGCAGTCGCCGCGGCCCATTTCGAATGCCGTCGCCGTCAGGGTTGGAGCTCGATTGTGCTCTGGCGGATCTGGAAGACCTCGCTGTCGCCCTCGGCTATCGAACGCTGGGCAACGGGCGCCTGCGCGGCCCGCGGCGCAAGCAACGGGCGCGCCCCGAGGGCGCTACGTGAGCGGCAGTACCTCCGACTCGGCCGAGCTCGTTGCAGGATGAGACAAAGGGTGCCGATTCGTAGAGCCTGGGCGCAAGATTTCACCCAGGGCCAGCTATTGCGCGGATCTTACCCTCGAGCGGCACACCGAGGATTGCGGAGTGAAGTACTTGGCTTCACCCTTACCCTTCGGCCGTTCGTCGGCGTCGAGGGGGGTTGTGCCCTCCCGCGGTGGAGCCGCCCGCCTGACGGATACGTAAGGAGCCTCATGAAAGAGCTGAAAGCCCGGATCAACCGCCTCCCTCAGCTGGTCCGGCCCGGGCCGACGCTCGGATTCGACCTGGTGCGAGCCTATCTGGGCATCGGCCTGTTCGTGCGCGGGGTGCTGTTCGTGTCCAAGCCAGAGTTGGTCCTCGGCTATCTGAGCTCGAGCGAGAGCTGGTTCGTGCCGTATGCGATTGCCCACTACGTCGCCATCGCGCACTTGGGTGGTGGCGTACTCCTAGCCCTCGGCTTGGCGACACGCCTCGCAGCAGTGGTCCAGCTGCCGGTGCTGTTTGGCGCGGTGTTCATGGTGCACTCCACGGACACGTTGTTGACCGCGGGGCAGTCTCTCGAGTTCTCCGCGCTCGTGTTAATGTTGCTCATCGTGTTCTTGGGCGTGGGCGCCGGGCCGCTCTCGGTGGACGCTTGGCTCGGAGACCGCGTCAGCCTGCTGGGCAGCCAGCACGGCGAAAATCTGAATCCGGTTACCGCCTCGACGCGGCGCGCACTGTCGCCGGTCGCTTCGAAGCTCATCTGAGACAGCCTACGCCGCCCGGGCCAGCGGGTGCCCGGGCAGTGGGCCCGAGTGGAATAGCCAGGCGGCATCGCCCGGGCCCTGTCGCCAAGGGAGATCGCCCGGGAATCGCTCGGCGAAGGGGCGCCGCTGCCCTGGCGGGTCCGGGTTTTGGTTGACGAGCGGACGCGACGCGCACAAATGGCCCTGCCATGTTGAGTGTGTCTGGGCTCGCAAAAGCGTTTGGCGGGCGGGTTTTATTTGAGGGGGTCAACCTGCAGCTCAACGCAGGCTCCCGCTACGGCGTTGTCGGTGCGAACGGCTCCGGCAAGAGTACCCTGCTGCGCATCCTGAGCGGTGAAGACAGCGCCACCTCCGGTAGCGTCACGCTACTCAAACACGCGCGCCTCGGGGTGCTGCGCCAAGATCGCTTTCTGGACGATGCAGCGCGCATCATCGATCTCGCCATGCAGGGCGACCGCGAGGTGTTCGACGCGCTGAGCGAGCTGGAACGGCTGTCGCACGAGCCAATGCCCGACACCAGCAAGCAGAGCGAGCTGGGCGAGCTCGTGACCCAGCGCAACGGCTATTCGCTGGAAGCCCGAGCGAGCAGGATCCTCTCCGGTCTCGGCATCGCCACGCGCGTGCAGAAACAGCCGCTCAGCACGCTGTCCGGCGGTTTCAAGCTGCGCGTCTTGCTCGGACAGGTGTTGGTCGGCGCTCCCGACATCCTGCTGCTCGACGAACCCACCAACCACCTCGACATTGTCAGCATCCGCTGGCTCGAGGGCTTTTTGATGGAGTACGCCGGGTGCCTGGTGGTGGTTTCCCACGACCATGAATTTCTGGACCGCGTATCCACACACACGCTCGATGTCGACTACGGGGATGTCGCCAGCTACACCGGGAATTACACAGCTTTTCTGGCGCAGCGCCAGCTGGTCCAGGAACAAAAAGAAAAAGGCGTCGCTCGCGCCGAAAAGCTCCTGGCGGAGAAGAAAGCTTTCGTCGAGCGTTTCCGGGCCAAGGCGAGCAAGGCACGTCAGGCGCAGAGTCGCGCCAAGCAAATCGAAAAGATCGAAATCGAAGAGCTGAAACCGAGCTCGCGCCGTTCCCCTCACTTCAACTTTCCGATCACTCGTCCGAGCGGCAGAGACGTGCTCACTGCGCTCGATCTGCATCAGGCGTATGGCGAGCAACGGGTCCTGGTCGGAGCCTCGTTTCAGCTGCGCCGCGGAGAACGCCTGGGCATCGTAGGAGTCAACGGCGCAGGCAAGTCGACGCTGCTACGCATCCTGTCGGGCCGCCGCACACCGGACCGAGGCGAGATCACCTGGGGGCACGAGGCCAAGGTCGGCTATTTTCCCCAGGATCACACCGAGGTATTGCTCGACCCCAAACAAACCGCGCTCGACTTCCTCTGGCAAACTTGTCCGATCGAGCCGACTGGCTTTGTGCGTTCAGAGCTCGGCCGCGTGTTGTTCTCGGGCGACGACGTCAATAAATCCGTTGGGTCGCTCTCGGGCGGCGAAGCGGCGCG
>JAYWEH010000449.1:0-9025 GCA_043780025.1 Deltaproteobacteria bacterium
CCGGGCGTTTGCCGGATCCGTTCCGGAACAGGTTTTCGCACCGAGACCCGAGAGCCCTTTCGGCGCGCCGCTCGATCTACGAGAGCTCGCCGCGCTGGAGCGCGTGGTGGACGAACACAGCCGGGAGCTGTGCGCCGTCATCGTCGAGCCGATCGCGCAAAACGCGGGTGGATTGCGCTTCTATTCGGCGGAGTATCTCGTGGCGCTGCGCCGCTTGTGCGACGAGACGGGGATCTTGCTGATCCTGGACGAGATCGCGACGGGCTTTGGACGCACCGGCAAGCTGTTCGCATGCGAACATGCGGGAATTAGTCCCGATATCATGTGCATCGGCAAGGCGCTGACCGGAGGCGTGATGGGCCTCGCGGCAACGCTCGCGCGTGCAAACATTGCCGAAGCGATTAGCGGCGGCGATCCGGGCTCGTTCATGCACGGCCCCACGTACATGGCCAATCCGTTGGCATGCCGAGTCGCCTGCGCGGTCCTCGACGTACTTTCGAACTTCGATTGGCAGAGCCGAGTGCAGGCGATCGAGGCTCAGCTGCGTCGGGAGCTCGCCCCCTGCCGCGCGCTGCCCGGCGTCGCAGACGTGCGCGTGCTCGGCGCAATCGGCGTGCTCGAGCTGCGCGCACCGATCGAGCTCGAGCGCGTCGTCCCCCAGCTCGTCGATCGAGGCGTGTGGCTGCGGCCTTTCGGCAAGCTGCTCTACACGATGCCGCCCTTCGTGATCACGGAGCCCGAACTCGCGCAGGTTACCCGAGCGATGCGGGAAGTGTGTAGCTAGGCGCGCGGAAAAATCACGAGTGCCACTCTCCCCGCGGCTGCCCACTCGCGCGCGAAGCCTTCAAAGTCGTTTTGACGCAGGCCCCGCGCGGGATCCAGCGTCATCACCTGCCGCAATTGCTCATGGTAGCCGATCACGACTTCGTAGTGGGCCAACACCTCACCGGACGATAGCGGCTTGTGCACTCCGACGATCACCGGCCTGCCACTGTCCAGTTCGTGCTTCAAATCGCGAAGCGTGCCTTCGATAACAAACGAAGGAAAGCCGCGAGCGCGCGCGTAGTCGCGCAGGTCGCCCGCGGCCAGCCCGCGCTCGGGTGCCGTGCGCAAAGCCCGATCGATCGTGGTCGATCGGAGCGCGGGCACGGAGCCCCGCGGTTGACCGCCCTCGGCATGCCAGTGCTCGAGCACGGTGCTGAGAGCCGCGGCTCCGCAGTCCCGCGTCCCGCGCTGGCGTGCGAGGGACACGCCTTCCACGCGCACCCAGCCCGGTTGTCGCGCGACAGTAACGGGCGATGCCGGCCGCGCCGTACCTCCATAAGAGCTGCACGCGCACGCTCCCAGGCAGAGCGCGAGCCAGACTCCATGCAGGCGAAAGCGTAGCCGGCTTCGCATCAGATCAAGATAATGAGCAAGAGGACCGCCAGGATGGCGGTCGCCGCCGAGGCCCCGATGACGACGGTGTCGCCACCCCGAAAGTCCTTGGCTTCGCCCGACTCCTGATCGCGCTCGGCATAGCGGGCTTGATCACCCTTGGCAGAGCTCGTATCATTCACGGCGGGTTTGGCGACCTTGGGCCTGGCCGTAACGGCAGCCTGGGCACGGGCGGGCGCGACGAGCGCTCCATTGCGATCTGCGCGCGTTGGCTCAGCCGCTGTGGCGGGCGTGCCAGCTTGGCTCAAACAAGGCACGAGCAAGAGAGTGGTGACGGCGATGGGTGCAAAAAAACGATTCATATTATAAAGACCTCCTGAGTCCTGTTCAGGGAACGATGTCCAAACATTCGCTGGCGCATTGAAGCGTTCCGCCAGCACACGACCGATCGTCGATGCAATTGTCGCAAGCATCGACCTCTGCTTGCGTCAGGTCCCCAGTATCGACCCTGTCTTCACAGCGATCCTGACAGGCCGAGACGTCGTAGTCCTCGTCGAAGCAGTCCGCGTAACGCTGGCAGACATCCTGGCAGTCAACTTCAGCCTCGATGTCGTCCGCAGCGTCGCAGTGGACGCCAAACATCAAGGCCAGGGGCAAGGCAAGCAAGATTCGCTTCATAGGGTAGGCTCCGTAGTTGGCTGCCGAGAGCGAGCACCGCTTGTCGATGAGCTCTCGGCGCTGACTCCTGGTGCAATCGACGTGCCGCGCTCGCCTGCGTTCGGATCTGGGAGCGTCCGATGCGGCGTTGCACGAAAAACCGGCGCTGTTCTACCGTGCGGTTGGGGCGAAAGTGCGTTCGCAGCGCCATCCTGTCGCCCTAATCCGTCAACGCGATCGAAGAGCGCTGCGCCGGTTGCTCGTAAGTGCTGGATTGCGCGCGTTTCGCTGACCCCTTTTCGTACGCGTTGCGGCACGTCACTTGCGAGGTGGATTGAAACTCCGGACAGACGGACGATTCATGACAGCAACTCCATTAGAACCTCATCGTCGTTGGCGGCACGCGCCGTGGCCTTTCCTCCTGTTCGCGGCCTGTGATGCGGAATGCAACAACGCCACTACGGCGCCCCCTCGAACGGACAATGCGACCACAACGACGGCCTATGCCACTCCGGCGAGCGGCGGAGCGGGAAGCCTACCCACAGCTCCAGGCTCTGCCGAAGCACCGGTCAACGCGCGCCCCAGCATCGACGAAAACATGGGGCGCGGATTCCAAGGCGCGCTCGAGCTGCGTTTGAGCGATGCCCGGGGGCCGCGTGCGCTGCGTTACCTGGCGAAGGGCAACACGGCTCGGTTTCAGCTGGACGGTGTAAAAGGTGGCGCAGGTATCGACGCGCTCTTGTGGGGAGAAAATGTTTCGCTCCTGGACAACCGCTCACGCACCTACCACACCCGGGCGCTGGAAGAGATCGACGCGCCGGCAAGCGCCCCTCACCCCGACGTGAACGTCCAGAAGACCGGCGAACGATTGACCATGCAGGGCGTGATCTGTGAGCGCTATCAGATCAGCGAAGGCCCCCAGAAGATTGACGCCTGCGTGATGGCGGTGCCAGGTGAAATCGACGTCGCGAAGTTCGAGGCATTGACCCGGCTCGACGTGCCCGCATGGGTTGAACGGTTGCTGAACGAAGACCTGTTTCCGCTGAGCGCCAAAGTGACCGACGCCGCCGGAAAGGAAATGTATCGGCTGGAGCTCGTGACCTACTCGCCAGGGCCTGTGTCCGATGCGGAGCTATCCCTTCCGACTGACTACAAGCCTGCTCCGTAGAGCTCACTCGTCATTACTTGTTTTACTTGCCTTCGGCGCGCCGCAGGCGGGTGCTCTCGGCAGCGGCACGTCCGAGCTCGACCCGCACGTGGTGGACCTGCCCGTCGTCGAGCAGGCGAATGCGGCCATCCGCCACGACGCGCCCGTCGAGCTCCACGCGCGCAACGCTGTCGCAGACCTGTTCAGGATTTTCGACGGCGATTTCATAGCTCGACGAGCGATGACGATATACGACTTCGAAGCCGTGCCAGTGTCGCGGGATGACGGGCGTTATCGTCAGCACGTCGGCGCTACGGCGAATGCCGAGGATGTATTCGAGCACGATGCGATACATCCAACCCGCCGAACCGGTATACCAGGTCCAACCCCCGCGGCCCGCGTGGGGCTCTGCTGAGTAGACGTCGGCGGCCACGACGTACGGCTCTACGCGATAGCGTAGGGCTGAGTCCGGATCGCTCGAGTGGCGGATGGGGTTCAGCTGGTTCAACAGGGCACCTGCGCGATCACCCTCTTTTTGCAGCGCCAGCGCGAGCAAGGTCCAGAGCACCCCATGTGTGTATTGCCCCCCATTTTCGCGCACGCCGGGTGGATAGGCCTGGATGTAACCCGGATCTGGCTTTGTCCCTTCGAACGGCGGATCGAGCAACCGCATCAGGGCGAGCGAGTCATCGATCAGCCAGGACTCCGATGAACTCAACGCTTTGGCCGCGCGCTTGGGATCCCCGAGCCCAGCAATCACGGCCCAAGACTGCGCGATGGCGTCGATCCGGCACTCCGAGTTCTGTTTCGAACCGAGCGGCGTACCGTCGTCGAAATACGCCCGCCTATACCATTCGCCGTCCCAGGCGTGATCGTCGACCGCACGGGCCAATCGCGCGGCCCCCTGATTGCACCAGGCTACCCGGGCAGCGTCGCCACGCACCGAGGCGAGCGGCGCGAAATCGCGCAAGGTCTTGGCCAGAAACCAAGCCAGCCACACGCTCTCGCCCGCGCCCGCGTCGCCGACGCGGTTCATGCCGTCGTTCCAGTCACCCCCGCGCATCGTTGGCAAGCCGTGTGGGCCCGCCGTGAGCGCCGCGTCCAGGGCTCGTACGCAATGTTCGTAGAGCGAGGCTCGCTCCTCGCTCAGCCGAGGCGCGCCGAAGCGGTCGCCCTCGCCGGGCTCGAGCACGCGTTCGGTCAGAAACGGAATGGCTTCGTCGAGCACCGAGCGATCCCCCGTCGCGCGCACGTATTCCGCCACCGCGTAGGGCAACCACGCCAGATCATCGGAGCACTGGGTGCGCAAGCCTTGCCCCGTCTCGGCGTGCCACCAATGTTGCACGTCGCCCTCTTCGAACTGGCGAGCGGCCGCCCGCAGCAGATGCTCGCGGGTCAAGTCGGGGCGGCAGTGCAAGAGCCCGAGCACGTCTTGCAGCTGATCGCGAAAGCCGTATGCGCCGCTCGACTGATAAAAACCGGTGCGAGCCCAGATCCGGCTGCTCAACGTCTGGTACAGGAGCCAGTGGTTCAAGAGCGCATCCACGGCGGCGTCGGGGGTACGCACTTGCACCGCGGAGAGGATCCCCGCCCACTTTCGCTGTGAGTCCTCGAAGGCGCGATTGACAGCGCCCGCGCGCCCGTATTTCTCCAGCAACAGAAGCGTGTCCGCCAGCGAATCCGCGCTGCCCAGCACGAAGCTCAACTCGACGGTCTCGCCCGGCTCGAGGTTCACCCGAACCTGCAGCGCCGCGCACGGGTCAAACCCCGCGCCCGAGCGACCTCCCAAGATCACCCGCCCGAGCGCGTCCGGTGCGCGGGCGGAGCCGTCCGCGCCGTAGAACTCCTCACGATCGGTGGTGGCGCTCTCGACGGTGCGAGTGGCCGCGAAGAACGCGCGGCTGGCGGGAAAGAGCGACAGCGCGTTGCGCGCGATGATCGCGCGCGCTTCATGTCGATACACAGTGCTCACCGATACGCGCGTGGTCTCCCGGCTCGGCCCGAGCACCCAATCCACGACGCCGAAGACCGATAGGTGTCTCACCTGGCGGCCGCGATTGCCGAGGCGCAAGCGCAGACACTTGACGGGATCGTCCGCGCTGACGAACAGCGTGAGCTCGTGCTGGATCGACCGGCGGGTGTGCTCGAAGCTCGAATAACCCTGCGTGTGGGTGCACCGAAAGCTGGCGCCTGCGCCCGCCGGGGCCGGGGTCGAAGACCAGAACGAGCCGTCGTCGTCGTCACGGATGTAGATGACCTCCCCGGAGGGATCACACACGGCGTCGTTGCTCCACGGCGTCAGGCGGTAGCGCTGGCTATTCTGCCACCAGGTAAAGCTGCTGCCGGCTTCGGTGACCAACGTGCCAAAGTGCTGATTGGCGATCACGTTGCTCCAGGGCGCGGGCGTGGGCTTTTCGTGTTCGAAGGGTATGACGTAGCGCTGCCCTTCGCGCTCAAAGCCGCCGTGCCCGTTGTCGAACGCGAGCTCGGGGCGGGGCAACGGTGCCGGCACGGCTTCCAGCGTCATGGGCCGGCGTGGTACGAGCGCCGGCGGAAGCGCTCGCGAACCGAGGGCTCGCCGGAGCTGCCGCCCGAGCGACCCCTGAGAAGCTCGGAGCACCACGCGCGAAGAGCACACGATCAATTCACGCTCTTCCACGCTCATCTGATCGGCGCGGCACACAAACACCCCTCCCCCCGGCGGCACCTGGGCTGACTGGCGCATCAGATCCACGATCGTGTCCTGAATGGGCTGCAGGTAGCCGCTGGGCTCTTCATTCAAGATCACGAGATCGCTCGCGAAGCCGTTGAGTCGCCAGAACTCCCGGGCCAGCAACAGGTCGCGGCACAGCTCTTCGAAATCCTGGTGATCGATGCGACAGGTCACGATCGGCAGGTCGCCGGAGATGCCGTGCGACCATAACGCCGAGATGCCCGCGTTGACGCCTTCCGCCGGTGCTGCCGGGGCGCGCAACGCTGGGTGTGGAAACACCACCGCCGAGAGCAGGCGCTGGAAGCGTTGCACGTCGTTCGAGCTGATGCCGAGGTGCCGGAGTTCCACGCGGACGCCAGCCCAGCCGAGTTCTAGTGCGCGTGCCACGGAGTTGCTCGCGGAGTAGACGTCCACCAGCCCGAGCACTTCCTCGCGTGACGAGCCGAGACCCGTGACCAGCGTCAAGCGCGCGGGTTTACCGGGCAAGAGCTCGATGCGCCGTTGCAGAACCAGCGCTGGATCGAGCACGTTCCCGGTGCGCTGCGACAGCCGCCGATCCTCGGACAACGCGAGCGGCTCCGAGGGGCTTCGCCCCCGTCCGATGAAATGCAGCCGCGAAGTGTCGTAGTCGAGCGCGCTCCAGTCTTCGCTCGCGGGCACGAGCACCTGGACCATCCAGACCTCGGTTTCGTCGTGAGTGCGGGGGCGCCGCCGGGCCAAGAGCGCGCCCCGTTCCGGCAGCGCCTCTGTCTCGATGAACATGCTGCCGAAGGCGCGATGGGCGACGTCCGCGCCGTGGCTGGCGAGTACGATTTCGGTGTAAGTGGTGACGTCGATCTGGAGCGGTTCGCTCGAGTGATTCGTCAGAGTAATGCGCCGAATTTCAGCGGCGTGTTCGGGGGAAGGAGCTATCTCCGTCACGGTCTGCACCGCGCCGTCACGCCGATTGAACTCGACTCGGTCGATCGAGAAGGCCGCGTTGTAGAAATCGGGCTGCACCCGCGTGGGCTGATAGGCGGCGGACCAGGTCTGCTGGTCGCTCGAGTTCCGTACGTAGATGTAGATGCCGCCCGCGTCGAGCGACGTGTCCTGGCGAAAACGGTTCACGTCGAGGCCCTTCCACAACGTGACACCGACACCGGTCGAGCTCACCAGGCAGGCGAGCTCGCCATGCCCCAACAGGTGCACGCGAGTGGGCCCAGCAGCCACCGGCCCCACGTGATCAACGACGTCCACCGCGGACTCGGCGCGCACGGGGCTCGGCATCTCCGCCGCCGCCTGCTTGATCGGGGTGGTGCGGACCGGCACTCGTTCTTCGAGCAGGAGCTCGGTCGCCTTGATACGTGGATCGGCGTGAAAGCGCCGCCGCATCGGCGACTCGTTCAGGATTTCCCCGAGGGCCACCAGGCTCATGCCCTGGTGGTGCGCCATGAAGGCCTTGACGACGATGCCGTGACGGCCGGGCGGGACGTGATCCGGAGTGTAGTCGATGGACTCGTAGAACCCATACGGACCTTCGAGACCCTGATCGCGCAAGAGCCGCAGGTTCGAAGCCACCAGATCGGGGCGAACCAGGCCCGCCAGCACGGTGGCATACGGCGCAACCACCAGGCTTTCGCCGAGGCCCGCCTTCAAGCCCAGGCCGGGCACGCCGAACGCGCGATACTGGTACGTCATGCGCAAGTCCATGACGTTGTAAGCGCTCTCCGAAACGCCCCAGGGCACACCGCGCTCGGCGGCATACCGGCGCTGCCGTTCGATCGCGGCCTCATAGCTCTCGTGCAGTAACGTGCCCGGGTTGTCGCGCATCACGAGCAAGGGCATGAGGTACTCGAACATCGAGCCGCTCCACGACAACAATGCGGGGCTGCCGGCGAGCCGCGCCCGAGGCCGGCCCAGCCGAAACCAGTGCGCCTGTGGCGCTTCACCGCGCGCGATGCATAGCAAGCTGGCCAGCCGCGCCTCTGATGCCAGCAGATCATAGTGAGAGGCGTCGGCGCGAGCAAGGCTCACGTTGTAACCGATCGTGAATAGCTCACGCTCGTCGTCGAACAGGAACGCAAAGTTCATTCCCGCCGCCAGCCTCGCCGCGCGTTGACCCATCTCCTCGAGCGCCACGCTGAGCTCTTCGGCGACGTTCGCCGCGCGCTCCACCAGGGCGGTCAAACTATCGAGCTCGCGCTCGGCCAGCTGAAGCTCCTCTTTCGACAGGCCAAACGACTGCAGGATGAGCTCGATGCGCCCCACGTGTTCGGCGATGCGAGGACCGAGCTGCATCAACGCCGACAGACTCATCGGCAGACCGAGGGCGCTCTTTAATGCGCTCACCTCCGCGGACAGCTCGGGCCGCACGAACAACCGGGCAGACAGAATCGGCGCGTCCAAAAATGGACAAATCGCGGTCAGCTCGTCCAGTGCCCCGCCCAGCATTCTCTCCGCGCGGCTGAGCCAATCGAGCGCCGACTCCGAAAGACCACGGCAAGCCTCCCCCGAGCGGGCGCGCAGCACCGCCGCATGCGCCTCGCGCAGGTCGGGAACGCCGGGGTGGCCCTTCGAATCGCGTTGGATGGAGGTCAGCCGGGCCGCGAGCTCACCCAGACCCGCGGAACCGGCTTCTGCCGACGCCGCCTGCTCGTCTCGCGCAATCTGGACGCCGAGGAGCGCCGCCTCGATCACCTGCGTGCCCAGGAGTTGTGCCTGCGTGAGCTCCAGGCTCGCCTGCTCGAGCGTCCACAGGTAGGCCGCGAAGTTGCCGCTGTCCACGGTCGACACGTAGCGCGGCTCGAGCGGCGCGAGAGAGGTCGTGTCGTACCAGTTCAAGATGTGGCCCTCGTGCTTTTCGAGGCGCTCCAGCGTGCCGAGCGTCTGCCCCAGGCGGCGCACCGTCTCGCGTAACCCGATGAACGAGAAGTCCCGAGCAGCGACCACCGACAATAAATAGAGGCCCATGTTGGTGGGCGAGGTCCGGTGCGCCACCACACCGCGGGGAACCTCCTGGAAATTGTCGGGAGGCAGGTAATTGTCCGCTTCGCCCACGAACGTGTCGAAGAAGCGCCAGGTCTTGAGCGCCGTCGCGTGCAAGAGCTGCCGGTCAGCCGCTGGCAGCGCGGCATGCGCCCTGGGTTTGCGCG
>JAYWEH010000450.1:0-3792 GCA_043780025.1 Deltaproteobacteria bacterium
ACGAACGGTGCGTACACCACGCGATAAGGCAGGCCCTCCGGGGCGCGCCACGTATCCAGCGGCGCGCGCGTGTACACGACCGTGACGTGGTGCCCGAGCTCCGAAAGCGCGCAGCCGAGCTGATGGGTGGAGCGCTGCCCGCCGCCCGCGTAGGGGGCCCAGGGCGAGTAATTGACGGTCAGGATGACGCGAAGCTCAGCCACGGGCCTCCGAGAGCCGAGTAGATCTTGTCACCCGTGTGATCCCACGTGCCCCGGCTCACGACGTGGGCGCGCCCGCCCTGGCCGAGTTCTTCGCACAGCGCGGGACTCTCGAGCAGTTGGCGCAAACGTCGAGCCAGCTCCGGCGCTGAGCTCGGTTCGACGAGGTATCCGGTTTGCCCCTCGACGACGGCGTCTGGCACCCCGCCGGAGCGCGCGCCGATTACGGGCTTGCCACACGCGCTCGCTTCGAGAAACACCAGGCCGAAACCCTCCACGTCTTTGCCGTCGCTGCGCGACGGCATCACGAAGATGTCGCAGGCGTTGTAGGCGTGCGCGAGCTCGTCCGCCGGCAAACTGCCGAGGAACTTCACGTGCTGGGCGACGCCGTGCTGCCGAGCGAGCGCCTCGAGCCGCGTACGGTCCGAGCCGTCCCCGACAACGGAGTAGCTGAGCTCCGGAAAATCCGAGCAGAGCAATGGCAGCGCCGCGATCACGGTGTCGATACCTTTGCGCTCGACCAGGCGCCCAACCGTCATCAGCACGCGGCCCGAACCGAGAGCGTGGCGCGCGCGAAAGGCGGCTCCCGAAGCCGGGTCGGGTCGAAACCGGCTCGCGTCCACGCCATTGTTGGCGACCGAGACGCGGCGCACGCCGTAGGGTTCGAGTAGCGACTCAGTGTACCGGCTGATGGGAAACAACACGTCGCTGCCCGAAAGCGCTCGCTTGCGAATGGCGTCGTACACGCCTTGAGCCATGGCCGAGCGCGCGAACGGCCTCGAGATCAATTCGCGCCCGTGGGCGGCCGTGCCGATGTGGCGTGGGTAACCACTGATGCGGCGGCTGATCAGCGCGGCGTGGGCACACGACCAATGCGCCGCGAATACCACGTCCGCGCGCAGGCGCCGTGCCTCTAAGCTGACCGCCCCGATGCCCGACAGGGCCAGCCCGTCTTTTGGGGCTCGCACGCGCCGCACCGCAAACGGCAATTGTTGATCGACGCGCTCGCAACCCTTGCGCCACGGCGCCATGAGCTCAAACGCTCCGGCGCGAGCCGCGAGCCGATGGGCAAGCTCGTGGCTGTAGGTTTGGATGCCGCCGACGTCCGGTGGAAAATCGGCGGTCACCATCAGAATCCGCATGGACGGGCGGCTATATCACGAAATTTCACCCCACCGAGGCCCATCGCCGCTCGATGGCCGGCCCCGCGGCGAGGCTTGACCTTCGCGCTGGCTGGCGCAAGGTTACGCGCGTGAATCGCCCCGACGATGGCCGGAAGTTGCGCGTGCTGTTCCTGAACAGCTGCGTATCCGGAGGGGGCGCGGGGCGCAGCCTCACTGCCTACCTCGAACACGAAGCTTCGAGCATCGAAGCGCACGTCGTCATGCCCAAGCCAGGGGTCATCGCCGAGCGGCTCTCGTCGCTCGCGACCCTGCACATGATGCCGGAATTCGTGGAGCGCATTCAGCGCAGCCCCTATCGATTCGCCGCTTTGCCCGTACCCGGTCTGGACATCGCCGGCGGCGTCACCGCGCTCGCGGTGTCGGCGGCCAAGTTGAAGAAGCTCGTGGAGCGGATCGAGCCGGACGTGATCCATTGCAACCATATGTTGGCCAAGCCCGTCGGTGTGGGCGTGGGCGCCGCCACGCGCACGCCCGTGGTTTTGCACGTGCGCAACATTCACGCCCACGGCATCGAGCGCGCGTTTTTTCAGGCGCTCGGGCGTGCCCGCTCGGTGCGCAAGATCCTGTGCAATTCGCGGGCCTCGGCGGAGCCGTTCCAGGCCGTCGTGCCGGACAAGGTCGCCGTCGCTTACAACTTCGTGGATCTCGGCAAGTTTGAACGCGCCCGGGTAGAGCCGAAGCTGCGCGCCGAATTTGGGTTGCCGCCGAACGCCATCGTGATCGGGTACCTGGGCCGCATCATCGAGTGGAAGGGCATCGACGTGCTGATCCGCGCGTTCGCGCGCGTGCACCGAGAGTGCCCCGAGGCCTGGCTCGTGATCGTGGGCGACAACGACGGCCTGCTCAAGCGCGATCGCAAGGCGGAATATGAGGCGCTCGCGCGCGAGCTCGGCGTGAGCGATCGCACGCGGTTCACGGGTTTCAAGGATGATGTGCGGCCGTACGTCGTCGACTTCGACATCCTGGCGCTGCCCTCGCGCAAGCCGGAGCCGTTCGGTCGCGTGTTGATCGAGGCCATGGCACTCGGAGTGCCGGCGGTGGCGACAGCCCACGGCGGCGCCGTGGAGGTCGTGCGCGACGGCCAGAACGGGCTCTGGGTGAAACCGGATGACGCGGACGACCTCGGGGAAAAATTGATCGCGTTGTGCCGCGATCGCGACCGGCGCATGGTACTCGGCTCACAGAGCGCCATGGACGTGAGGAGCCAGTTTGACGGCGCCACCTTGGCGCGGCAGGTGACGCGGTTGCTGAGAGAAGCAGCAGCCGGCTCGGCTACTTGATGCGGAGCTTCTCGAGCAACGTTTGCAGGTTCAGGCGCCTGGGATCGGTCGGGCGATCTCGAAACTGGGTCGTGTGTGGATCGGCCATCTCTGCGGGCGGACGCCCGTTGGAGTAGTAATACAGGGCCAAGGACTTGCGGGTGCGGCCCGCCGGGCAGGTGAGGGGCTCCGGGTGGCCGTGGAACGCGAAGTCGGTGGTGTTGAACACCACGCAGCGATTGAACAACGGAAGCACCCGTCGCTCGCAGCGAGTGACTTCTCGATCCCACAGCTCGAGGTGGCCGCCGTATTCCTCTTTCCAATCCTCGTTCAAGTACAACAGCAGGTTTAGCCGCCGGTCCAGCTTCAGCCGCGGATACCAGTTGAAATCGGCATGGACCTTGAGCAGCCCACCGGGCTTGATCTGGTGTAGACCGCCGCCGCGCAGGTGCGGATCCGGAATCAACCCGTCAATGCCGGTGAGCTGCTCGAGGAACGTGATGAATGTAGAGGAGTGCAACTGCGCTATCACGTGGCGCGTGAAAGGGCCGAGCTGGGACTCCAGCTCGTTGGCGAGCTTCTTCTGGTTTGAATCGTCGTACTGGCGCCAGGCGATCTGCTGCGGGTCTGGAAACTCCCTCACGATCCGCTGCGTGACCCAGGCGGGCAGAAAATCGTCGACCGCGAAGTGCGGAAATGGCTCGGCGGAACGATAGGTTGCCGCCTGCTGCTCTGCCAGGCGCGCGAGCGCCCCGGCGTCGAAGAAAAACGTCTGCTCGTCCGCCATGCGAGCTTCGATTCTAGGCCAGCCTCGAAGCAGCGGCTAGTCTCGCTTCTCGCGCTACACAGGGGCGCATCCGAGCGCGTTGGCAGTCCTCTCAATTGGCAGATTGCCGGTCGTTGACCCTCGAAACGAAGTCTGATAACCGAGCAGCCCCTTGTCCGAATTCTGGCGCTGGCTTCCGCCCAATCTGAAGATCCATTGGGCGATGGCGCCGCGCCCGCACTACGCATATTGCCTGTATCACTCGGCCAAATTGGCCAAGCGCCTCGGCCTCAACCGCATGGCCGCGATCGAGTTCGGCGTGGCCGGTGGCAACGGGCTGGTGAGGGCGGAGCAACACGCGAGCTGGATCACGAAGGAGCTGG
>JAYWEH010000451.1:0-3787 GCA_043780025.1 Deltaproteobacteria bacterium
GCTCGTCGTCTGGCGGCGCCTTGGCCGCGCGCTGAGGCAACTCGTCGATGGGACCGTAACAAACGCGGACGGGGTGGCAGGTGACTGAGCTGATATCGAGCCGCGCCGATCTCGACAACCGCGTCGTCACGCTCGCGCGCGAAGGCGTGACGATCCGCGCTTTGGCGCGCCGCTTCAAGGTCGGCCGCAACACCATCCGGCGGATCCTCGGGCGCCACGGTGCCGCGCGCGAGGGTGGCCACACCGTCACACCAGCGCAGAAGACACCGCGATCGAGCAAGCTCGATGACTTCGTCGAGAAGATCAAGAAGGTCCTCGGCGAGCACCCCGCCATCACCGGGCTACGTCTTTTCGAGACGCTGACGGAGGGCGGCTACGACGGCGGGATCTCGATCCTGCGCGAGAAACTGCGCGAGCTGCGGCCCGAGCCGAAGGTCGAGCCCGTCGTCCGCTTCGAGACCAATCCGGGCGAGCAAGGGCAGATGGACTGGAGCCCCTATACGATCCCGTTTCGCAGGAGTGGAAAAATGGATGTGCTCTGTTTCTCGTACGTCTTGGGCTTTTCCAGGCGCCAGTACTTGACCTTCACTGACAACCGGCGCTTCCCGATGATGATCCGCCGGCACCAGGACGCATTCGCGCACTTTGGCGGTGTGCCATGGACCTGTCTCTACGACGGAGAGAAGACGGTGATTTTGCGCTGGGAGGCCGGGCAGGCGGTCTTCAACCCGAAGTTTATCGCCTTCATCACGCACTACAAATGCCGACCTGTCGCATGCGGGCCGCGGCGGCCAGAAACGAAAGGTAAGGTCGAACGTCCCTTCGATTATATCGAGAAAAACCTGCTTAACGGCCGCACCTTCGAGAACTTCGAGGATCTGCAGGCGACCGCGCGCTGGTGGCTCGCCGAGAAGGCCGACAAGCGTGAGCACAGGACGACCGGTCGACAACCGATCGAGCTCTTCTTCGAGTCTGAACAGGCTCTACTCACGCCCCTGCCGGTGCATCCCTACGACACCGCCGAAGTCCACTACCTGCTCGTCGACCGCGAGGGATTCGTCACCTTGGAGACCAACCGCTATTCGGTCCCCGCCGACTTCGTACTCGACGTCTTGGCCGTCAAGGCATCGGAGACGGAGATATCGATTTACAGTCCGACGATCGAGCTGATTGCGCGTCACGAGCGCTTCCCCGCCGGCGCCAAGAAGAAGAGCGAGGCGCCCGAGCACGAGCTCAAGAAGCGCGAGCGGCACGGCGTCGGCGCTGTGCGTGAACGCTTCATCGCGCTTGGGTCCGGCGCCGAGGACTTCCTCAGGGGGCTCGAGCGCAAGCACACGCGTACCGCTGGCATGTATGCGCGTCTGATCCTTGCCGCGCGCGAGCGCTATCATCCCGACGACATCGCCGCGGCGCTGCGGCACGCCACGAGCTATCAGGCCTTCGACGCCGCGAGCATCGAACGGATCCTCAGGGCCAAGGCCAAGCCGCGCACGCTCGAATCGGTGCGCAACGAGGCGGCCACCGAGCGCCTGCGCGCCATGCTCCCCAAGATCGAGCAGCGCCCACTGAGCGCTTACCAAAATCTACTGGAGTCCGACGATGACAACGAAGCCAAAGGCGACGCCGAGCCAGCTGGACGAGATCAAGCAGTACCTGAAGGAATTACGCCTCAGCCAGATGGCGGCGATCTTGGGTGACGAACTGGCCGCGGCAGCGAAGGCGAACACGGCGGTGCTCGACGTGCTCGTGCGTCTCTTCGGCGCCGAAGTCCGCGGATTGATCGAGCGCCGGATCGAGCGCCGCATCGACGAGTCGGGGCTCCCCGAGCGCCTCCTGCTCGCCGACTTCGACTTCGACTTCCAGACGGGAGTCGACAAGACGCAGATCATGAACCTGGCGACACTCGGCTTCGTTGAACAGAGGCAGAGCCTGATCCTTGCGGGCAACTCGGGGGCGGGCAAGAGTCATATCGCCAAGGCGCTGCTGCTCACCGCCTGCCAGCGGCAGTTTCGCTGTCGCTACACGACGGCCGCAAACATGCTGCGCACGCTGCTCTCCGGACTGTGCGACGACAGTCTCGAGAGCAAGCTCAAGAGCTTCGTCGCGCCCGACGTGCTCTTAATCGACGAACTCGGCTTGGACCGGATCGAGCAGGAAACAGCGCGAAACGCCGCACTTTTCCAGAAGGTCATCGAGGGTCGCTACTGCAAGAAGACGACGATCGTGACGACCAATATCGACTTCGGTGAGCTGGGGACCTACCTCGGCGACCCGGTGGTGACGACGGCGACCATCGATCGCCTCATTCATCACGCCATCATCGTAAACATCAATGGACCGAGCTGGAGGATCCACCAGAGCAAGCTTATCAACCAGGCGCAGCCACGCAGCAAGGGGGCTGCGAAAAAGCCGTGATCTGCAACCGCCACCGCGCCATCTCCATCCTCTTCGGGTATGACTCGGCGCTGCTCGACTATTTCTTCGCGCCATCTCGCCAAGGGCTTGCCAGATCGGCCTGCGTGCTGGCGCGCGAGGCCACCTTGATCGGGTCGACTGCGGCGATGCAGGTCGCCATCGCGCTCGACTTCTGGGACGGCGGTCGACGCAGCCGCATGCTCGACATCGCTCGCTTGCTCGACGCAAACCGCTACGACTGCTTCACCGCCGCCCTCGAGTACTACGTCGCCGCCGGCGCCGACTCCTGCCGCTGCCAAGCCTGCTCCCGGCGACGGCCGCGGATCGCCAATTCGCCGTAACCCGCGACCGACCTGCATGTCGCGCCCGGTCGCGCATCACTGAACAAGCCGGATGTAAACACCATGGACGACCCGACCTCGACCAGCACCATTGACCCGGACGATGACCTGGCGTCGACCGCCACACGCACGAGCTCGGACACGAGCGCCTCGCTCGCCGAGCTCTTCTACGATCTGTTTCCCGACTCGACGCCACGCGGCTGGCGCGACCTCGCCTACTTCGCAAGCCTCGTCGATGACTTTGGGGCGCTACTCGACATCGACGAGCAAATGAAGCGCTTCGTCGCGTGGACACTCGATCACGGCACGGGCGTGGCGACGTCGCCGCGCAGCGGTTTGCGCGCCTGGCTCAAGCGCGCGAACACCTACCGCCTGAACCGCCCTTACTGACTCGCCTGGCCGCCCCGACACGAGACCAACCCCGCCTCACCCGACGTCGCCTCTAACCACCATCAGTCCGATCGCAGTAACAACGTGCGTAGCCCAGCGACGTCAGGCGAAGGCCATCGACGCGACGGTCCACTTCGAGACTGCGTCATCGCCGCAACCGGGGGAGTGAGGCCACAGTTGAAGCTGCGTAGCGCACGGATACCGCGAGTGAAGCCGTGATGACAGACGAACGGACGCTCTGCGCGGCAGCGGCGATGCCGAGCTGGGTCACGAAACCGGTGCGCCATCCAGGCTGCAGCGTAGGACGTGCAATTCGGTGTGGGTCCGGGTCCGGGGGCGATCGAGGGTCAGGCGCAGACCGGTGCCGACAGCCTGAACGGTGTGAGCCGGGCGGACGCTCTCGTCGAGCGAAAAGCCGATCCACACGAAGCAGGGCTCCGTCATTCAGTTTTTTTTGTTCAGTACTCTTGCCAACAAGGCCTCTACGCCAAGCGTCGCCGCCCAGCGGCGCATGTAGTCGTAGTCTAGGTTTGCTTGCACTCGCACGATTCCGCGCACGTCCTTTAGTTGATTCTCGGATTGGCGCCCTCCACGCTCGTACCAATCGAGCTTCGCGAGGATAACGTCCTCGGGGGCTGCTA
>JAYWEH010000452.1:0-8971 GCA_043780025.1 Deltaproteobacteria bacterium
CGTCGAGGCGCGGCACAAGCGCGGAGCCAACTCGCTCTACATCGTGCCGCTGGGCAACGCGCTGCAGGCCGCGCGCAAGATCGATCGCCAGGTGCAAGAAGCTAAAGGGCTCGACTCCTCCAGCTCCGAGGCGATTGTGATCGCGGACAACACGACGCCGTACCGACTCTTCGTAGAGGTGCTCTTCACGCTGGGTCAGAACGAATTCGGCAAGTATCACCTGATGGTGATGCAGTCGAAAAACTGAGGTCGGTCGCCTCCCGGCAGTGACGCGCGCAGCACTGACTCGGCCGCAAGGCTGAAGTCGATCGGTGTCAGTCGCTCTAAGTTCGAGTACGCGCTCGGGCAGCCGAATCTTCAGTCGGGCGAGGCTCGGCGCTGAGCCACCGCGCAGCATAGAACCCCGGAAATTGGGGCTTGCCGGCCTGCCGTCCCCCGTGTTACGAGCCTGCTTACAGCTGAACTTGACGGCTCCACGTCGCGTGAGTGCGGCGCGTGTGTTCGAGTGGTTGGGTCCAGCTTCATCGCCGGTTCCGCTCGTATGTAGCGTGGCTTCCCGGGGCGCCGTGAGAGGGGCGCAATGCGAAGCTCTGCACTAATCGGGGGCACCGGCTCGGAACCGCAGCGGGGGCTGAATCCATTACCTCGCGGCGGCTTCCCGTCTCCGGGACACCGGGGGTTTACGTGCCCGGCGTATGCCGATGGCACGTGGGGAGAGCCAATGTCGCCCAAAGCGCCATGGAAAGTCATCGCCCTGTAGCCATGTCGTCGTGAATGAACTGATCGTCGTCCTAGCCGTCTGCGTGTCGAGCCTGGCATGGGCGGGCAATCGAGCGCTGAGCTTGAGGCAGAGCTCCGCCAACGGTCGTGAGCTCGAACGCCTGCTCTCCGCTGTCAATCGCGCGGGTGGGGATTTTCTCTCGCAGGAGGCGCGGCGGCTGGGTGCGCTGCTACTGATCCTGGGTGTCTCCTTGGGCCTGGTCTCGAAGCTCGGCAACGCGGCAGCTCCGCCCGAGCGAGCCATCTGGCTCGGGTTCGCGGCGGTGCTCGGCGCGGGTTCGTCGCTGCTAGTGGCGCACATTGCACAATGGGCAGCAGCCCGTGCCACGGCACGCGCCCTCGAAGGCCTGCGCAATAACCTCGACGACGCGGCGACGGCGGCCTTTCGCGGTGCCGCGCTGGCAGCTTCGTTCACCGATACGCTGAGCGTGCTGGTCACGCTGGCGATCGTGTTCGGGCGCTACCTTCATCTGATCGGGGGCGGGAGCCTCGACAGTGCTGTGGCACTCGCGGAAGCGGCGCGCTGTCTGCCGGCAGCGGCGCTCGGTGCCGTGGCGGGAGCGGCTGTATTTCAGGTGGGCGGCAGCAGCTTTCAAACCGCAGCTCGGGCCGCCGCGAGCGCACTGCGCAGTCGCCTCGGCGAGCTGGACAAAGACGAAGATCACAACCCTGCGTTGGTGGCCGAACTGGTCGGCAACTCCGTGGGTGGGGCGGTTTGCCGGAGCACCGACGTCTTCTCCGCCCTGGTGCTGATGAATTGCGTCATCGGCTCGCTCGCAGCCGCCGTGGGAGCGCCAGATCCAGCACACGGAGTTGGACTACTGGCGCTGATCGGATTGCCGCTCATGGTGCGTGCCACCGGCTCGTTCGCGACATTGATCAGCTTCGGCACCTGCCGCTTCGAAGGTCAGCTGACGTTGCCGAGCATTTTTGTAGCGGCGCGCGGCAGCCAGGCGTTGATGGCTGTCACGGGACTCTTCGGCGCCAGCTTCTGGTTGGTGGGAGACCCTCATTTTTGGGTGTACGCTGGCGCGGGCAGCCTGGGCATCAGCGCGTCCGTGCTCTCGGGCGGGTGGTTGTTCTTCCAGGCTCGTCACCTCGTGAAAGGCCCGGACGGAGCGACCCCGAGCCCGCGCGAATTGCCTTCGGTGGCACGGGCGCTCGGGCTCGGGTTGCAGCGAACCTGGGCGCCACTGCTCGCGGTGGGAGCATGCCTCGGCGCCGCGCATGTCCTCGGAGCGAGCTCGGACCTGGAGCACGGGGCGCTCTTGTCCCTACTCATCGCAGTGATCGCGCTGCTCGGCTCGGGAGCCTTCAACTTGAGCGAGGGCTTGTTCCTCGACATCGCCGAGAGCATCTCATTGATTTCGAAGGTGGGGCGCGGGGCCTTCGACGCCGCGGCGCGCGGGCGCGCGGAAGAGCTGAGCCGTTCCGCGTTGGTCATCGGCAACCTCGGGCAAACACAGGGCATACTGGGAGCTTCGGCTGCGGCCTTGCTCGGTGCCATCTCCTTGCCTTTGATCCTGGCCCACGGCGCAAGCCCGACGGATCCTGGCAGTAACCATCCCATCGTGCTGCTCGGCGCCGTCCTCGGCGCCGGCAGCGTGCTGTTTTACGTGGGCAGGCTGCTCGAAACGTCGAGCCGCACGGCACAGCTGTTGGATGCGGACCTGCGAGAGCGCAGACCGAGCACGGTCCCCACCTCGGACGGGGCCGCGGGCTCGCTACCCAGCTATCGGATCAGCGTCGATCTGGCGGCAGAAGCCGCAGCCAAGCCGTTGCTCTCGCTCGGGCTAGTGGTGCTCGCCGTCCCCTTTTGCGTCGGCATTTTGCTGCGGCTTGCCTACGGTCCAGCCGGCAGCGGGCTCGCCGCGCATGCGCTCGCCGCCCTCGGCACTTTGGCTGCGCTCACCGGCGGAGCTGCGGCGCTCGCTGCGCAAGGGACGCGCATCGCGCTCGAGCATGCACCCACGCCGGGCCTCGGCGCCGACTCTTTCTTCGCCGCGGGCAACTCCGCGCGCGAGTTCGTGGGGCACTGCGTCGGCCCCGCTGCGCTGCTCGGTCTAAAGGCTGCCGTCGTCTCGTCCCTCGCCGCGGCGCCCCTCTTGTTCTGAACACAACCCTCAACTAGCTAGGTGTAAGAGTGTCCTCCTCAATTGCTGGTGCCCTATCAACGCTCTCCGATCGGGGCCTCAGGCGTCTGCTCGGAGCGCGAACGTTTCTGCGAGGGCTCGACTATGAGAAGCGCAAGGTGGTCGGAGACCTCAAGGTCAACCAATCCAACGCCACCGCGATGATCAAGGGTTCGGACACCGACCCGTACTCGACGACGATCCAGCTCGGGGGTGACGGGATCTCATCGCAATGCAGCTGCCCGGCTTTTCAAAAGACGGGGCACCATTGCAAACACGTCGCGGCACTGTTGATCACGGTGCGAAATCAAGCGCGCGCCCTACAGCCCCCGCGGCGCGATCCGCCGCCGCAACCCGCGCCCATGGCGTCGCCCATTGCTCAGCAAACGTCCTCCTCCTCCCCCTCTTCGCCGCGTGAAGGCAAACCCAGCCGGCGGCGCGAGCGGCGCCGCCGCACTCAAGTTCAAGCGGTCGCGAGCCCGGGCGGCAACATCGACATGCCGACGCCGGACGGCTTCAACCGTTCCACCGGTCTCGCCGCCTGGATGGCTCCGGAAGGTGCCACACGGCGCATGGATCTCGAGTACCGGGTGCACGTCCGCCCCGGGGGCTTGACCATCACGCTCCTCGACCTCTCCGCCCGCGTGCCGTTGTTGCCCAGCGCCGCCTTGGCCTGGCAAGCGCTGACGCCAACGGCGGATCGCGACGCGCTCAGGCTACTCGCTCGTTTCGAGAGCGGCAATTCCCGCCATCCCGCGGTGGACGTGCGCGGCGAAGACGTTGCCGACCTCTTGCCCAAGCTGGACGGGCGACGCGTATTGCTCGAGCCGGCCTTGATGCAGCTCAGGTTCTCGCCGGAGGTGTTGCGTCCCCATTTCGACCTCGAAATGGTCGGCAACGACACGATCATCGCCAAGGTCAGCTTTGAACGTGACGCCAACAGCCGTCGCTTTTCACTGAGCAGCGGCGGCTGGTTCGAGGGCAACCCCGGATGGCATCTGGACACGACCGAAGGCATCGCGCGTCCGATCGACCGCCGTGTGTCGCCGGCCGCGTTGCGCCGGCTGCTCCGCGCCCCCACCATCGCCGAGCCGGCAAACGAGCTGATCCACCTGATCACGAACATGCTGCCGAGGCTCTCGCTCGAAATCGGCGCCACCCTGCCCGACCTGGCGCAGGTCGCTGACGTCGTCGACCTGGCGCCTCAGTTTCGCATGCGCGCCGGCGGCTCGCTCGTCAAGGCCGAGGTGGCGCTGCGCGCCGCCTACAAGGACATCGAAGTCGAGGTGCGCGCGGACGGCATTTCCCCACCGATCATCGTGCAACCACCGGCCGAGGGCCAACGACGGGCAACCTGTGTGCGAGCCGATATCGCCGCCCAACAGGAAGCCGTCCAACTCTTGCTCGATCTCGGCTTGAAGCCGAACGACAGCGGCGAATCCTTCATCGCCGAAGCGGACGACGCCTTGCGTTTCTGGTCAGAGGGCATCGGCAGCTTGCCGGAGAGCTGGGACCTATACGTGCCCGAAGAGTTCGTGGGCGTGCAAGTGCGCAACAAGCCGGTCCAGATGCAGGCTCGGGTGTCCAGCGGGGTGGACTGGCTGAGCGTGCAGATCACCTGGGAGAGCGACGGCGTCACCATCGATCGCAAGGACATCGAACAGTGCCTGCGCGAGGGCAAGAAATACGTACGACTCTCCGACGATTCGTACGCGCCTCTCGACGCGGACCGGGTCGAAGCGATGGTCGCGCGGGAGGTCGAGCTGATCGCGAGCACCGGCAAAAACGGCAAGCTCCCGCTGTCGCAGGCCGGCCGCGTGCAAGAGCTGCTGAATCAATTGCCGGATGCCAAGGTCAGCGCCGGCACCAAGCAAATCTTCAAGAAGCTCGCGTCGATCGACGAGATCAAGGCGGTCAAGAAGCCCCGTGCGCTCCGGGCGACGCTGCGTCCGTACCAGGAGCAAGGCCTGTCCTGGCTCAAGTTCATTCACGAAATCGGCACGGGTGGCGTGCTCGCCGACGACATGGGCCTCGGCAAGACGATCCAGACCATCGCGCTCTTGCTCTTGATCAAGCAGGAAACCAAGTCGCTACGCGTCCTGATCGTCGCGCCCACCAGCGTGGTCACCAACTGGGTTCGAGAAATCGAGCGTTTTGGCCGTACCCTGACGACAGCGCTCTGGCACGGCGCGGCGCGCAAGGAACAAACCAAGGATCTCGGCAGCACCAACGTGATCATCACGAGTTACTCGCTGCTGCGCCGGGATATCGATCTGCTCACGAAGTTGAAGCTCGACTACGTGATCCTGGACGAAGCCCAGGCCATCAAGAATCCCGCGAGCGCGACCGCACAGGCCGCGAAGGAGCTGCAGCCGAGTCGCCGGTTGGCGCTGACGGGCACGCCGATCGAAAATCGGCTGACCGAGATCTGGTCCATCTTCGACTTCGTCTCGCCCGGTATCTTGCCTCCCCTCGCCAAGTTCGAAGAGCGTTTCTCGCGGCCCATCGATCAGGGTGACTCCAAGGCCGCAGCGCGGCTCAAGTCGATCATTCACCCATTCATCCTGCGCCGCACCAAGATGGAAGTGGCGAAGGACCTGCCAGCGAAGATCGAGAGCGACAAGGTCATCGACCTCGGCCCCGAGCAGCGCGGCATCTACACCCAGGTCCTGCGCGAGGTGCGCGCGCAGGTGATGGGGGAGCTAGACCGGGTGGGTATGGCCAAGAGCCAGCTGCACATCCTGGCCGGCTTGACCAAGTTGCGTCAGGCCGCCTGCGACCCGCGCCTCCTCGGTCTGCCCCGTGAATTTTCCCACGAAGACAGCGCCAAGGTGATGGCCTTCCGAGAGCTCATCGAAGAGGCAGAGGCGGGCGGGCACAAGGTGCTGGTGTTCAGCCAGTTCGTCTCGATGCTGAAGATTCTGAAGCAAGCGCTGGACGAGGATCGAATCCGTTACGAATACCTGGACGGCTCGACCATCGATCGCGCAGAGCGCATCGATCGCTTCCAGGATGATCCGACCATCCCTGTGTTCTTGATCAGCCTCAAGGCGGGCGGCTCAGGTCTCAACCTGACCGCGGCCGACACGGTCATCCACTTCGATCCGTGGTGGAACCCGGCGGTAGAAGATCAGGCGTCGGACCGTGCGCACCGCATCGGCCAGAAGAAGGTTGTCACGGTGTATCGGTTGGTTGCGGCTGGGACCATCGAGGAGAAGATCCTGGAGCTCAAGGAAAAGAAGCGTGAACTGGTCTCGGCTGTGCTGACCGAAGACAGCGGCGGCGCCAAAAAGCTCTCGCGCTCCGACCTGGACGAACTCTTCAAGATCGACTGATCCCCTACCCCACGGGGCCGCGGCGTTTTGATCGGGAACGTTGGACTCCAGTGTTCAGCGCCGCAGCGAGACATTCATCAACAAGCCAAAGCCGACCAGCGTCGTCAAGGTGCTGGAGCCGCCGTAGGAAAAGAGCGGCAACGTAATGCCCACCACCGGCAGCACGCCGAGCGTCATCCCGATGTTGAACAAGGTGTGCCAGAAAAAGGTGGCACCCACCCCAACCGCGACCGCCGCTCCAAAGCGATCTCTGGCTAGCGATGCGATGTTGATCGCCCACGCGCACACGAAGGCGTACATGGCGAGCAGCGCGATGCAGCCCACAAAGCCCCAGTCCTCGGCGAAGACGCTGAACGGGAAGTCGGAGAACTGATCGGGCAAGAAGCCGAATTGGTTCTGCGTCCCTTCCTTGAAGCCTTCGCCCCACACGCCACCGTTGCCGATGGCAGTGCGCGATTGAAATGCATGCCAGCCCGTTCCGGTGCGGTCAGCTTCGGGGTCGAGGAAGCTGAGGATCCGGCCTTTCTGATAATCACGCAGACCGAAATGCCACATGCCCCAGGACGACGGCACCAAGCCGATGACGAACAAAGCCAGGCTGCTGCGGCGCATGCGCGTCAGCGCCAACATGGTCAACGCCGTGGCAGTGTAGATCATCGAGGTGCCGAAGTCCGGCTGCAGCATCACCAGGATCGCGGGCGCCACAAATAGCAGCGCCGCAGGCAAAAGCTCACCGAGCGTGCGAGCCTCGGTCCGTGGATCGTCCGCGAGCTTGCGCGCGACCGCCAGGATCACGAAGATTTTCATGAACTCGCTCGGCTGAAAGGCGAACCGGCCCAGATCGATCCAGCGCGAAGAGCCGCGAATGTCCGAGGCCAACCAGAGCACGAGGAACAGGCTGAAGATCCCCGCGCCGTAGAGAAAATACGCAAAGCGCTCGATGCTTCGGTAGTCGATCACCGCCGCCAGAGTGCCGAGCAGCCCACCAACGACCAGCCAGTACACCTGCTGCACGTACATGTCCGCGAGGCCCGAACGGCGTGGATCACCGATGTAGGGGCTGGTCGCGCTGTACAGGTTGACCACACCGATGATCGCGATGGTCACCACGCCGAGGAACAGCGGCCAATCGAACTGTTCGCGAACCCGCGCGCCGCGTGCAAACACCATCTACAACCGCGCTCCGTCGCGGGCGTTCGGTTCGTGCACCGCGAGCCGGCGCTTGTTGAGCTTCTGCCACGCGTCCACAACACGCATGGCGACCGGCGCGGCATTTTTTCCGCCGCCGCCGCCGTGTTCGATCAAGACCACGATGGCAATTTCGGGCGCGCCTGCGGGCGCGTACCCGGCAAACCAGGCGTGATCGCGGTTGAAGTACCAGACGCGCTTGGGGTCGACACCTCGCGGCGTGACATGGCTCACCTGCGCCGTACCGGTCTTACCGGCCAGGTCCACGCCCTTTAGATCTTCGTTAAATGCCGTACCTTCGGAGTTCGCCACCACGCCGCGTAGCGCGCTCTTGATCAACGCGAGTTCTGTCGGATCCGTCTCGATGATGCGGCGCACGCGAGGCGGAAACTCCTGAACGGTCACGCCTGAGCTGGTCTCGATGCTGCGGACCATCTGCGGCTGATACAGAGTGCCGTCGTTAGCGAGGGCGGCATACGCGAGCGCCAGCTGCAACACAGTGACTGTCGTAGCCCCCTGGCCGATCGCCGATAGCAACGTGAAGCCACCGCGAAAACCGTCACCCTTGTAGCGCCGTGCGTACCAGGCTCGCGTCGGCATGCGCCCGCGAGCCTCTGGATTGATGCCGATGCCCGTCTTGACGCCGAAGCCGAAGTCCATGCCAATCTTGGCCAGTTGATCGATGTGGATCAGCTCGCCGAGGGCGTAGAAGTAGGTGTTGCAGGACTGCACGATAGCCTCGTGCAAGTTCACCTTGCGGTGCACGCCGGTGCAGCGAAAATAGCGGCGTCCGAACTCGTAGCCGCCCTTGCAATCCACCTCCGCGCTGGGGTCGATCAACCCGTCGGCGAGAGCTGCCATGGCGCTGAACGGCTTGTACGTCGAACCCGGTGGGTACACCGCTGACGTGGTCTTGTCCAAGAGTGGCTTGAGCGGGTCCTGGCTGAGCCGCGTGAAGGCGTCGCGGATGGCTTGCTTGCCTCGCTCGCCCGAGAGCAGATTGGGATCGAACGCCGGCTTGCTGAGCGCCGCGAGCACCCGGCCGCTACGCACGTCCACGACCACCACCGCGCCCGCGAGTTGCCCGCGCATCTCCTTCTGGATCGTGCGCTGCAGCTCGATATCGATGGTGAGGGACACGTCACGCCCCGGGATCGGCTCGAGCCGGCGTGGCTCCTCCAGGTAGCGTTCACCGAGGCCCGCGCGCTGGGCCCGCCAGTTTTGCCCTCGCACCACCTTCTGCCAGCCGCGCTGGCCGCGCAAATAGCTCTCCCAGCGCCGCTCCACCCCCACGGCTCCCAGGCGATCGCCCGCGCGATAGCTCTGGTTCTGGGTGCGCGCCAAACTCTCGGCGTCAATTTCGCGCATGTAGCCGAGCAGATGCGCTCCGAGCTCGCCTTGCGGATAATAGCGCACGGGCGTTGGCACGACATCGACACCGGCCAACTCCCCAGCGTGCGTCTCGAGCGACGCGACCACGTCACGGTTCACGTCGACTTCGAGCAGGGTCTGTTGGAGCTTGCGTTTGCCGTCGGA
>JAYWEH010000453.1:0-3781 GCA_043780025.1 Deltaproteobacteria bacterium
TTCTCGCAGGGCCGCGCCGAGTTCCGGCGTCGCGATCACGAGATCGACAGCCACGTCGAGATCAGCATCTCGCCCGAAGACGACATCGAACTGCGCCGCGTGAGCCTCACCAACCGGGGCCGAACGGTGCGAAGCATCGAGCTGACCAGTTTTACCGAGGTGGTGCTCGCACCCGAGGCTGCCGACGCGGCACACCCCGCCTTCAGCAACCTATTCGTACAGACAGAGCTCGTGCCCTCGCACCAGGCCATCCTGTGCACGCGCCGGCCCCGCTCGAGCGAAGAGCGGCCTCCCTGGCTGCTTCATCTGATGACCGTGCAAGGCAGAGCGCTCGGCACGATCTCCTACGAGACGGGGCGGTCCGAGTTCATTGGCCGCGGTCGCTCGCCAATGGATCCCGTTGCACTGCACCGGGACGCACTCACGAATAGTCAGGGGGCTGTCTTGGACCCTGTGCTCGCGATCCGCGGCACCGTCGTGATCCAGCCGGACGAAACCGTCCGCATCAATTTCGTGACCGGCGTGGCCGAGACGCGCGACGGTGCGCTCGCGCTGGCCGAAAAGTATAGGGACCATCACTCCGCCGACCGCGTCTTCGATCTCTCCTGGACGCACAGTCAGGTCGTGCTGCGCCAGCTCGACCTCACCGACGCCGACACGCAGCTGTATGAAAGGCTGGCGAGCCACGTCATTTATGCCAACCCGACGTTGCGAGCGCCGCGCAGCATCATCGCTCAAAACGAGCGAGGCCAATCGGCACTGTGGGCGTACGGCATCTCGGGCGACCTGCCCATCGTGCTCGTCAAGATTGGTGACCGCGAGCATCTGGGCCTGGTGCGTCAGCTGGTCAAGGCTCACACCTACTGGCGGCTAAAGGGGCTGATTGCGGATCTCGTGATCTGGAACGAAGACACCTCCGGCTATCGGCAGGTGCTGCAAGAGGAGATCATGGGCGTCATCGGCCCAAGCGACGCGAGCCTGCTCGAACGCCCGGGCGGCATCTTCCTGCGCCGCAGTGACCAGCTGTCCGAAGAGGACAAGATCCTGATGCAGACCGTGGCCCGTTTGATCGTCGGCGATCGGGACGGTCCCCTCTCCGAGCAGGTGAATCGGCGTCTGCACGTCGAGATGCCCGCGTGGCTGTTCGCGCACAAGGGCGACGGCCGGTTTCCCATCGTACCCGTCCCTCAGAAAGTCGCGCCCACCAAGGTCGAACGCCCCGATCTGGTCGCCTTCAACGGGCTTGGCGGTTTCACAAACGATGGCCGCGAGTATGTGATCATCACCACGCGCGAGACACGCACGCCTACTCCGTGGGCGAACGTGCTGGCCAATCCCTGGTTCGGAAGCGTCGTGAGCGAGAGCGGCGGCGCGTACAGTTGGTGCGAGAACGCCAACACATACCGCCTGACCCCCTGGCACAACGACCCCGTCAGCGACGAGAGCGGCGAAGCTCTCTACGTCCGCGACGAGGAAGACGGCCGTTATTGGTCCCCCACACCGCTGCCCGCAGGCGGCGCGGCGCCCTACACGACGCGCCACGGCTTCGGATACAGCGTCTTCGAACACGACGAAGGCGGGATCGTTACCGAGCTCCACACCTTTGTGGCGACCGACGCGCCACTCAAATTCTTGGTCCTCAAACTGAAGAACCGCTCCGGTCGCGATCGACGACTGTCCCTCACCGCCTTCTTCGAGCTCGTCTTGGGCTCCCGACGGCCCGTGAACATGCCGCACATCGTGAGCGAGCTCGACCTGAAGACCAACGCGCTCTTCGCTCGCAATGCCTATAACGGAGAGTTCTCTGCTCGCGTCGCCTTCCTAGACTCGAGCGAGAGCTCGCGGTCCATCAGCTGCGATCGCCTGGAGGTCATCGGGCGCAACGGCAACGGCGCGAGGCCAGCGTTCATGCGCCGAGCGCAACTCTCGGGCCGCGTCGGCGCCGGGCTCGATCCCTGCCTCGCCATGCAGACTCCGCTCGACATCCCGAGCGGCCAGGAACGCGAAGTCGCTTTCATCTTCGGCTCCGGCCAGAACATCGCCGACGCTCGCTCACTCGTGCAGCGCTTTCGCGGCAGGGGCCCTGCGCGCGCGGCCCTAGAGGGCGTTTGGGCCTATTGGAGCCGCACGCTCGGCAGCGTGAACGTGCAGACGCCCGACGTCTCGCTCAATCTATTGGCCAACGGCTGGCTGCTCTACCAGGTGCTCGCGGCACGCATGTTCGGCCGCAGCGGCTTCTATCAGTCCGGCGGCGCCTTTGGTTTCCGCGACCAGCTGCAGGACGCGATGGCGCTGGTGCACACCGAGCCGGGCTTGCTCCGCGAGCAGATCTTGCGCTCAGCGTCGCGCCAGTTCCGCGAAGGCGACGTTCAGCACTGGTGGCACCCGCCGCTCGGTCGCGGCGTGCGCACGCGTATCTCCGACGATTATCTGTGGTTGCCGCACGCCGTATGCCGTTACGTGGCCGTGAAGGGCGACACCGGCGTGCTCGACGAGTTGGCGCCGTTCCTCGAGGGGCGCAGCGTCAAGCCGGAGGAAGACAGCTACTACGATCTGCCAACACGCTCCGAAGCGTCGGCGAGCGTCTACGAGCACTGCGTCCGCGCCATCGAGAACGGCCTGCGCTTCGGCAGCCATGGACTGCCCCTCATGGGCAGCGGGGACTGGAATGACGGCATGAACCTGGTCGGAGATCGCGGCCAGGGCGAGAGCGTGTGGCTCGCTTTTTTCCTCTACGACGTGCTCGAACGCTTTGCTGCCATTGCGCGCCTGAAAGGCGACGAGTCGTTTGCCGAACGCTGCAGGGCACAGGCCACGGAGCTGCGCTCGAACATCGAACGTCACGGCTGGGATGGTGAATGGTACCGCCGCGCCTACTTTGACAGCGGCGAGCCGCTCGGCTCCGCCGAGAACGTCGAGTGCCAGATCGACTCGCTACCCCAGAGCTGGTCCGTGCTCTCCGGAATCGGCAACGTCGACCGCTCGCGCCGGGCATTAAAGGCCGTCAACCAGCGGCTCGTGCGGCGCGACCTCGGGCTCATCCAGTTGTTCGACCCACCGTTTGATCGCTCCGATCTGAAGCCCGGCTACGTGAAAGGCTACGTGCCCGGGGTGCGCGAAAACGGCGGCCAATACACCCACGCGGCGGTGTGGACCGTGATGGCCTTCGCGGCTGCAGGTGAAGTCGAGCGCGCCTGGGAGCTCTTCGGCCTCATCAACCCGGTGCACCACGGGGACAGCGCCGCCGCCATCGCCACTTACAAGGTCGAGCCCTACGTGGTGGCAGCCGACGTCTACACCAATCCACAACACGCCGGGCGCGGCGGCTGGACCTGGTACACCGGCTCAGCGGGCTGGATGTACCGCCTGCTCATCGAATCCCTGCTCGGGGTGCGGCTCGAAGTGGACCGCCTGCGCATCGAACCTCTCATCCCCGAAGCCTGGCCGTCCTTCGACGTCCACTACCGCTTTGGACGCGCCGTGTACCACGTCCACATTCGAAACCTCCCTCCGGGCGGCACGCGCAACGTCGTCCGCGTGAGCTGCGATGGTGTCGAGCAACCGGAAAAAACCATCCCGCTGCGCGACGATGGGCAGGAGCACCAGGCTGAGGTCGACGTCGGGCAAGTGGGCTAAGTGGCCCGGCCCTGTCTTACGGCAGCTCGCCTTCGAGAGTCGGCGTCACCCAGTCGATATACGGATCCGGAGCGGCTCGAACGCCTTCCCAGTCGGTGGTGAAAGCGCCTGTCGTGCTTGCATTGCCCAAGAGGAACCGGCCCAC
>JAYWEH010000454.1:0-8942 GCA_043780025.1 Deltaproteobacteria bacterium
CCTCAGCCGGGTTGCTTTGGCATGTATGTCGGCCAGCGCTGGTACCGCGTAACGTTACCGGCAGCGTCCATTGATCCACGTGATCCAGTGGGATCGCTCGACTACACGTTGCTCTACGACCGCGTGCTCGGACCGATCTTGGGTATCGGAGAGATCCGCACGGATCAGCGCATCGACTTTGTCGGCGGCATTCGCGGCACGGCTGAGCTAGAGAAGCGGGTGGACAGCGGCCGCGACGCGATCGCCTTTGCCATGCATCCCACAACGATTGATCATCTGCTGCGCGTGGCGGACGCGGATCAAATCATGCCACCGAAGTCGACCTGGTTCGAACCGAAGCTGCGCTCAGGGCTATTGGTTCACACGCTCTAGTAGGAGAAACCCGAGTCCGCGCCGGGTCTTCCCAATATAAAAGGAAGTTCCGAGCGCGAGGCCGCGCATCTTGCCGGTTTCGACGCGGCCCTCACCCGCTGGGACGCGGCGAAACCCGGCACGGATTTGGGGCACGAGGCACCTAGTGTCGCGTTGAGCAGTTTTTAGAGGGGTTGCCCACCCCGCGTGCAGGCTCGGCGGCGTTGCCGCCTGCGCGTGCCGCTGCCCCTCCCAAATGTCGCGCTACGCGCGCCACGGGCGGGGCGCACTCAGGGACGGAGAGAGCGGTGTCGAGCGTGCAGTTTGGTACGACGGTGATCTGAAAGCGATCAGGCGGAGCGGCGCCCGGGAAGCGTGACAGAATTGGGTGAAGCTGGGGCGGGCGCCGTGCTCGTCACTCGGCGTGTGGCGTCGTAAGGGAGCCGCGGCGCGGCACAGTGGACGGCCCCGCCTCGCGCCAAGCCGATTTCAGCCATGCAAATGCGCGGAGCCGAGGCTGTCGTCCGTCAACGCCAATATGGCCCAGTGCCTGCTGTGAGAGGTGGCCCCTCTGGCTCGGACGACAGGCGGGTCCGTTGCTTCGTCGCCGGGCTCTGTCTCTTCGCCGCCAGACGGCTGGCGCCGAGCACCGCGCCCGCCTCGACCCTGCGGGACGGGCAGGCGCTTTCTGGGCGCGGCTCCGGAATGACCTCGCAGCCTTCCCACCCTGCCTTGGTACTCCCACAAGGCGGGCACGACCTTCTGCGATAGGCTCGCGACGCTATGCGTGCGGCCTCGATCGACGACTTTTTGATCCAGCGTCATCGACCAGCGACTTGCGAAAACGTCTGCGCCCTTGGGTCGACTATGTGAGCTGAGGCTCAGGCGGCGGGGGCGCTCAATCCGTGAACGTCGCTGGGGCGGCTTCTACCGTCCAACCCTTGGCGACGAGCAGCGGCTTCACCTGCTTCTCGTCGCCGACGATGATCACGCTGAGCCGATCGGGCGTCAGCCGTTGCGCTTCGGCCTGAGCCGCTTCTCGATTGACCCCGGCGATCAGTTTCGGATACCGGCTGTGATAGTCGGCGGGCAGTCCGTCGACATACAGCTCTCCCGTGTCGCCAAGCACGCGGCGCACGTGTTCGAGGTTGGCGCCGAGCGAGTGAACCAGATCGGTCTTGGAGCGAGCGAGCTCCTCGTCAGAGATGGGATTGGGCGTTCCGCTCTTCAGGCCCGCGAGCTCCAGCGTGAGCTGCTCCAGCGCGTCCGCCGTACTTTCGGTCTTGATGCTGCTCATGCTGATAAACGCGCCCCAGCGGCGCGTGGCGATGGCGAGTGAACGCACACCGTAGGTGTAGGCGTGCTTTTCGCGCAGGTTCGAGTTGAGCCGTGAGGTGAATAAGCCGCCGAGCAGGTTGTTCGTGACCTGGCGCGCTTCGTGGCCCGCTGCCGCGCGATCGGGAAAAGGCTGTCCGACAAACAGGGCGCTTTGGACGGAGTCGGGTCGATCGATCAGCCAGATGCGGGTTTTCTCGAGCGCCGGAGCGCTCGGACGCTCTGGCGGGGCGGGTGGCTTTTGTACCGGCAGTTGCCCGAAACCCTTGGTCGCGAGCGCTTGCAAACGCTCCATCGTGAGGTCGCCGACGGCGATCAGCGCCAGGTTGCCGGCGACGTAGTGTTCGCGGTGAAATCGCACGAGATCCGCGCGGGTCAGGCGCCGCACGTCCGGCACGCTGCCGCGCACCGGCGCGCCCACCTCGGGGCCAAGCAGCGCGCGGATGCCGGCGAGTGACGACAACCGCGATGGTTCTTGCCGTTCGCTGACCAGAGAATCCACCCATTGGCGCTGCACGCGCTCGACGTCGGCTGCGGCGAAACGTGGCTGTGTGATCACTTCCGCCATGAGCTCGAGGCCGGCCTCGACGTCCGACCCCAGCACTTCCATCGACACGCTCGAGCCGTCGCGGCCCGTGTCGAACTCGATGCTCGAGCCGAGCGACTCGGCAGCTTCGGCGAGTTCGAGCGGGTTCTTGCCCGCGGTCGCCTCGGTCATGAGCCGCAAGGTCAGCGCGGCCAGGCCGCTCTCACCTTTGCGGCAAGCGGAGCCGCCAGCGCGCGACGAGACGGAGAGCGCCACGGTGCCGGCGGGGCGCGACACGAGATACAGCTGCACTCCGTTCGGCAACTGGGCTACCTGCGCGCCCGGATACACGAGCTCTCGCTCAGCGCCGGGAGCCGGCCGGGACTTGCGCCACGACTCGTCGACCGCGGTTCCCGCAGAAGCGGCGGTCTCCGTTTGGCCAGCGCTCTGGGATCCTCCGCAACCGAACGCGAGCGACCCGAGCAGTGCGCCGAACAGCAGCTGGCCACGGATGGGACGTGTGTTCATGGATTTTTCTCCGCGCTGGTAGCGGCCTGAGCTCGCGGCTTCGTGATCACTGTCAAGCAGCGCTGTGGGCCGAGGTGAGTTGCGATTGCGCCCTGCACTTCCGCCGCGCTCACTGTCGCGAGGTGTTGCATTTCGGACGGCAGCTTTCCGGGGTCCCCGAGGTAATGGTTGAGCTTTTGCAACACGCCGGCGCGCCCACCTTCGCCCGCGCCGCTGTTGAGCAGCTGCAGAGAGCTCGCGAGCTCCACGAAGATACCCTTCTTGGCGCGTTCGAGCTCGTCTGGCTCGATGCCTGCTTCGGTCGCGCGCTTTAGACTCTCGAACAACGCTTTCTCTACGCGCCCGATGTCCACGCCACTGGCGACCATCGCCTCGACGCCAACGATGCCCGAGAGCTGGTTGTCGTCCAGCCATACGTCCACGCTGGTGGCCAGACCCGGGATGACCAGATCCTGGTACAGCCGGGATGCCTTGCCTGAGCCGAGCACGTGCGTGGCGAGCTCGAGGCTGGCCTCCTCAGGGCTGAACGACGGCGGGACAATCCACGCCAGCGTCACCTTGGCGAGCGACACGCCTTCTTCGATCTCGAGCCGAGCCGGAGCGGCAAGCGGGGCGGTGACGAGCTTTCTCCGCTCGGGCTTGGGTCGCTTTGGCAAGCTGCCGAAGTAGCGCTCGACGAGCGCTTTCGTGCGCGGCACGTCGAGGTCGCCGGCGAGCGCCAGCGTCGCGTTGCTCGGCGCATAGTAGGCCGCAAAGAATGCGCTGACGTCGGCCATGGTCGCGCGCTCGAGGTCGGCGATCGAGCCGATCACGTTGCCGTGATAGGGGTGACCCTGGGGGAAAAAATGATCGTAGAGCGCGAGCTCACTCGGGCCATAGGGGCGATTTTCGTAGCTCTGTCGGCGTTCGTTCAAGACCACGCCACGCTGCACTTCGAGGCGCTCTTCGCTCAGCGTGTCGATCATGAAGCCCATGCGATCGCTCTCGAGCCACAACGCGAGCTCTAGCTGCTCACTCGGCACAGTTTCGAAGTAGTTTGTGCGATCAAAGCTGGTGGTGCCATTCATGTTGGTACCGCCCACGGACTCGAGCAGCGTGTCGAACTGAGTACCGGCGAACTTCGAGCCCTCGAACATCAAGTGTTCGAATAGGTGCGCGAAGCCTGATCGCCCGACGGGTTCGTTGGCAGGGCCCACGTGGTACCAGAGGTTCACTGCCACCATGGGCAAGCCGCGGTCTGTGTGCAGAATGACCTCGAGCCCGTTATCGAGTTTGTATTTTTCGAACGGGATCTCGAAGTTCGAGAGCAATGCCGTCAAGGCCGCTTCCGAGCTGGACCGAGACGGCGCCGCAGAGGGCTTGGGTTTAGGGTTGGGCGCGTTGGGATCTGCCGCAGCGAGCAACGCCAAAGCCAGTGCGCCGAAAACAGGAGCTTGCCAGCGGACTACCATGAAGCAGCTCGTAGACCGTCCCGGCTCGGTTTTCCAGCGACAGGCGGCGAGGCCGGCCTGTGGGCCAAAAAGCGGCGAGCTGCTCGAGCAGCAGGTCTCGCCCGAGCCATCGATTATGCTGCACGCTCGCCATGCCCGCCCCCACATTGGCCGATGTCTTCGAGGTGATGTCGGCAGCGTCGCTCGGCGACGCGGACGCGCGAGTCTCGCTACCGACGGAACCGGATCTTTCCAATATGGCCACGCGGCTCGCGATCGCGCTGAATCTCTTGCTCGACGATATGGCGTTTCGCGTCCGGGAACGCGAGCGCGTCGAAGAGCGCTTGCTGCAGGCGCAAAAACTCGAAGCCATTGGCAGCCTGGCGGGAGGCGTGGCGCACGACTTCAACAACCTGCTCTCCGTCATCCTCGGCTACACGGACCTGGCGCTGGATGCGCTGCCGCAGGGGCCGCTGCGTTCGGACCTCGAGGAGGTGAAGCGGGCGGGTGAAAGCGCTCGCGATCTCACCCGACAGCTGCTCGCGTTCAGCCGGCGCCAAATCCTGGCGCCGCGCGTAATCGATCTCAACGCCACCGTGTCCAGCATGGAGAAAATGCTGCGGCACGTGCTTGGAACCAGTGTAAAGCTGAACGTCGAGACGCCTGACCGGCTCGGCCGGATCAAGGCGGATCCCGGTCAGATCGAGCAGATCATCATGAACCTGGTGGTGAATGCGCGGGATGCCATGCCAGGCGGCGGCGAGCTCACGCTGCGGACCGCCAGTGTCGCGATCAGCGGGGCACACGCCATGAGCCATCCCGAGCTCCGCCCCGGGCCTCATGTTCGATTGATCGTGACCGATACCGGCATCGGTATGGACGCCGAAGTGCGGCGGCGCGTGTTTGAGCCCTTCTTTACGACAAAAGAGCAGGGCAGCGGGACCGGGCTCGGCCTGGCTACGGTATTCGGCATCGTGCAACAAAGCGGAGGCCACATCACCGTGACCAGCGAACTGGGACGCGGAACGACGTTCGAGGTCTACTTCCCGGCGCTGGATGCGCCTGGCGAAGCGACGCGCCTCCCGCCGGGTGAAGGTCTGCGCAACTGAACCGGTGCCCTCCTCGATATTGGCCCTCGATTCGATAGAATCGAGGCACTCGTTCAACTCAAAGGGTGAGCGCTCGGGCGCTCTCGGCCCTTCGCGGGGATGCCGAGCATGTCGACGAGCCAGGCACGCGCGATCCCGGGATCGCTGAAGGCCCGGTTTGGGAAGGGACTCGGGAATAATAGTCTGATGCCGTAATAGAGCGTGCGGTGAATGACGTTGTCTATCACCACCGCTTGCACGAGCAGCTTGGAGGTGACGTCGGCCCGCGACTTCATATGCTGAAGCAGCAGGTTTCTTTGCTCGGGCGAAAGACCCGCCGACCCCCGTGAGTCGAGCAACATGCCGAAGCGCTGCCCGCGCTCCAGGTATCGATCGATCATTTCGAGCGCCTCGTGCATGTGCTCGTCGGTGGTCGCCCCGACCCAGCGCAATGTCACGACGGGCCAGCCGCTTTCGTCGATCGTGAAACTCATTGACCCCTCCTCATGGCCCCACGCGCCGCAAAATAGGCATGCCTCAGCTGGCCTGTACTACAGCGTGAGCGCGCCAGCCATCCACGCTGGCGCTGCCGCCGCCGCGACACGCGATGAAGAGGAACAGCAATGCATACAGCAAAGCGAGCTCGCCCTTGTTCACCGCCGGCAACAACTGGGCACCCAGCGCGAGCTTCCAATGAAACTGCACATAGGCCACGGCCATGGTACCGCTGGCGAGAAACGCGGCCGCTCGCGTGAACGCGCCGACGGCGATGGCGATGCCGCAGGCCAGCTCAATCAAGCCGCCGATCCAGAGCTGGCTGAAGATGGGCGGTTGGTGTTGCGACAGCACCCCGGCGACCTTTTGCAGGCCGTGAAAAGTGAACATGAGGCCAGCCCCTGCGCGCAACAGCACATAGGCGGCCTCGAGCCGAGATTCGAGTGCCGAGAACAACATGTAATGGTTAATAAATGGGCCATTTTTATTTATTGTCAACGGCGTCGCAGGCCTGTCGATGCCGGCGGGGTTGACCGCTTGCCGCGTTGCGGTGCGCGCAATAGGCTCCGGTCGCATGTCGCTTTCGGTGGTCGTCGCCGCATCCGCAGCCCAGCGTGCAGAATGCCGCGGCATTCGCGAGGGGGTGTTCGTGGCGGAGCAGGGCGTTCCCCGCGAGCTCGAGCTCGACGGGCTCGACGATGAGTGCCGACACTTCTTGGTCTATCGCGACGGTATCGCGATCGCCACGGCGCGTACTCGCAGCACCTCTCGCGGCCTCAAGCTCGAGCGCGTCGCCGTGTTGCGGGAGCACCGCGGTCGTGCCGCAGGCCGCGCGCTGGTGGCCTATGTGCTCGGCCAGGTACCGGCTGGCGCAACCGTGTACATTCACGCGCAACAGTCCGCCTTGGGTTTCTGGGAGCGCGCGGGCTTCGGGGCGGAAGGGGCGCCGTTCGAGGAAGCGGGCATTTCGCACCGGCTCATGCTCTTCCGCGGCTGAGCCGACGGAACGACGCCGAAGGACGAGAAATGATCCGTGTGGATCAATCCGGCAAGTTTGCCGGCGCGACCGGCATCAGCACGTCGACCTCGTCACAACGCCGGTAATATTCGAGGCGTGGCCGCCCGCGGTCTCGCCGATTGCCTTCCTGCAATTCTTCGAACACAGCGGTGATCCGTTCGTACATGCTCGCCGGTCGCTCCTTCAGGCGCATGCGCAGATAGGCGCCGCCTTCGACGACACCCGTCCTGAGCCCGAGATCATCGGCACGATCTCCGTCGCGCAGTTCGACACACGCGCGATAGGTGCCCGCAGCCGGATTGGATATGCCGTAGAACTTGCGACCGCGCCGCGAGCCCACGATGCGTTCCAGCTGCTCCCACGCTTGACGGATTTGTTCCGGTTCCCCTGGTACCTGGAGGAACATCACCGGCGTTTCCACGCGTTCAGTTCGCACGATCGGCTTCATACGTACGACTCCCGCTGCTCAACGCAGCCGCGAGCTAGTCGCGCCTCGAGTTGTTGCGTCTCTCTAGAGTAGCGACTCTCGGCGCAATGCTCAACGACGTCGTGCCGAGCGCCGCGGCAACTTAGCTTTCCTTAACGGCGTCAACCCGCGCTGAAGCTTGCGTCATAATCGCTGTCTTCAATCGCGGATGCAGCGCGTGTTCGTTCGAGGCGCGACTGGCAATCGAGCATCACGGCAACTTCCTCGGTGCGCTGTGAACCGATGCTCTCTTCGTAGCGACCTGGATGAGGGCCGTGCGGGATGCCCGCGGGATGGTGCGTCAGGCTGCCGACTCCGACGCCGACGCGCGATGAAAATTGCCCGGCGACATAGAACAACACCTCGTCGACATCGGCGGAGGTGTGGGTGTAAGGGCAGGGCACCGCCTGAGGGTGGAAGTCGAGCGGCCGCGGCACGAAGCTGCAAATCAGCGCACCGCGAGCCTCGAAGGTGCCATGCCAGATCGGTGGCAAGTGCACTGAACCGACACGCGGTTGAAAATTGAGAATCGGAAATGCCCATGGGTACACACATCCGTCCCAGCCGACGACGTCGAGCGGGCTGTGGGGATAGGCGAAGCGCTCGTAGCTTTCCCCGCCTTTTACCCACACCTCTCGCAGCCCCTCGTCCAATGGCCCAACGAATTGGGGGCGCTTGAAATCGCGGTGGCAATATGGCGCGTCCATGCGCAACTGGCCGACCGGGTTGCGGAAATGAGCGGGGATGGAAAGCGCGCCGCTGCACTCGATGTGGAAGTAGCGCTGAGGCTCCGCGGCATCCGGGATCAGCCGATACAAGAGACCTTTGGGTAGGAATACGTAGTCGCCGCGCACGAAATCCAAATCACCGAGCACGCTACGGATGCGACCTCCGCCGCTCTGCACGAACCAGAGCTCGTCCGCGCCGGCGTTGATGCGGTAGCTCGTGTCCGGATGGCTCGGCTGCGCACAACCGAGCACCAGATCTACGTTGTGGAGCAACGGCGTGGTCCAGAATGGAAAGGCTGGAGCCGTGGCTTCCCCGGTGCGGTAATGCCGGCGGCTCGAGTCCCTTCGCTTCGCTGCGGCGTCGGTGAGCGAGCGCGACGAGACGTCCCCGGTGGCTCGCAGCGCCTGCGGGCGCTGTTCGTGATAGCAAATCGTATACGGCCCTTCGAAGCCGGCGCGAGTCAGGCACGCCTCATAGCGCAATTGACGATCAGCGCTCCAGCTGGCCAGGTGGTGTTTGGGAGGCAGGTCTCCAAAAGCGGTGCGATCAAACATCGGTCATTGTCCTGACGTCTTGCTTTGCTCCCGCTCGATGCTCTCGAACAGTGCCCGAAAGTTGCCGGCGCCGAAGCCCTGGTCGCCCTTGCGCTGAATGATCTCGAAGAAAAACGGCCCCGCTTCCGCGCTGCGATACAGGCCCGCGGAGTCTTTGAGGAAGATCTGCAGCAGGTACGAGCCCTTCGCGGCGCCGTCCACCAGCACGCCGAGTTCTCGCAGCTCGGCTATATCTTCGTCGATCCGCTCGACACCTACACGCTTCAAGCGCTCCGGCAACAGCTCGTAGTAGGCGTCGGGGGTGGGCATGAACTCCACTCCGCGCGCTCGCAAACCGCGCACCGCGCCCCGGATGTCACCGACCGAAAGCGCGACGTGCTGCACGCCGTCACCGCGGTTGTCTTCGTGAAAGATGTTGATCT
>JAYWEH010000455.1:0-8924 GCA_043780025.1 Deltaproteobacteria bacterium
GGAGAAGCCCAAAGCAAGTGCTCCCCCCGCTTCTAAGCCGCGGCGTGCACCAAAGGCGGCGCGAGCGCCGAAGCCCAAGAGCGAAGCCAAACCCGAGGCGAAGACCGAAGGCGAGGTCGTCGAAGCGGCGCCGGCTCCCGAAGCGCCCGCTCCCGGCGACAACCTGCCGTTCGTACAGCAACCGTACTGAGATCGTTCACGCTGGCCCGAGCAGTCGCTCGAGCTTCTCGATCTCGGCGCCCAGATCCCGGAGGTGTTGGCGCACCACGCCGACCTGTCGATTTTTCGCCTTGGGACTGCTGATGGCTCTGCAGAGCTCGATGGCTTCGACGAGCTGCTCGCCGAGCCCGAGCCGCTCGCGGTGTTGAGGCTTGAGCGAGACGAGCCGGGTGGCCATGTCCTTGAGCTGGCGTTCACGCTTCTGCTCGCTTCGCCGGCGATCTGTGCGTGACGTCAGGTCACGGTCGTCAGCGGCGGCTAGGGCTTGCTGGTGCAAGCGATCGGCAAGAGAGCGCATCGGCGGGCATTTGGCACGTTTGTGCCCTCCTGTCACGTTGCCACCAGCCCAGCGGCCCGCTGGCCACACGCGCGGCGTTGGCTTGCCAAGCGGCCTGCTGAACCGTACGCCTGAGTAGATGGGTCGCCCTGCCCGCTCCGCTGCGTTCCTCGCGAGCCTGGGCCTGGCATCGGGTTGCGGGGCTGGTGAGCCCGAGGCCGAGCGCTCCTTTCTGGAGCGCCCCGGCTACCCGGATACCACGTCGCGACTCGAAATCGCTCTCGGGGGCGATAGCAGCAAGCTCTGTCACGCGACGTTGATCCATCCGCAATGGGCGCTCACCGCGGCCCATTGCTTCTCCGCAACTGCACCGAGCGCCGTGGGTGCCCTGCGCGGCTTCGAGCGCGGATTCCCGAGCGAACGTGTGCTCTTTCACCCCGAGGCGCACGTTTCGGGCCTGACCAGGCGCGCGTCGGTGTGGGAACGCGCCGATTTCGTTGCAGCTCACGATCTGGCGTTGATCCCCATTGATCCGCCCGTCGAAGACGTCACGCCCGTGGGCCTCTGGGCGCCTCGCACGAGCTGCACGTTGCCGGAGCCTGCGGGGCTGTCCGGACAATTCGGACAGCTCGGCCCCACCGATGCGGCTCAGACGTCGCGCGCGGACATCTTGGGTGAAACCGCGGCCACCCATCTGCTTGGCGCCGGCCACCCCGGCTCGCTTCTCTCGGCGCAAGGCCCCGACGTGGGCCCGGGCGATTCGGGCAGCGGTTTGACCGCTGATGTCGCCGATATTGCTGGGAGCTGGTCGGACTGCGAGGTCGAGGGGGACGCAGCCGTCGTCTTGGTGGGCGTGGTGCAGGATGCCAACCTGGAAGCGCCGGCATCGCCGTTCGGCTTGGTTCCGGTGTACTCGCTGGAGCACGCCGAATGGCTCGTCGACGTGCTCGGTGCCACTCCGCCACCGGTGCCCCAAGGGCCACCGCGGCTATGAGCTTGAATCCGGGCGCGACGCGCGCAAAGTAACGCCAACGCATGGACCTCAGATCGGAAGGCCGCCAGTACGAGAGTGAGCGTCTACTAGAGAAGGACGCTCCGGACGCGCCACTCGAACTTTTCTCGCTCTGGCTCGGGGAAGCGCTCGACGCCCGGCTCCTCGACGCGACCGCCATGGTGATCGCCACGGCCAACGGCGAAGGTCGCCCCAACGCGCGCGTGGTCCTATTGAAGGGGCAGGACTCATCGGGCTTCGTCTTTTTCACCCGCTACAGCACACAGAAGAGCGTCGAGCTGGCGGAGAACCCGCGGGCCACGCTGCTCTTTCATTGGCGCGAGCTGGACCGTCAGGTGCGTATCGACGCCACGGTGAGCCGCATCCCTCATTCCGAGAGCGAAGCGTATTTCGCGACACGCCCGCGCGGCAGCCAGCTCGCCGCACGCGCTGCGTCAGGTCTAGGGCGCGTCTCCCTCGACGATCCGCTCGAACAGCGCTTCGAGCGAGAGGATCTCACCTTCGTGGGTCGCGAAGTGCCCATGCCCGAGGACTGGGGCGGGTACCGGGCGGTGCCCCGGGCGATCGAGTTTTGGCAGGGGCGGCCGAATCGCTTACACGACCGGCTCGTTTATGAGTTAGAGCCGGCTGGGACCTGGTGTCGATACCGGCTCGCACCGTGAGCGCACAACTTATTTTGGCCAGCTGACCAATCCTTGTGAACCCAATCCCGCTCGCCGGCGAAGTCCACGCCGAGATCTTCGAGAACCCGAGATCGAGGCATTAATCTCGAATGCGGGGTCAAGCTAAGCTAGAGGGCATGGATCAGTTCCGCCGCTTCGATGAGGCTTACTACCACCGCTTCTATGAGAATCCGAAGACGCGGATCTACGGAGCCAAGGAGCACTCCAACCTCGCTCAGTACGTCTTCTCGTTCGCGCGCTGGAACGACCTCGGCGTGCAGAGCGTGCTCGATGTAGGAGCGGGGATCGGCTTGTGGAAGAACTGGATCGAGAAGAACGCCAAAGAGGTCGAGTACACGGGCACTGAGGTGAGCTTGGCCATGTGCAAGAAGCACGGCTACCAGCACCGCGACATCGCGCGCTGGCGCGACCGCCGCAAATACGATCTCATCATCTGCCAGGGGGTGTTGCAGTACCTCGCGGATCCCGACGTCGCGCCGGCTGTTGCCAACATCGCGGCCATGGCGGGCGGCCTCGTTTATTTCGAGGTGCTGACGCGCGGCGATCTGCGCGAGCGCGTCGACAAGGATCTCACCGATACCGACGTGTACGTACGCAACGGGTCCTACTATCGCGGACTGTTCGGCAAACATCTGTTGGCCGTGGGTGGCGGCTTGCATTGGACCAAGGAGCTGGCCCCGCCCTTTTGGGAGCTCGACGTCGGCGGGACCAAATGATCCGAAAGATGTTGTCGCTGCTCCTGTTGGTGCTGAGCTCGCTGGCACTCTATAACGTGTATTCGGACAACACCGCGGTCGTGAAACGAGCGGCGGCGCTCGCTTGCGGCCGTGAACCGTGCGTCCGCTTGTTGCGCTCCGAGCGTACGCCTTTGAGCCAGTCTTTTACATTCCAGACCAGCATCGATCCGGTGGCGAGCCGGGACGTAAATTGCGAACAGCCCTTCGTATTGTTCGGCGGCTTCGAATGCGCGCCGGCAAGCGCGCCCTAGAACCTATTCGCCGACGAAGGCGGCGCAAATGCAGAGGAGGGAGAGCTTAGGTCTGCCGGGCCCGGGTGCGGATCGTATAGATGCTGTCTCCGCTCAAGACCCCACCGCGCGCGAGCAGCCGCCCGTGCTCCCAGTTTGAGAGGCCGAGCTCGGGGCGGCGCAGCGCGAGCTGCCCATCCACCCAGCGCGTGTAGTCGTCCCCGATGAAGGGGGCGTCCACCTGATTGAAGAAACGCGCCTGCTCGGCCGGGTCGGGACTGAGCAGGCAGGCGACCAATTTCGGGCTGTGCGCGTTGCACAGCGCAATCGCCTGATCGAGATCGTCGACGAGCTTCAGCGTCACCTCGGGTGTCTCTTCCCATTCCCATTCGCGGCCCAGCGCCGCGTCGTCGAGCCACTCCGCTTGGAACTCCTCGACGGGACCTTCCGCACGCACCACCGTCACGCGCTTCTCGAACAGCTCCCGAACGCTCACCGGCAAAGCAGACAACGCCTCAGGCCGAGCAGCTCCAGCGACGTGCAGCTTGAACGCTTGCCCGCGCCGTTCCCCCGAGAGCTTCAACCCGCGCAGGAACGCGGGGACCAACCGAGGCGCCTCGCTCCCGAGAATGCAGCAGACGTTGAGCGTGTTGCACACCTTGCGGTCGAGCGACGCCGTCACGACCCGCTCCAAATCTTCGGCCGCGGCACGCCGCGACGCTACGAGCCACGCCCCGCCCGTCCCGTGCAAGCTGACAGGAACACCGGCTTGACGAGCCAATGATCCGAGCACCGCGACGGCGCGGCCCGAGCCCCGCGCAACCGCCAGTGACAGACGGCGATCCCCAAACAGCGCCCAACCGGCGGCATGCTCCGAGCTCCCGAGCAAACACACGGCGCCTTCCGGCAACCCTGCCTCGGCGAGCGCAGGCGTGAGCGCCGCCTGCATGATGGCGGTCGCGGTGCGGAGCGCGTCCCGCCCGATGCGAAACACCACCGTGTTGCCGCCTTTCAGCACGCCCGTCGCATCGGCGAGCACGTTGGGGCGGCCTTCGAAAACAAAGCCCACCACCCCGAGCTCGGCAGCAACGAGGTCAACGGCCCAGCCCGCGTGCTCGACCGTCTCGAGCACGCGCCCGCGCCACACAGGCAGCCCGGCCCAGGTCCGCAGCCCGTCGATCATGCCCCGGCGCAAGCCCTCGCTGGCGACGAGGCGCGTGGTGGAGCGCCCGCGGGAGCGCGCGTCGTCCACGTCGAGCGCGTTGGCCGCCGCGATCAAGGACCAGGTTGCGTCGGACTCGAGGCGGCGTGCAAAGCCATTATAGAACGCGTCCACCTGAGCAGCCTCGACCGCGCGCATCTGCCCGAGCGCCCCGAGCGCGGTGTCGACGGCACGCCCGGCGATCGCGCGCTCCGCGCTCGGCACCAAGAGGAGTTCGTCCGCGGCTTCCGCATACACGAGCGCATCACCCCGGCGGAAGCGCCGAGCCAGCTCCTCCGGCACCTCGAGCACCCGGTCTCCAGCAACCAGGGCGCAAAGCCCCGGTTCTAGCGCGTTAAGTGGGCGACTGTTCGGAAACGAAACCACAGGACCTCAACCCCCTCCTTTCTGGAACAAAAGGCGGACGAGAGCTCAATTCACAAAGCGGGCAACCGATCTAATCCCAAAGAGGGCCATCGTCCATGCGACTCGTTACCGCGTTCTCCGGCTTTGTGGCCGCCATGCTGCTCGTACGAGCGGGCGTCGCGGACCCCGTGCGCGTGCACGGCCGAGCCAACGCGGCTCGTCCCGCCACGGGACCTCAAAAGGACGAACAGTCGTGGGGCGTGCTCGGCGCGGCCATGCTCGAGGTCCCCATCATACAGCAGCTCGGTGTGGGGCTCGAAGTGGGCACGCTGACGCTGGCGGATGGCGGTGCCCCCGCAGACGATCAGTTCGCCGATGAGGACGGTGCGTTCGGTCTGACCGGAGCGATCGGCGTGCACGTTCGTCCCCTGGCACGGCGCGCTCGTGCCGGCTGGCACCGCGGACTCTGGGCGGGCAGCAGCGTCGGCACCATCCGCAGTGAGGGCCTGTGGCGCCCGACGAGCGAAGTCAGCCTTGGCCTCGATTTCTTGCTCAGCGACGCCGGCTTTTCAGCGGGCCCAGCCCTCGGTTGGTTACACGTCTACCAACCCGACTCCGCGCTGCGTCCGAGCGACTCGAACGTGCTCAGCGTCGGCGTGCATGGCTTGCTCGAGCCCGGCCTTCCGCCGATCGCTCCCGAAGCGAGCCCGATAGCGCCCGTGGATCGAGACGGGGACGGCCTGATCGAACCTGCCGACCTCTGCCCGGAAGAAGCCGAAGACCTGGACGGTCACGCGGATACCGACGGCTGCCCCGATCTCGACAACGACAATGACGAGATCCTCGACTCCGCCGATCACTGCCCGCTCGAACCGGAAACGGCCAATGGCGTCAACGACGAGGACGGCTGCCCCGACGCCGACGACGACAAGGATGGCGTAGAAAATAAGAACGACGGTTGCTTGCTCGAGCCCGAAGACATCGACGGCTTCGCCGATGGAGACGGCTGCCCCGAAGCCGATAACGATGCCGACGGATTGCTCGACGGTCTTGACCTGTGCCCCACGGAACCCGAGGTCAAGAACGGTTATGCCGACGACGACGGCTGCCCCGACGCCGAACGGATCCGCGTCGTCGGTGACAAGATCCTGCTCGATCAGCGCGTGCACTTCTGGACCAACAGCCACGTGATTCGCACCGTTAGCTACCCACTGCTCACGCGCGTCGCGAAGCTGATGAACGAGCACCCGGAATACGTGCACATCGAAGTGCAGGGCCACGCCGACGTGCGCGGCGATGAAGGCTTCAACAAGCGGCTATCAGAGGAGCGCGCCAGCGCGGTGATGCGATTTTTGATTCAGCGCGGCGTGACCGCCAAGCGGCTCGGCACGCAGGGGTTCGGCAACGCTGAGCCGTTGCTCTCCGGGCGCGATCCCCGCTCGCACTATCTCAACCGCCGTGTCGAATTCTACGTGACGCGAGAACCCCTGACCCCGGCGGTTCCCGCACAAGGCAAGGCCCGGTGACGACGCGACCATCCAACTCGAGGCAATCCGCGCGGCGGCGTTGGACCTCCCTACTTTTTCCCGGGCTGCTGGCGCTGGCGCTCGCACCCACGCTGCACTGTGGGACTGGACCGATCGTGGGCGGCGACTGCAAGCCCGGCCTGTCAGCGTGCGGACACAGCTGCGTCAACCTCGGCTCCGACCCCGACAATTGCGGGGCATGCGGGCGCACCTGCGCGGCTTTCGAACAATGCCTCGTGGGGGTTTGCCTGGATGACGACGCGCCCACGGTTCAAGGGCGCCCCGTCGACGGAGGTTTGATCTTGCCCGATGGTGGTTTGCTGCTGCCCGACGGTGCCGTGGTCGATCCCGATGGATCCGGCGGCAGCAGCGGCGACGGACAGGGAGGTGCCTCCGGTGCCGGCGGAAATGGAGACGTTTGCTCGGAGCCCTTCGATACTCCCCAGTATTGCGGCGACTGCGACACGCACTGCCAAAACCCGCGTCCCTATTGCGCACCCACCGTCGACAGCTTCGAATGTGTGGTGGCTTGCACGAACGACCTGTTCCTGTGCAACGATCGCTGCGTCGACGTCACCACGGACATCGATCACTGCGGCGCCTGCAACAGACGCTGCCCGACCGCGATCTGCCGAGACTCCACCTGCGTCGGTGAAGTCGCCGGACACGTGGTGTCGATGTGCATGAGCCTCGAATCGTATCGCGCGGATGCGCCCCAGAATTCGATGTTGGCAAACGCCATCTTCCTCGCCGAAGGGGATGCTCTGCGGGTCGGCGGCTATGCCGAATACGCCACCACGCGCGGCATCGGCGGCGTCCAACGCGCGGTCGACGAAGCCGACGCCAAGAACGCTCGCGAGATTCAGTTCAGCGTGCTCTCGTCCGCCGCTAGCGTGCCGACAGACCTGGCCGCCGACAATTACGACGTGTTCTTGGTTTACGACCAAGCCCTGGCACCGAGCGGTAGCCTGGCAACACTGGGGCGCGCCTGGCGCGACCCGCTCGCCGCCTTCACCGCGCGTGGCGGCGTCGTGATCGTCCTCGGCTCCGCCACGGGCACGGCCGAGATGGACCGCTTCATCGCCGAAAGTGCCTTGCTCAGCGACCTCACTGGACAGACCTCGGTGACCGGCGAACTGCTCTACAACCGTGCGCCATCAGACGCCGTCGGCCTGAATGTGTTCGGCGAATTTCGCGCGCTGCGTTCGAGCTGCAGCTTCTCGACCACCACGGCACCGAGCGCCGGGACCACCTTCGTGGTGACCGACGCTCTGGCGAGCAGCGGTGAGCAGGGAAACCCCAGCGTCATTCACCGCGTGACCAACCCCGGCGGCTGACCCCGCCGGGGGCAGCGAGACCCCCGCATAGGTAACAGTTAGTAGCGGTAGAGGTCGGGCTTGTAGGGCCCTTCCACCGGCACGCCGATGTAGTCCGCCTGGGAAGGCGTGAGCTGGGTCATTTTCACGCCCAACTTGTCGAGGTGCAGCCGAGCGACCATCTCGTCCAGCTTCTTCGGCAACACGTAGACCCCTTTCGCGTAGCTCGACGTATTCTGCCAGAGCTCGAGCTGAGCCAGCGTCTGGTTCGTGAACGAAGCGCTCATCACGAAGCTCGGGTGGCCAGTGGCGCAGCCCAAGTTCAAAAGCCGGCCCTCCGCCAACACGAGCACGCTGTGCCCATCGGGGAACACCCACTCGTCGTATTGCGGCTTGATGTTGATGCGCTGGATACCCGGTACCTTGGCCAGGCCCGCCATGTCGATTTCGTTGTCGAAATGGCCAATGTTGCCGACGATGGCCTTGTCTTTCATCCGGGCCATGTCGCTCGCGAGGATCACGTCCTTGTTGCCCGTGGTCGTCACGAAAATGTCGGCGCTCCCGACCAGGTTTTCGAGCGTGTTGACCTCGTAGCCTTCCATCGCGGCCTGCAGCGCGCAGATCGGATCGATCTCCGTCACGATCACGCGGCAGCCCTGGCCCTTGAGCGACTGAGCGCAGCCCTTGCCGACGTCACCGTAGCCGCAGACCACCGCGACCTTGCCACCCATCATCACGTCGCTCGCGCGATTGATGCCGTCGATCAGCGAGTGTCGGCAACCGTACAGGTTGTCAAACTTGCTCTTCGTGACCGAGTTGTTCACGTTGATCGCGGGGAACGGTAACTCACCGCGCTTGTGCAGCTCGTACAGGCGATGCACGCCCGTGGTGGTCTCTTCGCTGACGCCGCGTACGGCCTTGGCGAAGCGCTCCCACTTGCCGGGGATCTCCTTCTGGATGCGCTGCAAGAGCTCGATGAACACCACCCCCTCCGCGGACTCGTCGGCGGCGGGAGCCGGAACGGAACCGGCGCGATTGAACTGCGCGCCCTTGACGATCAACATCGTCGCATCGCCGCCGTCATCCACGATCAGATCCGGACCTTTGCCGTCGGGCCAGGTGAGCATCTCGTCGGTGCACCACCAGTACTCTTCCAGCGTTTCGCCCTTCCAAGCGTACACTGGCACGCCGCGCGGTTTCTGCGGCGTACCGCTGCCCACGACAACGGCTGCGGCCGCGGAATCCTGGGTGCTGAAGATATTGCAGGAAGCCCAGCGCACGTCCGCGCCGAGCGCGGTCAAAGTCTCAATCAGCACGGCCGTCTGCACCGTCATGTGCAGAGAGCCGGCGACCCTTG
>JAYWEH010000456.1:0-20819 GCA_043780025.1 Deltaproteobacteria bacterium
CGCGCAAACGGAGGACAGGCGCGGCATTCGTCGCTGACGCAGCCCTCGGCCCCCAGTGCGTCGCCGTTGAAGCCGCGCGAACACGGGCCGCAACCAAAGCCGCCCTCGGTGTTGGTGCAGGCGACGCCGGGATAGCAGGGCCCGTCACCGATCGCGCATTCGTCGATGTCGAGGCAGCCTGCGCCGCCCTCGCCGTTGCCCTGATAGCCCGGTGGGCACGACGGGCAGTCGTTCGGATCACCCGCGTAACCCGGCTCACAAATGCGGCACAGCGCTTCGCCGCCGTCAAACACACACGTGGACAGCGGGCTGCACGGGTTCGGATCACACAGGTCCGTGTCGGGGCATTCGTCACCCGGAAAGACGCTGCCGAAGCCGCCGGGACACTCGCACTCGTATGTGCCGTCGCGATTCACACATTCCGCGCTGACGTCGCACTCGTTGCTGCCGTCGTCACACTCGTCGATGTCCGCGCAACCATCACCCGTCGCACGGCCGTCCCCCGTATAGCCCGTGCCGCAATCGCAAGCGAAATTGTTACGAGCGGGGCCGGGATCCGAGCAGTCGGATTGCGCCACGCAGTTGTCGGCGCCCACCAGACATTCATTCACGTCGCCGGCGACAGAGGGGTTGGTGGGCGGCACAAATCGGAGCTCCTCGTCGTTCGAGAAGGTGTCGTTGTCCGGGTCACCCGCGACGACGCAGCCTGCTTCGCCCCAATAACGAGGCACGCAGCCACCGCAATGGCCGGCTCCGTCGCAACCCGTGAGGCAAGCCGTGGCCCAGGCGAGGCCGAAGGTGTTGCGCGGCTTCGAGGTCACCTGATTCGGTGGCAGATGACAGGTCGTGTCGCAGTTCGAACCGGGTACGAAGGGGGGAGGGGGCACCGCGGGTGGCACCGCGAAGGGGATGAAGCCCGGGCAGGCTCGAGCCGGCGCCGCCAATGCAAAGGCGCACAGCGCCGCGGGCAGAGCCGCGACGAGCCAGCGCAGGGCTCGAGGCGCGACGAGTTGGGGCCACTGGGGGAGCGAATTGACTGTCATAGATTTCCTGTGGGCTGGAAGGCCCTGCCGTTCACCGATCAGTCCCCGAGTACGACGACGCCGGATTGACCGCTCTGTCGCAGACTAACGCTGGCGCTGGCGGCGCTATCCGCGCGGGTGACGACCGCTTCGCCGGAGCCGGTGCCCTGAGGGTCGTTGCGCACGCGAAACATCACCAGCAGTCCGAGTTCGTTGGTCATGGCGGCCTGGCTCGGATAGAGGCCAGAGTCGCTGTCCTCGAGGGCGCACACAAAGGCGGGATTGGTGTCGGGCAGGCGCATCTGCTGGTGCTTGTTGACGTCGGAGGCCCCGCCGTTGGTGAGCGTGATCTGCAATGCCTCGATCGACACGCCGGCCACGCCCTGGCCGCCGTCGGTGACCTGCACGATCACGCTCGCGCTCTGGGTGAAGAATTGCTCCGGATTGACCGTCACCCGCTCCTGATACGCACCGCAGTCGTCGGCCGTGCGCGCCAGCCAGTCGTAGTCGATGTGAGACAGATCGAGCAATTGCTCGGGCGAGCTGCCGACATCGAAGCGGAGGCGTGTCTGCAACAGCGCGGCGGGGCGAGCGGGGTCCGCAGTGTCGGGATAAGCCAGCTCCAGGTTCACGGTCGAACCCGCCGGGATGCCGGACAGGGAATACTCGCCGTTCTCCCCCGACGTTGCGTTGAAGCGCTGGCTCGCGCCCACGAAGGCAGTGAGCTCCACTCCGGCGCTGGGGGCTCTGGTATGAAAGAGCTGCACCACGCCGCTCAGCTGGACCGTGTCCACCGCGCCCGCGTCGTCTCCACCACCGGCACCGCCTGGGTCTCCGCTGCCCCCCATAGCGTCTTCGGTGCCGCCGTTGGAGCTGTTCGAACCGCCGGATCCACCGACCTCGCTACCGCTCGATCCACCCGCGTTGGAACTGCCCCCGCCACCCACTCCGGCATTCGGCTCGGGGTCACTAATACCGAAGATCGCGTTGCATGATGCAATCGAGAGCCCACCTACGCCGAGCAAGGCGCAACGCACACGCACGAGGCGAGCATACAACAATATGCCTCTGTCACGGGGCCCTTTTGCGGCTCGGGACGAGTTCCTAGAGCGAACCCTGGATGCCGGCAGCCCAGCCTCGGGGCGTCAGCGTGAAAGCCAGGCCAATGTTCGCTTTCGGCTCGCCCGGCTGCGCGCTCGTTCGCCCGACGATGAACAATGTTGCGCCGCCGAGCACCAAAGCGCCGCCCAGAACCCCGCACACGGTTGCCAGGTTGCCCTGGTCCTCAGCGCCCGCTTTCACGCCGTCCCTGTCGAGGGCGTCAGCCAGAAAATATCCGCCGACGCCGAGCCCAACCACGCCTGCACCTGCGGTCGCGATGCCGCCCCACTCCCAGCCTCCCCAGGCATTCGAAGCGCTGCTCTCGGTGCCGGTATCGGATCCGCTCAGAGGTGACGCGCTCCCTTCCGCCGGCGAGAGCGGCGCTCGCTCGCTGTCGAGCAGTGTGCGGATCGAAATTTCAGCCGCGTCCGCTTCGTTGGCGATGATGATCGACTGGCGATGCGGCTGCTTTCCCTGCGCGCTCACTTCGATCGCATGTTGCCCCCCATCGATCGGCAGGGGCAGATTCCAGCTGCCCTGGCCGAGCGCCACGCCGTCCCGTCTCACTTCCAGGCCGGGTAGTGCGGTGATCTCCGGCGCGATGCGGATCAGCAAACTCGACAGCCGTGGATGGATCGCTTCGATGCGTTCACGGGCGTACTGTTCGCGATCGGTGTCGCCCTCGCGCTTGGAGCGGCCCAGCGCTTCGGTGAGCTCCGTCCACGCCGAAGCCAGCTTGCCCTGGCGTTCATGACAGAGCGCGAGCTTGAGCAAGGTGCCCGTGCCCGGCTCGAGGCGATAGCTCTCGCCGAGCTTCGGGCACGCTTCGGTGAAGTTTCCGGCGTCAAACAGCCGGTTGCCTTCCTGAAACAGCGCTTCGCTCGCTATGGGATCGGTCCCCTGCGCGAGAGCGAGCGGCCCGAACAGCGCCAGCGCCAGGGCAGCGGGTGCGGCTATGCCAACGGTGTGCCGGATCATTTGCGCGTGTCCATCACGCCGGGTTTACGCTGGCGGGGTAGGGTGGTGGAAGGGCTGACGGGTGTTGTGGGCGGCTTCGGCCGTGGCGCTGTGACCTGCGCGGGCGTGACCGGAGCTGGCTTGGCCTTGCTTTCCGTCGGGGCGGTCTTGGGTAGCGGGGGCTTCTGCGAAGACGTTGCCGCTGCAGCCGGATCGGTCGCCTGCGGGCTCTTGCCCGGCGGTCCTACAAGGTGAACCGCCGGCGGCGTGGGCACGACTTCCACGCGGTGTTTCTGGACTGCATTCGTCGTGGGGGGCGGGGAGGTCTGCTTGGTTTCTTGGGGCAAGACGTCCGTTCCATCCTCGTCGTCCGGCGCTTGCGGCTGAGCGGTGGGACGACCGCTGCCCGTGAACAACGCGCTGCCGAGCGCCACCAACGCGGCTACGGATACGAGCGCGGCAGCGGCGAGCCAAAGCGGCTTGACGCGCCAGCCTGGAGCGGACTCGAACACGGGCTGGGAGGTGCGCGAGAGCGGACCCACGCTTTTTTGAAGGGTATCCGCGCCCGCCTGCAGCACCGGGGGCAGGTCCGCTGCCGGTTCGCTCAGCACGGCCTTCGCCTCGAGGGCATGCGTTGAGCTCACGTCGACCACCGAGGCTGCCGCGACGGCGCTGCCCGACGGCTCGGGCGGACCCGGGTTCTTGGGAGCCGGGCTCGCGACAGGGCTGTTTGATGCAGGGGTCTCGGCGGCAGGGCTTGCAATGAGGCTCGCAGCAATGGCCGCGCTCGCGCTCTTTGCGATCGGCTGGCGGCGCGCGTCCGAGCACAGAGCGCGCAGTTCGTTCGCCAACTCGCGCGCGGACTGAAAGCGGGCACTCACGTCGCGGTGCGTCGCACGCGCAAACCAGGCATCGAACCCCTCCGGGACCGGACCCAGGCTGGAAGGTGCCACGCGCGGACCGCTGCAGATCTGGATGCCGAGCGCCACGACGTTGTCTGCCTGAAATGGCCGGTGGCCCGTCATGCACAGGCAGCCGATCACGCCGAGCGCCCACAGATCGGAGCGATGATCGATGTCCTTCGAGTCGCTGATCTGCTCCGGGCTCATGTAGTAAGGCGTCCCGAGCACGCTGCCGGTCTGCGTGTGGTCTCCCGACAACTTCCACTTGGCCACGCCGAAATCGAGCACCTTGGCGATCTCGTCGTCTTCGTTGTGCACGAGGAAGACATTGTCGGGTTTCAGGTCGCGATGCACGATCCCGAGCTCGTGGGCGCGGCTCAAAGCGCGTGCGATGTGCGTGATGTGGCGCGCCGTCTCGGCCGGTGGCAGCGGCTTGGCGCGCGCGATTCGTTCCGACAGGCTCTCGCCTTCGAGCAGCTCCATGACGATGTACGGCGCCTGGCTGGCTTCGTCCACGCCGTGATCCAGGATCTGCACCACGTGTGGGCTGCGCAGGTTGGCCGCCGATTGAGCTTCGCGATGAAAGCGCGTCAGCGCCTCGGGGTGGGAGGCGATATCGAGGCTGATGAGCTTGACCGCGACCGGCGCCTTCAATCCGAGGTGGTCGGCTCGCCAGACCTCCCCCATGCCACCCCGACCCAGCAAAGAGATCAGTCGGAATTTGCCGGCCAGGGTCGAGCCTTCACGCATTGAAGCCGCAATCTAGCAAAGACGGAATGGGCGGCCAACCTATGCCGTCCCAGCGCTCGCGGCGCGCCGAATTGGGGCGTGTTTTGACGCCGAAGCCTGTAACCACTCCACGTCTCAGCCGAGCCACACGGCTCGGCCGAGACGTGCGGCTGCTTTAGTGGTCCCCTACTGCACACATGGCCGCAACGGCGTTGTTCCGGAACTCCCGCAGGTAGGTTTCGAAGTCAAAATCCCACGCGGTATTATGGATGAAGAACGTGCGGGCTTGGCCGGCGGTCAAGTCCACACGAAAATTAATGGTCCAGTCAGACCAAACGCGTGAGTCGAGCCGGTAGTTGACGGTTCCCCTGATAGAGCAACCTCGTCCGGACCCGATACTGACGTCACGCTCGGCGATCGTCGTGTCGCGGGTTCGGTCTTTCAACAGGTGGTCAAAATCGTTGTTCCCCCTGCAGGCTGGGGCAGTGACGCATTCCTGCGAGGTCAGCGCCGAACGCAACGTGCCGAGTGAGGATTGCGGCTGCTCGAGCACGGCGCTGTCGCTTTCGGCCTGGCTGGGTTCTGGCGGCTTGCGTGCCCACAGCCACTCGGGAACCTCCGACTGCATCGCGCCGAGCTTCTCGTACACCGGGCGCATCTCGTCGGAGCGGGCCTGCATTGCCGTGAGCACGCGCGGGACAGGCGACGGCGCGAGAAACGAGTACTGCTCCTGAAGCGTCATCCCCTGCAAGTGCTCGAGCAGTTCGTCACCACCATTCGTGGTCTCGACCACGGTCACGAAACCTGGACGCGGTTCGTACCAGCTCACGCTGTGATCGTCGCTCAACGCCAGCTCATACGCGGGCTCCGTGCCTTCATTACCGAGCCGGGTGAGGACGCGTTCGGCCATGTCCCGGCCGACGGCGCTTTCGATGAGAGAGAACCGCGCCTGCTCGAGCTCCGCGTCGGAGAGGTCTGACGCTTCAGCGGGGGTTACGCCGTCTGTCGATAGCTCTGTCACTCGTTCGGAAGCGGGCACATCGGAAAGCTCCGGCTGAGAGTTGCCGCTACACGCCAGCGCTAGACTGATGGAAGAGAGACCGACAATTGAGTTGATGGTGACTTGCATGCCTCCATTCAGATCATTTCCCGAGCTCTCGCACCAGCCTGATTTTGCACCGTGCAACTGCTTCTGACTGCGCGAACATGTTCGAACATGCGCGAACACTCCGGTGACGTTCAGGGACACACTACGTCGGCCGTGCCGCAGAACGGATCACCACCACAAGTCTGGATCCAGAAATAGTCCGACCAGTCTCCGCGTTCGTCGCACCTGTTCGTCGCGCGCGCGCGATAGCCGTACAGGAAATTCGGTTGCGTCGGCAGTACCACCGGCGCCGAGCCAATGTCCTCGCGCACGGGCTCCCAGATGATGTCGCGGAACGGCTCGCACCTCACCGCCGCGGTGTATTGCAAGATCTGGAGCTCGACGAGGTAGTCCCCGTCTTCGGGAAAATTGCCCACGAGGTTCACATCCCTCGCCCCCGGGCCGGGGACGCGGAACTCACCGTCCAGCGCGTCATCCACGCTACCCCGAGCGCCCGGCGAGATCGACGTTACCGTCGGACTCGGGCAGCCGCACTTGTTGCCGGACCGGCACGAGAGGAACGAGTCGTCACAGGCGCCACCGCTGCAACAGTCCTGACCGCTACCTCCGCAGTCGATGCACTTGGCCCCGCTGCACGTCTGAGCCGCCGGATTGTCGCAGGCGTTGCCCGCACAACAATCCTGGCCGGCGCCGCCGCACTCGACGCAGGTGCCCCCGCTGCCGCAGACGTGGGCCGATGTGTCGTCGCACACGCTGCCAGCGCAGCACGGCTCCGTGCCCCCACCACAAGATCCCGTCGAGAACGTGTGCGTCACCTCCGGCAACGCGCTCTCGGCATCGAGCACGGGCTCCGGGAAGGCAGCGCTATTCCAAGTACGGGCAATGATCGTGTAGGTTTGGCCTTCGACGGGGTCGATGGTGAAGGTCACCTGGCAATCGTAGATGTCGCGGAAGAAGAGGGCGTGCTCGCTGATGGGGCACGCCGAGCCCCAATGTAGATGCGCTTCGAAGTCCGGATCCGAGCTCTCCGCGTCAAACTCGTATTGCCCGTCGGGGACGTAGGGGAACTTGATCACGCCCGTGATCTGGGCCGACGAGAAGCCGCCGGGGGCTGGGGGATTGTCCAGCGTGATTTCCGGGGTCGCAGGGCCACTCGTGTAACAATATTGGGGATACGGATCGATCATGGGCTGCTTTTCCCAGGCTCGATCGGGATCATCCGGGTTGGCCAGCACCGGCCAGAATTGCCAGCAGTAGCGCCCGCGTGAGGCATTGACGCCTTCGACGGGGACGCTCACCACATCGTCTTCGGTCACGTCGCTGGCGCTCAACTCGGCGCGATAGATCGGCTCCAGCGGCCCCTTGTCGCACGAGTCGGGGAGATCGGGCTCTCCGAACTCATCGTTGAGCCCGAAGCAGCGCTCGGGATCCGGTGTCGCCAGGGCGGTTTGCCAGGGCCAGCGCCCGACCTTGAGGAAATACGAATGAGCGTCAGGCTCGGCTTGCCACTGGAAGGTCACCGGCGTGTCGTAGGAGTTACCGGGTAGCGGGGCGGGAACGCGATCATTTGCGGCGAGCGCAATCTGCGTGCCGGGAGCGATGTAGCGAATCAATCCGTAGTTTCGAATGAAATAGACGAAACGTTGTTGGTCGGAAGGCGGACTTTCGACGCCGTTGGCCGCAATGGCCGTTACGTCCCAGCAGTAACCTCGCGGATCTGGCTCCGAGAATACCTCCTCTTTCAGGGTGTTCGGACAGGCCTCGATATCGATTTGGGAGCAGAAACTCTGCCCGTCCACGGTTGCGCTCTCGATCACTCGGTCCGTGCATGCCTCATCCGCGTCCAGCTCGTAGAATTGCACGCGGTATTGCGACGGTTGATCGAAGCCGCTCCAGAACCACTGGGTCTCGGCGCGATCATGACTGTACTTGAAGCCGCCGCCGTCGGGAGGGGCACCGAGCTCGGGCGCGCGCAGCCCGGTGGTATCGAATTCGGCCTTGAAGCAGCCGTTGACGCTGAACTCATTGTCGAAGTCGCCCGGCCCCACCGCTTGCACGTTGATGAAGTAGTGCTCATCCGGCTGGATGCGATGGACCTGGACGCTCGGCGTGCTCGTCGAGAGCTCTCCATCGCCTTCACAGTCCGCATCTTCCGTTGAAATGTGAACGCGATAGAACGACGCGCCTTCGACCGGATCCCACTCGATCGTGACCGGGCCAGGCCGAACTTCTTCGTCATCGGTGAGGCGAGAGGTGACGCGGATGTTCTCGACCGGATCGGGCGTATCGGTGCCGACGAATGAGTGAATTGGGTAGCAGTCCTGCCAGCCCACGGCGGCGGACGGCCGCGTCCGCCAGAAGTAACGCACATCCGTGTCGTAAGGCAGCGATAGCAGCGCCGTGCCGAGCGTCTCGCCATCCTGCTCGATGGTGGTGGTGATGCGGTCGCGCTGGTACAGGATCGTCGAAAACTCGGCGTCGGAGGCGATCTGCAAATCCCACGCGGCGTCGCCCTCGCCGATCGGCCAGGTGAACCTCGCCCAGGGGTAGACGTTCGAGGCCTCACGAGCCGGCTGGACGCTGGGATTTTCGCCCTCGAAGAAGTTCTCCCTCACATTGGCGGCGAACCACGCGGCCGCCACCGACCGCAGCTCGGCGGAGTCCACGCCGTAGCGGTCACGCACGGATGTGAGCGTGGCGTTGGCGATGCCGTCGAAGCCGGTCACCGGCGCGTTCCATTGCTGGGTGACCGCGTCGAACACGACCTGCGCGGCCTTCCTCACGGAGGTCTCCAGATTGGCGTCGAGCGGGTCGACCTTGAAGGGACAGGATTTGGTGTTGGTCCCCTGGGCGCCGTTGGTGAGCATGTGAAACCAGTGGCCGAGGACGGTGGAATTTCGGTGCACCGTACAGCAGTTGATGCTGCCCGAGTTGGCGCCGGCCCAGTCCGCTGACGTACACTCGTCGGTCAAGACGCAGTAGTCGGGGCTGCCGAATTCACGCGGGCAGTGCTCGTAGATCGGGTCACCGCCGCCATCGACGACGCGGCAGCCTCCTTCTGTCGAATTTTCGGGCTGTGCGAGGTCGTGAATGCACTCGGTGTTGAGAAACGGGTCCCCGAGGAAACAGAAGCCACCCTGGCCCGGATAGCCGCGCTCGAACATCTCCGTGGCGCTGCCCATGATGTCCGCGATGCCCTCGTTGACCGTGCGCGTCTCGAAGTCCTGCAGCTCAGCGCTCGTGCCTCGGGAGGCATGCCACACGGCGTGCATGACTTCGTGACACACCGCCTCGATGGAAGCGCCGAAGGCCGGCTCGCGATCCCACGCAAAATGGAACGTGAAATTGCTGGAGTCGAAAAAGGCCGCGCCGCGTCCAGACGAAACGGGGTGCAGGCGGATGTCGATATCGCGAGCACCCTCGCCGTCGAGCCCCACCCAGGCGACTCCATCCGAGAATTCGAAGTCCCGCGCGAAATAGTCGACGCAGCGTTGCGCCGCCATGAAGAACGACGCCCCTCGATCCGCTTCCGAAGGGCTCAGGGGGTTGACGCTGATCGTGGAGGTCGGCAGCGCGGCCACGTTGGGATGACTCTGCCCACTGCAACTCGCGTAGATCTTCGGCGCGCTCGATAGTGCCCGCCCGATGCGCTCGTCGATGCCTTCGGTGTAGAGCAGGTAGGGATTGGGGTTACTCGTGGTGCCGATGCTCGCAGCGCGAGCGAGGTCGCTGTCGCCGAATGTGCTCTGCTGATAGTCCGAGATCGACAGGTCGAGCGCGCCCGTGGGCGCGTTGCTCGAGACGTCGACCGCGGCACACTGCTGGCGAACCCCGTCATCCTGGCTCAGTACCTCGCCGCTGCGCGCCGAGATCACCACTCCGAACGCGGGGTGATCTCCGGCTGCCGGCACCCGGAACAACCAGGCCAGCTCCCACAGTGGATCGGCGCCCTGCCGAGCCGGATAGATGATTAATGTGCCCTCCGGTGCTCCGCTCCGCGGGGGCAGCCGTGGGTGTGAAGACGGCGCATGCGATCCTCGCGAGCCCGGGCTCTTTCGGCGATCGCCGGCGGCCTCGAGCGCTCGCCTCCGGGCCTGACTCTCGGAAATCGCCGGGCGAATATCCAGCGCGATGCCCGGCTCGGCTCGTCCGGTGAAGGATTTGACCGATTTCGTGTCCGCCGCGCGGATGACCGTGTAACCGCGCGTGTAAACCGGGATGCCCAGGTAGGTCTGGCGATAGTCCACGGCCTCCAGGTTGGAAGCGCCGATGACTCGAGGTGTGTCGATCTTTTCAAAGGCGTCCGTGCAGTCGCGCATGCCGAGCCGCTCGCCATAGGCGGAGAAGGGGTCACTGATGGACGCAGTGGAGCGCAATGCGACGTCGCCCACGCGGGGTTTGCCGAGCCTGAAGTCCTCCCGAATGACGTCGGCGAGCTCGTCGAGCGCTCGGCCGGCATCCGCCGGCGGGGTCTCGCACACATAACCCACGGCTCGCGTCGATTCGACGCTGCTCCAGGTCCCCGTGTGCGCGCGCAGCATCACAGCGCGATGATCCGGCGCCTTGGGCGTGGTGCCACCCGCCGACTCGCACAGCCAATCGCGCTGCTCGCTGCACACGCTCGCCGCCCATTGTCCGGCGCGACCCCGCTCGAGCGCCAGGCAGTCCATGTCCGCGAGCCGCCCTTTCGGTTCGCCGGCGCGCCAGTTGGCAAATGAAATCGGCGCGTCCCCGAGCAGCCAGCGCCAATCGCCCTCGCGGGCTTGGTCACTGGCTCCGAGCCAGGTCGAGCCGGACAGCGAAGCCGTTAGGAATGCGTTCTCCCCCGGCCCGTCCACGCGAGCGAGTGTCATCTCGCGGGCTTGGCACGCCGCGCTCGCCGACGCCCAGTCCTTGTCGGCGTCGCAGGAGTAGTACGTGGCATCACCGTGTCGCAAAATTCGGCATGCAGAAGAGCTCGGCTCGTGCTGTGCCCAGTTGCTGTACACCGACTTGACCGGCGTGCGTCCTTTCGCATCTCCGCACCAGCCGGGGCGCCCGTCAGCCGACCATTTCCATACTCCCGGTTCGCTCGCGTCATTCAAGCCGATCAGGGCGTCCCCGCGCGCTTGTTTGGCAATGTAGGCATTTTCGGCGCCGTCATCGACGGACGCCAGGCTCATGCCCACCCGTTCGCAATTGGCGAGCGCGGTCGCCGGGTCCCGTCGAGTGTCGCAGAACCAATAGTTATGCCCCCCGCGCTGGCGGCCCACACAGCTGGAGTCGGGAGCGGCAGCTGACGGCGTGGGGAGCTCGCAGACATAGCCGAGAGTTCGCTCGCATTCTTCCGAACGCCAGCGGCCGTGTCCGTCACCCGTCGCGCAACGCGCGCTGCCCCGTTGGTTGGGCTCGCCGCTTTTCCAAGCCGAAAACATGCCGCGAGTGCTGCGACCATGCGCCCCGCCGCCCCAGAACACCTCGCCACCCTGGAGCCAACGCCAGCTGCCTTCACCCGCGGCGTCGCTGGCGCCGAGCCAGTGAGCTTTGGCCCCGTGACGCGTCAGGACGAACTGATTTTCGCCGTGGTCGTCGATGCGAACGAGCTCGGCACCGACCCCCGTGCAGCGGGACTGCGCTTCCGACCAGGTGAGCTCGTCAGAGCAAACCCAGTAGCTTCGCCCGTTACGGCTCGACAGCGTGCACTCGCCGCTCGGGGACGACGCGAACGCTTGCTCATTCGAGGCCAAATCAGCCGACGTCGGCTGGTCCCGCGCAGAGCAGCCCGCGGCCGCGCCGAGCAATAGAAGTCTCGTGCCAATCAGCGCATGTCTCGTGAACGCCATCGTACAAATTCCCTCGCCTTGGTCCCGCCACAGAGCAGGCGCTCGCGCCCGCACTCGCGCAGCATTGAGCTAGCATCGAACGATGCGAGCGCAAGCGTGAGCGCCGAGTCGCTTTAGCTCGGTGCAACTCCTCCCTCCCAGGTCGTTTCTAGCTCGGCACAGGACTATATCGCGGGAGAGGTTTGCCGTATGGCGCTTCGCTGCGGCGAGCTGTGGCGCGCAGCGTCGCAGCCTCCCGCGCCCGGGCTGGTCTTGCGCCCTTTACTCCTCGTTGCGAGGGCGCCCGAACCTCAGTCCGTGCAACCCACCGGCTGCGACGCCACTACGACGTCGTCGTGCCACACTGGCCACACGTTGTTGCCGCCGTATGACGAACGCCCGAGCTTCATGAACAGGGGCCCGTCCGTCCAGGCCGCGACCGGATCGGTGTATTCGGTTTCCGGCACCACGCTCTGGCCGTCCACCTGCACGCTGTAGGCGATGCGCCCCGCGGACCGCGAGAAGTGCACCTCCAGGCAATACCAACGGTTCGCTTCGAGCGCCACGCCCGAACACGTCGTGCGCTCACCACCGGGAATGCCATCGACCGTCACCTCGAGCCCAGGAGCCGCGACACACACGCTGTCATTGTCGCGGAAGCCCACGCGCACCTCGGGGTTGTCGGCGTTGGTCGGCCCAAATTCGAGCAGGCCCACTTCGTGCCCCGACTGCGTGCTGGAGGCGCCGAGCTGGATCCACGACCGCGCATAGATCTCGGTCTCCCCGCTGAGGTCAGCGTGAGCCATGCAGGCGGGGTACATCTCCGCTCCGCCGCGCAACGATTGGCTGCCCGTGCGCGCCACCGCCGCGTCCACGACGTGGCTGGGGCAAGCGTTGGCGATCCAGGGGGCGTTATTGGGAAATGCTCCGGCGGCTGCCGCTTCGAAGCCGTCGCAGAACAAAGCGTCGTCGCAACTCACCGGCGTGAGATTGCCGGAGCCCGCGTTGCCGCCGTTGGCCGTGACGCTGCCGCCCGTGCCGGGCGCGCTGCCGCCCTGCGCGTTTGCGCCGTTGCCACCGTTGCTCGACACTTGCCCCCCGGCGCCCGCGAGCGACGGCGTACCTCCAGAACCATTGCCGCCGAAGCCCGTGCTCTGCGCGCCGCCTTGTGCCCCACCGAGCCCCGCGACGCTGGTGTCGCCGGCAGTGCCGCCGGTGCCTCCAAACGGGGCAGGGCTCGGATCTTCCCCTTGCGCGGAACAACCGAGCCCGAGCGCGCCGCACAAGCTGCAGAGAACGACATTTCGAACCGAAGCTGACATCGCCTCGAGGCTAGCAGTTTTCGGCTCGGTGCAACTGCGATCTCCTGATGCCTGACCCCCCGAAACGCGAGCCTTGTCGCCCATCTCGAGCCAATTCGGGCAATTAGAGCTCGCGCGGGTCCCGAGCCAAGGTGCTGAGCACTTCGAGGCGCGTCTCCAGCTCGGCGGAAGCGGCGCCCTGTGGCGACTCGGCGACCTGGAGCGCGGTGCGCGAGCGCATGTGCTCGGCGGACGCGTTCGCGCGCTCGACGATGTTTTCCAGGCGGCTCGCATCGCCCGCGCAGGCGAGCGTGTAGGCGCCCTCCATCACGCTGCGAAACTCGTCGAGGAAGAACGAGAGCTCGGCCCGGTGCGCACTCCCAGCGGGCAGCGTTCGGTACAGCTCGAGCAGCGCGGCCTGGCTCCGGCACAGGCTCGACAGCGACGCGCCTTCGACCAAATCGCGACGCGGAAAATCTGCCGGGGCGTAACCGGCACGTTGCCCTCGCGGCAGCGCGGGCGGGCGGCCAAAGCGAGCCACCACCCAACCGAACACGAGCGCCACGAGCGCCGTGGCCACCAGAGCCAGCAACTTGCTCGGCGCTTCGGTGTTCACGCGCGCGTCATCCGAACAGCGCCTGCAAGATGTTGACGTAGAAGTTGCCCTCGAGCCTGCGGAACAACTCGAACGGTAGCTCGGGCGCCCCGAAAAAGGGCCGGAGCGTCCAGGCCAGCTGGGTGCCCACGAAGGCATAGACCAATAGCCATGTGCGCAACATCAACTGCCCGCCGCGCGAAGCGGATTGCGGTGCCGAGTCGTGCCGCGGCTGCAGCTGAGCCATGCCCTTGAGCAAGCTGCGCAAACCCGCAAAACCCGTGAGCGTGAGGATGGCGACGTTCAGCAGCTTGAAAAAATCGTAATCCGGCGCGCTCAACAAGAAGAACACGCTGATCGGCGCGAACCCCAGCGTCAACATGCCCGTGGTAGCGATGCCGCTCAGCACCAGCGCTAGCGTCTGGGCTGCGCTGAGGCGAGAACCGAAAACGAGGTTGAACAGGTACAGCGCGGGCAAGCAGATGGCGAGGGTGAGCAGGAACAGCACCGGCAGCTTGACCGCGGACGCGACGGCCTGAAGCAGGCTGTTCGACGAACCGAGTACGGCTCCGTAGATCGCGAGGGGCACGGCGCACGCCAGCACCAATTGCCCGTTCAGGCGCCGGAGCTCGCGCTCCGCCGCGATCTGCCGCCAGATATCTTCGGGCTGACGAAGCAGCCGCTCCACGAGCAAGCCGGGCTCGCCGCCGGCGCTGCCGGCTTCCGCTAGCAGACTCGCTCCAGTGTCGGTCACGAATGGTTCCTCGCGCTCGGGGTGGGGAAGGACCATGAAGTGTGAGCTAGCCTTGGAGGCGACGCAAGCCGGCGCCGAGGGCGCAATCCCGGCGGCTCGCGGCTTCCGTCGTCAGAGCGCCGGCGGCGGATCGGTCGTGCGATTGCCGAGCGCGCGCGGGACTTCGCTCCCCGCCAAGAGGGGCCTCGGCTCGGCACCCGCCAGTGGCCGAACGGACCACAGCCGGGTGTACAGCTCGCGCAAGGGGCGTGGGAAGTGCTCGGGGCGCAGCACCAACACGAGCACGATGAGCGGCAACACGCGCAGCAACGCCGAGATCAGGAAGATCTGCGCGTAACCGATGCCCGGCTGCCCGAGCAGCAGGCCCCCACACAACGCGCCCGCGACCTGAGCCACGCCGGTGAACGCGTTCGTGAGCGAAAAGAACTCGGTGGTGAGGCCGTCCGGTGCGCTGTCGAGCATGAGCTGAAAGCTGGCGTATTCCACTGCGGCCCAGGCCGCGCCTCCGAGCAAGTGCGCAAACACCAGGGCCTCGAAGCGCGACGTCATCGCCCAGATCAGAGGGATCATGGCCACGCCAATCCCCGCCCAGCGCAACAAGGTGCGCAGCCCGACCTGGCGGGCCACGGCGGGGCAGCACGGGAACACCAAGGCCTTGGCCAGAATCGACAGCGCCGAGAGCAGCGAGAAGCTTTTGTAGTCGAGCGCGAGCTCGCGCAGCATATAAGGCGTAAAAAACGGCGCGGACAACTGCGTGCCGAAGGCCAGCGTGGCCCCGTAGACGGCCACGCGCAGGCGCCCGCGCACGAGTGCGCGCCCGAGCCGCGGCAATAGCCCCGCGTCCCGAGGGTGGATGGGCAACACGAGCTCGAGGTCGGCTTGCATCAGCAGCGCGAGCGCGCTCGCCAGGCGCGCCGTGAACGCAATGAAGAACAGCGTGACGAAGCAGCGCAGCACGTGCATGCCCGAGGCCTGCAGGGCCCAACCCGCCGCACCAAACGCCACGAGCAACGCCACATGGTTGAACGCCGAACGCACGGCGAAGTAGCGCGCGCGCTCGGTGTGCAAGGTAAGGTGCGCCATCCAGGCATTCCAGGCCGGTGCCATCGCGCCACCCGAGACCCAGAAGCACATCTTGGCCATCAGCAACGCGGTCAGGCTGCCATTCTCGGTGACCGCGATCGCGAGCAAGGCGCCGAGGCTCGCCGTCTGACCCAGGGCACCGGCCACGGCCACACGCTTGCGGCTGCCCAACCACGCGCAGAGCAACGGCGAGATCAGCTGGCAACCGGCGCCCACGAGCAACGGGAACGTGGCGAGCAGTGCCAGCCGCCGCGGCGAATGGCCGAGCTCCACGGCAAACGCACCCAGGTAGCTCTCCGCGACGCCCACCATGACGGCGTGCAAGGCACCCTCCAACATGGAGATCTTGAGCGCGGCGTTGGCGCGGTTGTTGAAGACGTCCCTATCGAGGGCAGGATTGAGCATCGGTGCGCCGAAGAGGGGCGTAGGCTTCTAGCCTAACTAGACGGCGTCGGCCCCGCGATCTTCAAGCCGTGCACGTCACCCGGAGCGCGTAACCGGATCACCCACCCAACCAAACAGCTCGGCGTCGTCCATTTCCGACCAGGTCTTCTGACCAATGGCTTCGCGCAGGATCGGTACGACCAACACCGGCACCGGACTGCGACGCACTACACGGTCGACACAGCTCCCGATCAGCGCGTCCGCCAGCCCTGAACCCCCATGGCTCGCCATCACGATCAGCTGGTACTCCCCGTTGGCCGCCAGATCGATGATGATCCGGGCGGGGTTGCCCGCCAGGAGGCGCCCGCGCACCTCGGGAACGCCAAATTCCGCCAATCTGCGCAATGCCGCTTCCAGCCGTGGCTTGGCGTGGTGCCGAATGAAATCCCCCATCACCGAGGCGCGGCTCTGGCCCGCGGGGTCGAGCTCGAGCCAATCCACGAAGGGCTCGAGATCCTGTGCCCCTTTGAACACATGGATGACGTCGATGCCGGCTTCGTAGCGCAACGCCAGATCGGCTGCGAACTCGCCGGCGGTGATCGAGCCCTCCGAAAAATCGGAGGGCAGGAGGATACGCCGCACGCGCTTCATGACGAGGCCTCACTCCAAACCGCGCTCCGGGGCAACCCGGATACCTCGAACACTTTGACCGAGCGGGGCCGCCTGTCAACGAGTTTCCGGCCGGCGGGCGCTCAGGAGCTGGGCAGGGGCGGCTTGGGCACGGGCGCCTGCACGATCAAGGTCAATTCGTTGCCCTTGATGGAGTAATCGAAGTCAAAGCCGCCCTCGGCCCGAATGCGCGCCAGGCCCAGCCCGGAAACACCTTCGAGCGGGGCCGACTGCTCGATCATCTGGTCGTAGAACGCCGCGGGATCGCTCGTTGATTTGAGCGCATGCAGGCGCTTGTCCACCTCTTCGAGGCGCTCGGGCGAGCTCTGGTTGCGGGTCGTGACGCGCAACACGTCGCCCGATGCCTTTTCCACCAGCGCCACCTCCAGCGTCGCCCGTGAGGTCGTCGAGTACTTGGTGATGTTCTCGGCCATCTCGTGTGCGGCCATGTGAAAGCGCGCGCTGATGTCCAGATCGTGCAGACCGATCTCGCAGAAGTCGCTCACCAGACGCGAGATCGCCGAGACGAGGTGTTCATTGGGCTGGAACGAGAGGCTCACGAACAGGGAAAGCTTCTGCACTTCCTGCGCGGAGAGCGTTTCGTCCACCCCTGCGTTGGTTCCGAGTTTGCCGTTCACCGAAAACTACTCCCGTGCGTAAACGACTTGGTCACGACGAACGCGGCTCGGTTCGCCCCGACCCATTCGTGTCAAAGCGAGTCGAATCGTCAAGGAACACCACCGCTGGCGCCAGGCGCTTCAGCGGTTCGAGGCTGCGCCGCTGCCAGGGCTGCCGAGGGTTCATCTGTAGGCGGATCTGGTAGGGGCGCCCTGTCGTGTTCACCTTGTAGATCCACGACACGAACGCCTTGAGACAGGACGAGTTCATGAAATAGAGGTCCGCCAGGTCCACTGCGACGCTCGAGCAATGCTCGTCGATCAGGTTCTTGTGCAGCAGCTTCAGGAATCGATCGAGCGGGGAAACGGCTTCCGTGTCACCATTGCCACTGAATTTGACCGCAGGCGTTGGCCCATCCGCCAGCGGCACCAAGGCGAAGCCCTTCGCGCGAATTGCCGGTAGATTTAACATCGTACGGATTCATCTTAGCTCGCCTTTCCGCATTGAGCCATCACCCCAGCCACTGCATCAAGTTTCGCAACGTTCGGTACGTATGTCCGTGCAGGGCCCACACGATGACCTCGTGAGCTCCCACCTCGGATCAATGCAATGACTACCAAGCAGGGGCGCCCCCGCATCGCGCTGCTCGTCAACTTCCTGGATAGCGCCTATCAGATGAGCCTGCGCGCGGCGGTAACGCGCGCCGCCGCGATCCGCGGCGTCGATCTGTTCATTGCCGTGGGCCGTGAGCTCGGGCACGAAGACGTCAACGAACGCGCGCTCAACAGCGTCTACGACTGGCTTTCGCCGAGCTCCGTGGACGGCGCCATTCTGGTTGCTGGCTCGCTCGTGAATTATGTCGGCAGCGAAGGCATCGCCGCTCTATGCCGTCGCCTCGCGCCCGTCGAGTCGTGCAGTATCGGCCTGTCGTTGCCCGGTATCCGTTCGATCTTCATCGACAACCGGGCGGCCATGCGCGTCGCCGTCGAGCATCTGATCCGTCATCACGGCTGCCGGCGTGTCGCCTATATCGGTGGCCCGAGCAACAACGATGAAGCCGCTCAGAGGTTGGCGGGCTACGCTGACGCACTTCGTGACGCCGGCTTACCCGATGATCCGGACCTGATCGGCACAGGCAACTTCAGCACGCCGAGGGGGCGCGAGGCCATGCTCGAGATCCTCGGCCGCAGCCGCGACGTCGATGCGGTGGTCGCCGCCAACGACTACATGGCCATCGGCGCGCTCGAGGCGCTCGAAAAAGCCGGGCTGCGCGTGCCGGAAGACATGTTGGTGATGGGCTTCGATGACGCGCCCGTGGCACGGTTTGCGCGGCGTTCGCTCAGCACCGTGGCCCAACCCATCGAAGAGATGGCCGAACGCGCCCTCGACAGCGTGCTGCACAAAGCCGCGGGCGGCGCGGAGCTGACCCAGCTCGACGTGCACCTGGTGCTGCGCGAATCCTGCGGCTGCGGCTACGCGCTCGGCAACACCTCCCGCCACAATGCCCCCAGCATCCCCACCAGCGCCGTCACGTTCCTGCGTGAACGAGGTGAGCTGCTGGCCGCGCGCGTGCTCGAACAGAGCGGCTCCTCGCGCACGCTGTGGAGCTCATTTGTCCCGGAGCTGATCGCCGCCCTGGCGGACGATATCGACGGGCAGCCGGGCGCTTTCCCGCGCAGCGCCGAGAGCATCGCGGAACGCCTGATGGCACGCGACGTCTCACTCGACGAAGCGGGGCGAGCGTTGGTTCAGCTCCGACGCAGCTGTCGTGAGGCAGGGTATCATGGCTCGGGCCACATCGGGCTCGAGGAGGCCTGCATGAAAGGGCTCGCCGTGTTGTCGTCGGTGGCCACGCGTTGCGAAGGCCGCCGCGCTCTGAACGTGATGGACCGAGCTTACGGCTTGCGACAGGTCACTCAGGGCCTATCGACGGCCTTGAACCGGCAAGGTGTGGCCAAGAACTTTCGGCACGCTCTGTCGGACATGGGCATTCAGACCGGGCTCTTGTGTGTGACCTCGAGTCAGCCGGCGCGCCTCGAGTCGCTGATGGCGGTGCAGGCCGGCGAAGAGCTCGTGGTCGAGTCCGGCGCATTTCCGGTCGCCCAGCTGTTCCCTCGCGGCTTTCCGAAGCCGGGCGTGCCGGCGTGTCTGCTCGTGTGGCCGCTGACCTTCGAGAAAAAGGTGCTCGGCCTCGTCGCCTTCGACGGACACGCCGACGCCTTCGTTTGCGAAGCCGTCCGTTCTCAGCTCGGTGCGGCGCTCGAGCTCGGCGCGCTACACGCCCGCGTGGTGGAGGAAACCGCGCTGCGCGAACGCTTGGCGCACGAGCAGCTGCTCGGTGAGCTGGCGGTGGCCCGGCGCATCCAGACCGCGCTCGTGCCCAAGCACGTGACCGTCAGCGGCTTGCAGCTCGCGCACGGCATGGTGCCGGCCGACCAAGTCGGAGGCGACTACTACGACGTGTTCAACACCAGCGATGGCTGCTGGATTGGCATTGGCGACGTCACGGGGCACGGGCTGCTCGCGGGCATGATCATGTTGATGATCCAGAGTGCGGTGGGTGGCCTCGTCAGCGCATTGCCCGACGCCACGCCGCGCGACATCGTGGTCAATCTGAACCGCGTGGTGCGCATGAACATCCGCGAGCGGATGGGTGGGGAAGACCACGCCACGTTCCTGATGGTCCGCTACTCCGGTGACGGGCGCCTCACCTTTGCCGGCGCTCACGAGGAAGTGCTCATCTACAGGGCCGCAGGGCGCCGGTGTGAGGTGCTACCGACCCAGGGCGTCTGGATCGGCATCGGGGAGGACATCAGCGCCGAGACGCCGGATCAAACGAGTTGGCTGCATCCCGGTGACGTGATGGTGCTGTACACAGATGGCCTGATCGAGGCGCGCAGCGCCAACGGCGAAGAGTTCGGCCTCGAACGCGTGCAGGACATCGTTGTCGCGGCCGCGGAGGAGCCCGTCGGTGACATTTATGAGCGGCTGCTCGCCGCCGTGCGAGCGTGGACACCGGTGCAGCAAGACGACGTGACGCTGGTCGTGGCCCGGCGTGTCCCAACCTGATGGTTGTATTTTCTCTCCGGAAACACAGTCGCCACAGCGGCTGGCGTGCGCGAGGGCAGGGCCGTTTTCCACTGTGGCTATGATCGGGGTGTCGCGTTAGTGGCTCTGGAGTCACATGACAATCTGGGCCAGCTCAGCGATCGCGGTGATCGCGCACCCCTGATCGTCATGTCGCGCTGGGGCGAGAGCAGCCCCATTTGGCAGGTGAAAGCTGCGAAACCCCAGTGCTCAATTCAGTAGAGCTGTAACCGAGACGCGGGACATTCGACCTTTTAGCAATTTGTACCCGCCGTGTGATCGACGGCACGCCGCGTGCACATTACCCAGCCGTGAGCCGGGTTCTAAGCTTAAAGGTCGAGCCCACTCAGACCCATCAAACAAAGTGCGACCGAGAGTTTGTCTTGCTTCGTGTTGGGTCAGTAGTAATAACCCGGGTCACCCGACCCACGGTCGAGAGGGGACCGCCGCTATCGGCAACCGTTCACCGCGCTTAAACGCCGGAAAACGCGTCGTGGTTAGGCCAGCCCCGCTAGGTAAAGATGAAAGGACATATTAAAATGCGTAGAATAACCTTCGGGGTTCTGTCTTTGGTAGGCGCCGCGGCAGCCCTGGTTGCTTGCGGTGACGACGACGGCGGCACCACGCCGGGCAACGGCGGCAGCGGTGGCAGGGCTGGCAGCGGCGGCAACGGGAACAATGCCGGCAACGGCGGCGCGGCTGGTAATG
>JAYWEH010000457.1:0-20805 GCA_043780025.1 Deltaproteobacteria bacterium
CAGCGCTTCAGCCTGTATGAAGATCTGAGCGTGCGAGAGAATCTGGCGTTCTACGCGGGCATCTATGGTGTGCCGCGCCAACGGCGCGCTGCACGCGTGGACGAGGTGCTCGGGGCGAGCGGGCTCGGGCCGCGCCGCGATCAGATTGCCGGCACGCTATCGGGTGGCTGGAAGCAGCGAGTGGCATTGGCCAGTGCCACCATCCATGAACCCCAGCTGCTGTTTCTGGACGAGCCCACCGCCGGTGTGGACCCCGTGAGCCGGCGTGAATTCTGGGAGCAGATCCATCACCTGGCCGATCGGGGCACGACCATCGTGGTGACCACGCACTACATGGATGAAGCCGAACGCTGCCACGAAATCGCCTTCATCTTCGGGGGCCGGCTGCTCGACACCGGCACGCCGCGCGAGATCGTACAGCGGCGCGGGCTGCGCGCAGCCGAGCTCGAGGTGGGCAACGCCGACCCAGTGGTGCGGGGGCTGCGCGCCGACCCCCGCGTGGACGAGGTCGCGCACTACGGCCATTTGATTCGGCTCTGCACGCGCGATCACGCCGACCCCCTCGCGGTGGCCCGGGATGTGATGGCGCGCACGGGCACCGAACTCACGCACGCGCACGAGGTGCGGCCTACGGTCGAAGATGCGTTTGTGTCCATGGTGCGCGAGGAACAGCAGAAGGAACAGGGGGCCTGATGCTGTCGCGGACTCTGGTCGTGGCACAAAAAGAGCTGCTGCAGCTCCGGCGTGATCGCATGACCCTGGCGATGATGATCGCCTTGCCGCTCTTGCAGCTGATGCTGTTCGGGTACGCCATCAATACCGACGTGCGCCACATCCCGACGGTCGTCTTCGACCAGGACGTGAGCGCCGAGTCTCGGGATCTGGCGCGTTCCCTCGAGGCGACGGGCTTCTACGATCTGGTCGGTGAGATGCGCAGCTACGCGGAAATCGAGCGAGCGCTCGGGTCGGGCAGCGCGCGGGTCGCCCTGGTGGTGCCGCCTCGGTACGCCTCCGATCTGACCCGCGGGCAGCCGACATCACTGCAGTTGGTGGTCGACGGCTCGGATCCTCAAGTCGTCGCCAGCGCCACTCACACGGCGGCCTCGCTCGTCGCGGCGCGCTCGGCAGGGCTCGCGGTGTTGGCCTTGCCGGTCGGGGGCACGCTCGACCGCATTCGGCTCGAGCCGACCATCTGGTACAACCCCGATCTGCGTACGGCGGTCTACGTCGTACCCGGCCTGGTTGGAGTGATCTTGACTATGACCATGGTGATGCTCACCGCCATGGCCATCGCGCGCGAGCGCGAGCGCGGCACACTCGAGCAGCTGATCGTGTCTCCGGTCCGGCGCCTGGAGCTGATCGCAGGAAAGATCCTGCCGTACGTGGCCATTGGTTACGTGCAGATGACGTTGATTCTGCTGCTCGGCAGGTGGGTGTTCGATGTGCCGGTGGTCGGCTCGCTGCTGTCGCTGTACGCTTTGGCCTTTGTCTTCATCAGCGCGAACTTGGCGCTCGGCCTATTTTTCTCCACGGTGGCCCGCACTCAACAACAAGCCATGCAGATGTCTTTCTTCTTCCTCTTGCCCAATATATTGCTCAGCGGCTTCATGTTTCCGTTCGAATCTATGCCTGGGCCCGCGCAATGGCTCGGGCAAGCGTTGCCGTTGACTCATTTCTTGCGCATCGTGCGCGGGATCGTGCTCCGCGGCGTCGGCGTGAGGGAGCTCTGGCTCGAACTCGTTTGGATGGCCGGGATTCTGGGCGTACTCGTCAGCCTCGCCTCACTTCGTTTCAGCAAGAAGCTCGCTTGACATGCCTCGCCCTCGAACGGACATTCGCCCTCGCATCTTGCTGGCAGCTCGCGAGCGCTTCGCCGCCACCGGCGTGGACGCGAGCTCACTGCGCGGCATTGCCAGCGACGCCGGCACCAGCATCGGCATGGTGTACTACTACTTTCCTACGAAAGACGACCTGTTCCTCGCTGTCGTCGAGGACGTTTACGTGCGCCTGCTCGCCGACCTGGAGGCCGCGCTCGGTGGCACGGACGCATTCACCGCGCAGGTCGAGCGGCTGTATGGGCGCATCGCCAACCTGTCCTCCGTCGAGGTTCAGGTCGTGCGCCTCGTCTTGCGTGAGGCCTTGAGCTCGCACGCGCGGCTTCAGAGCTTGGCGGAGCGTTTCAGCCGCGGACATATACCCCTGATCGTGAAAGCTGTGGCCCAGGGCATGCGCAGCGGACAGCTGCGAACCGATCTGCACCCGCTCGCGCTGATGGGCGCGACCCTCTCCCTCGGAACCCTGCCTCAAATGGCCGCCCGGGCCCTCGGCGATCGGCTGCCCTTTGCGCCTCCACCCCCGGAAGAGCTCAAGCGGCAGTTGATCTCGGCGTTACTGAGCGGGATCGGGGCCCCTCCAAAGGCGGAAAAATGAGCCTTCGCCTCGACGAATTCGTCGTATTAGAATCGGGGCAATGCCCAAGTCACCGAAGCGCCTCACCAAACGCGAGCGCCAAGCGCTCGTTGGCAAGGGGCCGAGTGGGACCCCCAACACCGAGAGCAAGCACATCCATTGCATCGCTTGCGGTCGCCACCTCGACCCCACGGAGCTGACCACTCGCCCCGCCACGGCGACCCGACTCACCTGCCAGCACGGCTCGCGATTTGCAGCGTGTGTCGGCTGCGTCGCTGAAGCACAGGCGCGGCTGGACGAGCACGATCGCACCGGGCAACCCCCGCGCATCACCGACGCCTGGCACTGAAGCGCCCGTACGGGCCCGTTCCCGCCGCCTCGCGCGTTCGAGCGGCTGGGCGGGCCATTTTGGGGCCTTGCTTTCCAGGCGCGGTAGACACATCGTGAGGTCGCCGGTTCGGGGTCGTGCCCGAAGGCCCTTTTTTCTATGACTTCAGCAGACAAAATCGCCCCCGCGCAGGGGCTCCCCAAGCAGACCTCCTCGTGGCGCAGCAGCCTGTATGCCGAGCCGGTGTGGGTTTCCGTGGCGTGGATTGTGATCCCCGTGGCTTGCGCCAGCGTCGCCATCTTCTTTGCCATGCGCTGAGGTGATCGCGAGCGGCTCGATGTTGCCCTCGAGCGGCTCGATGTTGCCCTCGAGCAGCTCGATCACCTGCGTGCATGCGCCGCGCTGCCCGGGCTGCCCGTTGATCGGGCGACCCTATCCAGAGGGGCTCGCATCCAAAGCTGCACACCTGGATGTGGCGTTCGCGCGCTATCCCGAGCTGGCGACGGTCGAGCGCTTGCCGGTGGTGCCCGCCGATGTGGTGGTCAATTACCGGCTGCGGGCGAAGCTGGTGGCGGATGAGCGCGGCCACCTGGGTTTGTACGCGGCGGGCAGCCATGACGTCGTGGACATTCCACACTGCCGCGTGATGGCGCCGGAACTGTCGCGCGTGGCCCAGGCGTTGCGCGAGCTCTTGCCCCTCGAGCTGCCGCTGACCGGGGTGGATTTGCGGCTGTGTGATCGGGGAGTGCTGGTGTGCCTGGTGGTCACCGGGCAACCGGCGAAGCACGCGGTCGAGCGCTGCCGAGACTCTTTGATCGCTCGGCTGCCGCAGCTGGCCGGGCTCGCGGTGAGCTTTCGCAAGCCGGGCGCGGTGCAAATGTTGGGAACGGAGCTCACGCTGCTGTCCGGGCCTGAGGCACAGCCGCACCACCTGTATCCCGGTGGGGTCTGGCACTACGCGTCGCATGGCGCGTTCACGCAGGTGCACTCGACGCGCGCGGCGTGGTTGCACGAGCGCATTCAGGCGTTGCTCGAGCAGGGCAACGGGCTCGCCGGGCTCCGGGTGCTCGAGTTGTACGCGGGGTCGGGCGCCCTCGCGTTGCGGCTCGCGGCGGCGGGCGCAAGGGTCACTGCGGTCGAGAGCTTTGCGCCGGCGCTCGAGCGGCTCGGCAACGCCGCGAGCGCGCAAGCTCTGACGCTCGAGACCTGGTGTGGTGATGCCGAAGAGTTTCTGGCGGGGCTCAATGTGGAGGGCGTGGCGGCGCCTCGCTTTGACGCCGTGCTCGTGAACCCCCCACGCCGGGGCCTGACACCGAACGTGCGCATGCGCCTGGCGGAGCTCGCCCCTGCGCGCATCGTGTACGTCTCGTGCGAGCCCGAGACGCTGGCGCGTGATCTCTCTCATTTTGCGGCGCTCGGTTACTCCTGCGATGGGGTGCAGGGGCTCGACATGATCCCACTCAGTGAATCGCTCGAGAGCGTGGTGGCTCTCGAACAGAAGCCCGCCGCGCGCCCGCGGGTGTTGTTCGAAGACGCATGCTCGCTGGCGCTCGACAAGTTGCCGTTCGAAGCCACCGCGCGGCAGGGGACACTCGAGCGGGACCTGCTGGCGCGCGCGCGGCAGGCGCTCGGCTTGCCGGAGCTCACGCCGGTGCATCGCCTCGATCGCGACACGAGTGGCGTGTGTTGGTTCGCTCGGCGACCCGACGACGTACCCGCGCTGGCCGCGGCGCTCGCAGAGGGCGAGCTGAGGATTGTGGCGCTGGCGCACGGCGTGGTGCGCGAAAAGGGCAAGATCAATCGTCCAATCCGCGATGGGGCAAAGGCCAAGCCAGCGCAGACGCGCTACCGACGGGACGCGGTGATCGGCGGCCATAGTTTGCTCTCCGTGTGGACCGAGCACAGCCGCAAGCACCAGCTGCGCCGGCACCTCGCGTCCATCCGCCACCCCGTGGTGGGCGACGCGCGTTACGGCCAACGCGCCACGAACCTCCATTTCGAGCACCGCCACGGGCTCGAGCGGACGTGTCTGCATTGCGCGTCACTGCGCGTGGATCTCGGGGCCGGGCCCGTGGAGATCCGCTCGGAGCTCGCGGGCGATTTGGCGGCGGTGCTCGATAGCTTGCGGCGTTGAGTCTCACTTCGGCGCCAAGGTCGAGGACAGCGCGGGGTGCATCGTCGCGTGCATTCGGGCTTGCAGGAGTCGCCCGAGCCAGTCCAACCACAGGTTTGGCGCGTCGTACACGTCGTGCAGTTGGTGGTGCCCGGGCAGCAGCAATCCTTGTGGCGCCAGCTCCAACGCCACCCCGGTTGTTGATGATCTTGTCGAACGCGGGCTCCTCACCGTCGAGACTGGCCTCGGTTTCGCCGCCAAGCGCTGAACGCGAAGGCGGATGAGCGCGCTTCGTCGACTGGGCTCTGTTCAGACGTCTGGTTGTCCCCGACCACAGTGGACGAGGTTCTCGTCCATCAGATTTGCCAGTGGAGCACATTGACGGCGCGGCTGGAATATGTCATACATGATGTATGTCAGGACGCATCAATGCCAGGCTCGATGGCGAGCTCGCGCGGAAGTTGGCCCATCTGCAGGCGCGCACCGGTAAGTCCACCACGGAGCTCATTCGAGCCTCCATCGAAGGCTATTTTGATAGAGTGGCGGGGGCCGCTGGTCCACGCGCCCTGCTCGATGAGTTCGTGGGCTGTGCTAGCGCGCAACCGGATCTGTCCCAGATATACAAGTCGGAACTGCACGAATCCATGTTGCATAAGCACGTGGGGGCGAAGCCCAAGAAGATCGAGCGACAAGCCGGCAAGCAGCCAGCGCGCCGGCGTCGGGGTGCTACGTGATCATTGCGGATACCGGGTTTTGGTTGGCTCTGGCGAGCGTACGGGATCGCCACCATGGGCTTGCGAAGCAAGCGCTCAGCGGTCTCACCGAGCCTCTCATTACGACGTGGGCGGTGCTCACGGAAACGTGCCACCTGCTTGCTACGCGCCTCGGACCCGAGGCGCTCGAGCGCTTCGTCGCCGCGGGTGCCGGGGGAGCGTACGAGCTGTTCTCCATGCAGCGGGCGCATCTGTCCCGGGTCGAAGTGCTGATGAAGAAGTATCGAGACCTGCCCATGGACTTGGCGGACGCATCTCTCGTCATCTTGGCTGAGGAACTCGGCTCGGGGCGAATCTTGTCGACCGACGCGCGGGACTTTCGCACCTACCGCTGGAAGAACAGAAAGCCCTTCACCAATTTGCTCAAACTCTAGTGACAGGCGATCCGCCGCCGCCTGCGAGGTAGTCGGGTCGAAACGCCCCCGGGGTCTGGTCGGGTCGCGACGCCTCGATGGGTGACGTCGCGGCAGCGCTGCGATAGATTCGTTCCATGCGAACACTCTCCTCGCTGCTCCTCGTGCTGGCCGCCTGCTCGTCTTCACCCAGCCCCATCGCTGTCCCGGCGAATCCAGTCGCCGCTCCCCCCGCTTCGACCGAACCGGCAAAGCCGGAGCCCGGCCCCGTCGAAGCGCCTGCCGCGCCGCTCGCCGCCGACACGCCGATGGCGACGGTTTCCGGCAACACCTTCGTCGCGCCGGCCCAATGGACGCTGCGCGTGCGCGGTACGGGCACAATCCTGGAGGCGCCGGAGTCCGGATCTTTCGTGGCAATCTACGACCTCGGCGAGGCCAAGGACGCCGACGACTCGGTCGCGCAGGCGTGGGCCGCTTACCAGGGGAAGGCGTCGTTTGCGTTGATCACCAGTGTCGCCTCCGCGGACAACGATGGGTGGACCCAGCTCAGGGGCTACGACTACGACGTGCCGCCCAACCTGAAGCGCATCGTGCGCGCGAACGCGCGCTTCGCCAACGGCGTGTGGACCGTCGTGCTGTTCGACGCGGCACGCGCCGTGGCCGAGAAACGCGGCGCGCAGATCGGCTTGATGCTCGGCAAGCTCCTGCCCAAGGGCGGCGCGCGCGAGTCCTTTGCGGGCAAGCCCGCGCGCGAGCTCGATGGTGCGCGCATCGCGGCGCTCGTCAAGTTCGTCGAGGATGCCGAGAAGGCGACCGAGGTGCCGGGCGTCGCGTTCGGTGTGATCCAACACGGTAAGGTCGTCTACGCGGGCGGTGTCGGTGTGCGCCAGCGCGGCAAGCCGGCCAAGGTGGACGCCGACACGAAGTTTGCGATCGCATCGAACACCAAGGCGCTCGCGACGCTGATGCTCGCCAAGCTCGTCGATGAGGGGAAAATCACGTGGGACACGCCGGCGACCCAGCTGCTCTCATCGTTCAAGCTCGGTGACGCTGATACGACGAGCAAGGTACAGGTCAAGCACCTCATCTGTGCGTGCACCGGCATGCCGCGCCAGGACTTCGAGTGGCTGTTTCAGTGGGCCGGGGTAACGCCATCGCGCGTGATGGAGACGATCGGCACGATGCAACCGACGAGCAAATTCGGCGAGCTGTTTCAGTACTCGAACCCGCTGGCGGCTGCGGCGGGGTTCATCGGCGGACACGTCGCGTATCCGGAGCTCGAGCTCGGCGTCGCGTTCGACAAAGCGATGCAGGCGAAGGTGTTCGGGCCCCTGAACATGCCCGCGACGACGTTCGATTTTGCGAAGGGCCAGGCCGGCAACGCGGCGGTGCCGCACGCACCCGACGTCGATGGCAAACCGGCACTCGCAATCGCCAAGGTCAACACTTCGCTGGTGCCGGTGCGGCCTGCCGGCGGCGCGTGGAGCTCGATCCGCGACATGTTGAAGTACGTGCAAATGGAGCTCGCCGAGGGCGTGGTCGGCGGCAAGGCATACATCGGCAAGGATGCTCTGCTCGCCCGCCGCGCCCCGCAGGTCGCCATCGGTACTGACGCGACCTACGGCATGGGCCTGATGGTCGACAAGACCTGGGGTGTCCCCGTCGTGCACCACGGCGGCGACCTGATCGGTTTTCACAGCGACATGATGTGGCTGCCCGAACACGGCATCGGAGCGGTGATCCTGACCAACGGCGATCCGGGGTGGATCATCCGCAGCCTGTTTCAGCGCAAGCTGCTCGAGGTGTTGTTCGATGGCAAGGCCGAGGCCGATGCCAAGCTCGCCGCGAACGCCAAGGCGTTCTTCGACCGGCTCGCGGCCGAGCGCAAGCTCATGGCCGTGCCCGCGGAGGCCACGCTGGCGGGCCAGCTCGCTGCGCGTTACACGAGCGGCCCGCTGGGCGAGATCGCGGTGAGCCAGCAGGGTAACGCGACCGTGTTCGACTTCGGCGAGTACGCGAGCGAGGTCGCGTCGCGCACGAACGCCGACGACACGGTTTCGTTCATCACGATCGTGCCTGGCATGAGCGGGCTCGAGTTCGTCGTCGGCGAGAAGGACGGCAAGGGCACGCTGACCACGCGCGACGGCCAGCACGAGTACCTGTTCGTCGAAGCCGTTCCGGGCTAACTCGCCGGGCCTAACTGAGCCAGCACGCCGTCCTCAAACTACCGCGGGCCAAGGAGCCTCAGGCAGGGCCTCGCGGCGCTCGACGCAGAGCGCGGGTCCACGGCTGGAGCGCAGTCAGGATAGCAGCCTATTCCAGGGCCGAGAGCATGCTATGCTCCTTTCCGTGTGCACTCCGCCTTCCCCGCAACTTCTCGCTGCGCTCCGGGCCGTGCTGCCGCGGCACGCGGGCGTGGCGGTCGCGGTGCTGTTCGGCTCCGAAGCACAGGGGCGCGCGGAGCCGGGGTCGGATGTCGATCTCGCGCTCCTCGGTGCCGCGCCGGAACGGCTCGGCGAGTTGGCTGCGCAGGTGAGCGAACGGATCGGGCGGGAAGTCGACGTGGTGCGCCTCGAACAAGCGACAATTCCGTTGCTGGAAGAGCTCATCGATCATGGCGTCGTGGTGTACGAGGCTGTGCCAGGCAGCGCTGCCTTCTGGCGATCGCGCGTGCTGGCTCAGCTGGAGATCGATCGGCCATGGTACCATCGGATGCGCGATGCATGGCTTGCGAGAGTCGCGCTGCAGGGGATCTTCGATGGTGAATGAGAGCCTCCTGGCAGCGAAGCTCGTCGAGCTCCGCGACCGCATCGAGCGGGTTCGCTGTCACGCTCCAGTCAGCCCCGAAGAGCTCGCGTCGAACCGCGACATGCTGGACTCGTCGTAGCAACCGTGAGCCCGAGCTGGCGCCAGGCGCGCGGGCTTTCGCCTGGACCCGGGGTTGACATGCCTTTTGGTTCGAGGCATATACCTTGAACTGAGAGGTATCCTGCATGACCGCCGCCTCCAAGACGAACCCTGCCTTCATGACGGGTGTGCCCGAAATCTTGATCCTGCGCCTGCTGGCGGACCGGGAGATGTACGGCTATGAGCTCGTGCAGGCGATCGAGCTGGCCACGGGCGAGGCCATCAAGCTGGGCGAGGGCGTCGTCTATCCGGTGCTTCACGCCCTCGAGGAGAGCGGCTGCTTGAAGTCACGGCGCAAACCCGTCAACGGCCGCACGCGCGTCTATTACTTGGTCACGGCGGCCGGCAAGAAGCGCCTGGCCAGCGTGATTCGCGACTGGGATCGCATCACCCGCGCGGTCTCTCAGGTTCTGGAAGGAGCAAGCCATGTCGCAACGGTTTGAGAGTCTGCGCGAACGCCTGCTGCGCGCCGGGGTCGCTCCTCGCCACGTGCGCCGCTATCTGCGCGAGCTTCGCGATCATCATGACGACCTGGTGCACACCGAGCTCACGAAAAACGCCGAGCTCGTCGCAGCTCGGGAGGCGGCCTGGGCACGCCTCGGCACGGAGGAGAGCCTCGCGCAGGGCATGCTGGAGCGCCCCGAGCTGCGCTCGATGGCCGCTCGCTTCCCCGCGCTGGTCTTTGGCGCTGGGCCCGTGTTCAGCTGGCTCGGCGTTCCGATCGCCACAGCCGCGCTAGTGAGCCTGCTGCCCGAGGCGATTCGGCACGTGAAGGTCAATGCTGCAATCATCGACGCCTATCACGTGCTGTGTTTCGTGCACACGCGGCTCTTGCCGGTGCTCCTGGGCGCTCTGGTGCTCGAGCTAGCGGCCCGGCGTCGCCTCGGGGCACGCTGGCCTCTCATGGGCTCTGCTGCCGTGCACGTGCTCGCTGGCAGTTTCACCGTTTACTCTTTTCCGGGGCAACTGGGGGTCAGCTCCGCGCTGTTACCCTGGCTGCTGCCCTTCACCCACGCCCTCGGCCCGAGAGACCTGACGGCGCTGGGCGAGGGGCTGCTGAGAGCCGCCGTCATGTTGGCCGCGAGCGTCTTCATCCAGCGCCTCGTCCGGCGTTTCGCGCGCACCGATGGATCGACGCTGGCGGCATCCTGAGCGCAAGCGCCTTGCCCGTGCCGCGCTAGCGTTGGGGCTTTGAAATGGCGCGTGCGGCTGGCTCCCCGAGGCATCTGCACCCGGCGCTGGCGCTGCTGGTCGCGCTGGCGCTGCACGTCGGCACAGGAGTGGGGATTCGCTGGACGTCGCAGCACTCGCTGTCGTCTCGACCTCTGCCTCGGTGGCATCTGTTCAACGTCGACATGGGCGTCGAATTGTCGCTCGACGTCGACGACCTGCGAGTGAGTCCGCAGGCACCGCTGACCGCGCTGCCGACGAATGCCATGGCAGCGGCGAGGTCGATGACGTCCCCCACCCCACACAAAACGGACGTGGTCGAAGCTGCGGAGGCGGAAGCCTTTACAGACACGACTATGCCCCCCGCGAGCCTACCCGGCAGCGCGCCGCCGCGCGTGATCGACCTCGGTCTGAATGACGGATTGCGGCGCGCAGCGCTGCTAGGTGGCTGGGTCGAGAGCCCTTTGAGGCGAGTACCTCCCTCCGACGGCGGCCTCAGCCAGGGCCTCGCGGCGCTCGACGCAGAACGCGGCCTTTCCCGCTCCAGCGCTGCTCACCATGCCGCCTACCAGGCTGCGCGTGATTTCGCTCCCGCGACAGGCATCGGCATCTTCAACGTCCTGGCGGACGAGCAGGGTGTCGTGCTCTCCGTCATCTTCACGGGTACGCCCAGCGACGAAACGAAGTGGCAGCGCGTCGGCGAAGAGCTGCACCAGCTCCTGAAGGATCGACGAATGCGCGTCCCCCCGGGGGCCAAGGGTATTGCCGCGCGCCTACGCATCGAAACCGGCGAGTTGGCGAAGGGCGACCGCGAGCGCTTCCGCTCCAAACGCGGCACTGCGCTTGGCCAAGCCCCGATCCACCCGCGCGAAATACGCGACGAGTCGAGCGCAGCAGCCTGGAGCCCGGCCAACGCAACCCGACGCTGGGCGTGACCCTCTCCGGCGGAGGTAGTAACGAAAGCATCCGAGTGGTGCTGCTCGACGAACGCCTGCTCTGAACCTAGCCCTTCCTCCGCTGCCACAAATCGGCGAACATCACTCCCGCCGCGACCGCGACGTTGAGCGAGTCCAGCTGTCCCGAGCCGGACACTCCGACGGATGCGTGGCAACACGCGCGAATGCGCGGGCTGAGCCCGACGCGTTCGTTGCCGAGCACGAGCAGGGTCGGCAAGCGCAGCGGCGTGTTCGACAGCGCAACGCCGGAGTGGCTGTCGGTGCCGAGGATCTGTACGCCAGCCGCCGAGAGCTGGGTGAGCGTCGCCGCGAGATCGGTGGTGCGCGCGAAGCGCAAATGTTCGGCGCCGCCTTCGGCCACGCGCAAGGCAAATGGCGGCAGGCCTGGGTGCGGAGAGGGAGCGCCGAGGATCACCGCCGAGATCCCGAAGAACGCCGCGCTGCGCAAAATCGCGCCGATGTTTTGGGGGTTGCGCACCTGATCGAGCGCGACCGCGGTGGCCTTTTCCGTCACCAGCCAGCGAGCGAGGTCCTTGATTGACGACCAGCTGCGCGGACGCACCTCGATCAACAAGCCTTCATGTTGCTTGGAGTCCGTTCGGACCGAGAGGGCACGCTCCGTGGCTTCCTCATGTGGCACGTCGGCTTCGACAGCCCAGCGCAGCAGATTTTGGATCTGTGGTCGCACCGCGCGTTCGAAATGGATGTGCACGATGTCAGCAGGCCGGCGCGCGAACACCTCGAGCCCGCTGTGTAAGCCGTAAATCGCTTCGAGCTCCGGGATTGCCGCCCGAGCCGCTGACGCGGTTGGGGGAACTGGTGCGGCTTTGGGCGCGGCGATTCGAGCAGCGGGCGCGGTCGGGGTGACGGGCGCTGTGCGAGTACGAGGGGTGACGGGCTCTTTGCCGGCACGAGGGGTGATGGGCTCTTTGCGGGCACGAGCGGTGGGCGCTGTGCGGGCACGGGCGGCATTGGGCGAGAGACGGCGCGGAGGCATGGATTTATTCGATATCGCAGGTCGGGTTTCGGGCGCGAGTGCTGCTCGCGCCCGAAAACGTGTCTTCACGCATCCAGATGGTTGAGCGAACCGAGGAAGTCGCCCTTGCCGATCTCGACGCCGCCCTGGCGCAGCAGGGTGTACGCGGCGCTCACGTGAAAGAAGAAGTTGGGGATCTGGCGGCCAAACAGATACTCGTCAGCCGTGAGCGCCTTGCCCTCTGGATAAGGCACCTTGATCAAGGTCTTCTCGGTTGTCTTTTCGAAGTCCGAGGCGGAAAATCCGTCGAGGAACGAGACACAGCGACGGATGCGGGCGCGTAGCTCCTCTACCGTGGTCTCTTTGTCTTCGAACTTCGGGGCTTCCTTGCCGGAGAGCGACGCAGCGGCGGCCTTGGCCATGTCGGTGGCAATGCGGATCTGCACCGTGAACGGCAACATGTCCGGGAATACCCGGCTACTACAGAAGTTGTTGACGTCGAACTTGCGTGCTTCGGCATGGCTCACGGCCTTGCCGAGGATGGCGTCGAGATTCTTCAGAGTGCGAGCGAATTGCCGGATTGCGAGATAATACATGGATCTTTACCTTGGCGTTGAAGAGCGAGGCTTTGGAGAGCACCTCGTGCACCCTCCCACGCCCAGGGTCTAGTACGCCGGTTCCAATGAAGCGATGGGAATTTCGAGTGCCCCCGGTTGGTCGAGGCCCTATTCATTGCGCTGCCGCGCTCTCGGAGCCTGGCCCGGCGCCCGTTTGGATTTGCCAGAGCAGGGCGTAGCGGCCACCTTGGGCGACCAGACTGTCGTGCGTTCCGGACTCCACGATGCGGCCCTGTTCGATCAAATGAATGCGATCGGCATGTCGCACCGTCGACAGCCGGTGCGCGATGATCACGCTGGTGCGGTCGACCACCAATTTTCGGAGCGAACGCTGAATTGCCGCTTCGGTCTCGTTGTCGACGGCGCTCGTGGCTTCATCCAGGATGAACAGGCGCGGGTTTCTGACGATCGCGCGCGCGAGCGCGATGCGCTGGCGCTGGCCGCCGGAGAGCTTCTGGCCGCGCTCCCCGACCTCGGTGTCGTAGCCCTGTGGCAGCGCCGTGACGAATTCGTGCGCTTCCGCGGCGACCGACGCGGCCACGATGGATTCCCGTGAGGGGTTGTCCAGCCCGTAGGCGATGTTCTCCGCCACGCTGGCGTCCGCCAGGAAGATGTCTTGAGCGACGTAGCCGATCACGCGCCGCAGATCTTGAAGCCCGAGCTCGTTTATAGGCACCCCGTCCAGCTGGATCTGGCCCGATTGGGGCTAATAGAAGCGCAAGATCAGCTTGGCGAGCCTGCTCTTCCCGCTACCGGTGCTGCCCACGAGGGCCACGCTCTCGCCAGGAGCCGATCAGGATTCTCCGGGTCGAGGGTCTAGCGTGGGGCGCAGCGGGGTGCTTCGCGCGCGATCAGGCTGGCCAGGTTGCGGCTGACAGGCGCGAGCGGCGTGGCGCGCTCCAGGTGGTGGCAGATCACGGGCACGTTGTTCGCCGCGGCGCCCACTTCGATCACCAGCTCGTGGGCGCGCGGCGTCGGCCGGAGCTCGAGGTTGTCGAGTGCGAGGCGCAGCGCGCGCGGCGCGTCTTTGCCGGGCCCACCCAGGAACTCCGCGGCGTGGTCCAGAAAGGCCGCGCGGTGCTCGGACAATAGGGCGTCATAGCGGCTACGGGCACGCTCGAGCAACGCGTTGGCTTCGGCGTCGTTCGGGTCCTTGGCGAGCCGCAGCTCGGCGAGCAAGCCGAGCGCTTCCGGATCGTCGGAGTGCGCGACGAGCTCGCTCAGTCTTTTCTGTGCACCCGCGCCTTCACCCGCGGCTATCTCGAGCTCGGCCAGGTGCACGTTGGCGACGACATATCCGGGCAGGCGACGCACGGCCTCGGCGTACATTGGACGGGCGCGCGCCGGGTCGTCAGCGAGCTCTGCCCACATCAACGCGCGCTGAAACATCAGTTGGGCCACCGGGAACGGCGAAACGTCCGGGTACGCGCGCAGCGCCGCCTGGTAGTGATCTTCGGCGGACGCAAACTCCCCGAGCGCGGCTTCGGCCGCGGCCCAGCTCGCCAGGTGGGTCAGGGTCGGTGCTCGCTCTGCACGGGCTTTCGCCGCCGCCAGCGCGGCGGGGAGGTCTCTGCCCCGAGCGATCTGGATCGAGGTCTGGAGTGGTCCCACCTCGTCGTCTGTGGCTCCGAAGGCTCGAGCCTGCTCGAGATCGGACCAGGCCTCTTCAAAGCGGTGCAGCGTGGCGCGCGCGCGCGCCCGCACGAGCAGGGCAGGGGCGCCGGGGTGGCGCTCCGGCAACGACTCGGTGAGCTCGCGCAGGCGCGAGAAGTCTTCGAAGCGACTCGAGAAGTGCGCGCGCCGGGTGAGCTCGCCGGCGAGCTTTGACACCAGCCCGAGATCGTCGGGCTTCTTCAGCAGGTGGCGCTCCAGCGTTCTGATGCGGCCGCTCTGGTTATTCAGGGCGATGTCGCCGCGCGTGGTGGACTGCGGCACGGACGGCGCGGTGGCACCGACTGGTACGGCCACCCCTGTATCGACACGCGGTGCTGCGTCACAGCCCGCGGCCGCGATCAGGCACGAAAGTGTGCACCCGAACGCGGCCGCCAGAGCTCGCTGGACTGTCAAACGCACTCGATCAGGGGCCGGCCAGGAACGGGAAATTGTCCGCGTCGTGTTCGGCGTCGTCGAGCTCGACGCCGTCGTCGATGCCGTCCAACGCCCCCGCGGCCAGGACCGAGTAGCTGCGCTCGATGGCGTCGTAACCCGGCTGGCGCCCACCCGCCGCGCCCATCGAGAAGCCGGGCACAGCGGCTTCCGCTTCGACGCCGAGATAGACGCTGCCCGCTTTGGAGCGGTTCACGTACAGGCGATCGTCGAGCAACGTGCTCGCGAGCGGGCCGTATGGCGCGTCTTCGCCCTCGGCGTAAAGGAGCTGGTTGCCGCAGGTGCCGTCGAGGCCGTCCAGGATCGCGAGATTGCGTTGCAGGGTCTCGAGAAATTGGGGATTACCGATGCTCGATCGGTTGTAGCCGTCGCGAATTTCGGTGGCGTCCTCGATGTCGAACGTACCGATCAATGCGGCCGTGATGGCCACGCGGCCCGCGCGATCGATGGGGCGGCCGAGGCTGGGGGCTTGAGGAGCTGCGCCTTCGTCGTCCGTGCCGCAGCTAGCAGCACTGAGTCCGAACAGCGCGATGAGCCCGACCTGGAAGGTCAGCGAAAGGGCAGCGAAGCAGAAGCGGGAACTTTGATAATTTTTCATGCTGCGCGGTTCCTTCACTTCACGTGCGTGCTGCCCCAAACGGCGAGGATATCGCCGTCGCCGGGGACCAAACTGCTGTCCATCTGCACCACCAGAGCGAGCACGTTTTGGCCCGCGAAGGTGTCCGCGGCGTCGTCTCCCGCGTTGAGCGTACCGAGGAGGGCCGCCTGCTGCTCATCGCTGAGCTCCGGGCAACCGAAGTCATCAAAGGTGACGCGACCCGCGGCCACCTCTCCACGGGCCGCAGTCACGGTACCTCCGAAAGCGGTGTAGTCGAGGAAGAAGGGGTCGTTGCGCACGCCCGCGAATACCCGCAGGCCGCCCGCGGCGCTCGTAATGCCCGCGTCAGCGCTGGCGTCACCGCGCACGTATTGGTTACCCGCCCAGCATTCGACGATATTGTCGTCGGGGAACTGGCAGATGACGAGCGTCGAGTCATCGTCTGCGCCGCCATCCTTGCTGGCGATGTTGAACGCGTAGATGACCTCGTTGGAGAACTGGTCGCCCTCGTCCGCGTCGGGGTTCACGGCCATCACCAGGTTGAGCTTGTCGGCGGTGGTGGGCGATATCCAGGCGTACACGTCAGTGATGTCGGCGGTGGGTTCGTTGAGCTCCGATGCCGAAGGTGCGTCGCCGTGATCCGCCGCGAATCCGACGAAAGGCAACGCGGCCAAGGCGCAGAGAATGGCGCAGGTTCGAAGTGGTCTTTTCATAAGCAAGCTTCCTCGAGTCGCCGCGGCCCGGCTGCGCCGAGTCCCGCGTTGCCCGCCGGCTCCGCAGGATCGCGGGCGTTAGGGCGCTTGCTTATTAGCAGTGCCGCTCGAAACTGGCGACTGGTCCCGAACGCCCCAGCATAAGCTGAGTTAAAATCAGGTGCTGGCAGCCCTGTGGCAGGCTTCGCCCCGGGTCAGGGACGCCGATTTTGCCGACGGTCGTGCAGTGCCGGTTCAAAGATTTAGGCGCCCCGCCCCGAAGCCCTTGTGCGGGAACGGGTTTGTGGGCGAATGACCCGCTCGGAGGTCCCCCTTGAGTTGGCATCTTTGGCATCTTTGGCATCGGTGGCTCGGGCTGGCTTGTCTGTGCGTGCTGTCGTGCTCCGCCTCCGGCGGGGGCAGTCCCCCGCAGTTGACGCCGATCGGCACAGTGGGGCCGAGCCCCGGTCCCGAAGCGGGGCCGCTTTCTGTGGTGTACGCGGGGCCGCGCGGAGCTGCGGCGCTCGACAGCAGCATCAACGTGCTGCTCAGCAAGCCACTGCGCGCCCTGGATGGCGCCGAGGCAACCGTACCCGCGCTGCGGCTGATTCCCGAGGTCGCGGGCTCGTGGCAATGGGTGGGCTCGCGCGCGCTCACGTTCGTGCCGCGGCGAGGGCGTCTGCCGGCGGCCACCGCCTACGCGGTCAGTGTGCCCGCAGGCATCGCCGCGCTCGATGGCGACACGCTCGCACAAACCTACGACTTTGAGTTCCACACTCCCGCGCCCGCCATCCTCTCGAGCGAGCCCGAACTCGGCGCCCAGGGCGAACGCCCCGACATCCAGATCGTGCTGAAGTTCAATCAACCGGTGAAGCCGGGCGCGCTCGAGAAGGCGGCCCGGCTCGACGCCGTACGCGGCAAAGAGCGCACGCGCTTGGCGTTTCGGGCGCAGGCTCGCGCGAATGCTCCCGATGAACTCGTGGTGGTGCCGCGTGCCCCGTTGCCGCTCGCCTCCACGATCGAGCTGTCGCTGGCACAGGGCCTCGTTGGGAGCGAAGGCTCGGATGGGCTCGAGGTGCCGTACTCGCTCAGTTTCGAGACGTATGGCCCGCTGCGCGTGATGGGCGCCAACTGCCACGTCGTTCACGAGACGGGGCGCTGCGATCCAGATGGGGCGATCTGGGTCGAGCTCTCGAACCCCGTCAAGGTGCCGGAATTCAGCAAGCACCTCAGCCTCGAGCCACCGATCGATCTCGCCTGGTCTGACGACGACGACCAGGAGAGCCGCTATATCTACCTGCCGCGGCGCACTTCGCTGGCTGCGGCCACTGCCTATCGCATTAGCGTCTCTGCGGGGCTCACCGATCGCTACGGCCAGAAGCTCGCGCAAAAGCACGAGCGCGTGCTCAATACCGGCAATTTTTCGGCGCGCGTGAGCCTGCCCATCACGGGCGAAGTCTTTGCCGCGCCGTTCGATGAGGTGTCCCTGCGCACGCGCAACGCCGCTGACGTGCGCGTCTACGTGAAGCCGCTCGCGGGTGAGCAGCTGCTCGACTACTACAAACTCTGGGACGACTACGAGCAACGGCAAACTATCGGCGATCGCCTGAAGGCGACTCTGAGCCGCTTGCCGAGCCTGGTCGACAATCAGTTTCACAACCATCCGATCGCGCTCGGCCCGATACTGGGGGGGGCCGGAGCGCGCGGCGCGGCCTGGATCGGCTGGCGCCATGCGGGCGGCTCGGATGGCCAGCTCGTGCAGGTCACGGATCTGGCGTTGACTGCCAAGCTGTCCGCGCAGGGCTCGCTCGTCTGGGTGACTCGCTTGAGCAACGGAGCGCCGGTCGCCGGAGCTACCGTGCAGTTGCTCGGTCGCTCACCCGAGATTGCCAAACGATACCAGACCGACGCCGCGGGTTTGGTGAGCATCCCGGCCGGCGACTATCGGCCCCGCCTTTCGGACTACAGCAGCGAGGACGATACCCTGCTCCTGGTGAGCCACGAACGTGATACTTCGTTTCGGCGCGTTGCCGATTTCATGCGCCCCTGGCGCGTGGAGGTGCCGATGCGTCTGGCCGTGCCGGAGCGCGAGTACGGCTTGTTGTTCTCTGAACGCGGCATCTACCGCCCGGGCGACCTCGTGAAGGTCAAGGGTATCTTGCGGCGGGAGTCGACGGGGGGCAACAGCATGGTGGCGGCGCGCCGGCTCGATCTGCTGCTGCGCGACCCGTACGGCGAGATCGCTGGCAAACAGGCCGTCGAGACCACGCGCTTCGGTACCTTTGCGGCGGACGTGCAGCTGCCCGGCGGGGCCAGCCTGGGCAGCTGGCGGCTGGAAGCGGACGGCTTCGCTGACAATCCCCTCGCGATCGAAATCGCCGAATATCGAGCGGCGGAGTTCAAGGTCGCTGTCGCCGAGTCGAGCGCCGAGTACCTGCGCAAAGACGCGGCGCGGTTCTCCGTGAGCGCCGATTATTTGTTCGGCAGCCCGCTCGCCGGCGCTAAGCTCAGTTACGCCGCGACACGCGAGCGCACGAGTTTTTCCCCTCCGAACTCGGGAGGCTACTCCACCGCCGAGGACGCGTATCGTGAAGGCCTCGAACACGCGCCGCTCGACAGCAATGCGCTGTCGCGTGGTGAAGGCAAGCTCTCGCCCGCGGGAACCTTCGAGCTGAAGTTGCCGCTGGAGCTGCCGGGGCAGACGGGCCCGGAACGGCTGCGTGTCGACGTGGAGGTGAGCGATGTGTCGCGGCAGGCCATCGGCGCGAGCGCTGGGGCGCTGGTGCACCCGGCGAGCTACTACGTGGGCATCGCCCAATTCGACAGTTGGTTTCAAACCGCTCCGTCGGCGGTAGAGCCGCGCGTGCTCGCGTTCTCGCCGCAGGGCAAGCGGGTGGCGGGGCGCAGCGTCAAGCTGGAGCTGCTGCGGCGGCGCTGGACCGTCGCGCGCGAGAAGACGAGCGACGGTTGGCGTACACTCTCGACGCCCGTCGATGAGCCGAGGGGCAGCTGTGAGGTCGTGACCGCGAATGAACCGGTGAGCTGCCCGCTCCAGTTGACCGAGGGCGGACAGTGGTTCGTTCGCGCATCGAGCTCGGACAGTGCGGGGCGCGTGGCGCGCTCCGCGCTCGGCTTCTACGCCATCGGGGGCGGGCGCGTGAGCTGGGCCGACAACGACCAGCACAAGCTCGAGCTCGTGCTCGATAAATCGCAGTATCGCGTCGGTGACACGGCTCGGCTGTTGATCAAGTCGCCATTCGAACGAGCCGAGGCACTCCTCACCATCGAGCGCGCGGGTGTGTACGAACACCGGAGAATCACGCTGCAAGGGCCGACGCCTACGGTCGAGATCCCGATCGACGAGCGCCTGCGGCCCAACGCGTTCGTGGCCGTGCACCTCGTGCAGGGCGTGGCGGCGAATGCGCCGCCGACGCCGCTCGAGCTGACACCGGAGCCCGGCTATCGCATGGGCTACGCACCGATCATCGTGGACCCGGCGGCGCGGCGGCTCACGGTCGAGATCCAGGGGCTGGCCAAGGAGTACCGGCCCCGGCAAAAGGTCAGCGCGGATTTTCGAGTCAGCCGCGCCGGGCGGACCGCTCAGCTCGCGGAGCTGACGGTGTACGCCGTGGACGAAGGCGTCTTGTCCTTGATCGGGTACCAGGCACCGGACCCCGTGTCTCGATTTACAGAACCGCGGCCGCTCGCGGTGGCCACGCTGGAGAGTCGCGACTCGCTCGGGCGGCGCTTGTTGCCCGGCCCCGAGAGCGACAAGGGCGCCGACGGCGGGGGAGGCGGCGCGAGCGGCAGCCGCAGCGATTTCAAGACCACCGCCTATTTCAATCCAAACGTGCTGACGGATGCCGAAGGGCGGGCCCACGTCGAGTTCGAGCTGCCCGACAACTTGACGACCTTCCGTTTGATGGCGGTTGCTGTCAGCGAAGACGATCGCTACGGCGTGGGCAACGCTGCGCTGGTCGTGAATCAACCGTTGATGGTGCGGCCGGCGCTGCCGCGTAGCTTGCGCGCCGGCGATCGCTTCCAAGCCTCCGCCATCCTCAGCAGCCGGCATTTCGACCCTGGCAACGTGCAGGTGCGCGCCAGCGTCAGCGGCGCCGTATTGCACGGCCCGGCCGAGAAACAGCTGCTGCTGGGCAAAGACGCCTCCGTGGAGGTGCGGTTCGAGGTCGAGGTGACCGAGCCCGGCGAAGCCAGCTTCGAGTTCGCCGCCAGCGCAGCGAATGAACGTGACGAGGTGAAGTTGTTGCGGCGCGTGGTGAGCCCGACGTCCCTCGAGACCACCGCCGTCTACGGCCGGACCGATCAAAAGGAGGCCCAGGCGCTCGGGCAGCTGTCGGGGTTGCGCCGTGACGTGGGCGGCCTCGAGCTGTCGCTCGCGCCGAGCGCACTCGTCGGCCTGGACGTGGGCCTGAACCAGCTCGCGCAATATCCGTACGAGTGCACCGAACAGCTCGCCAGCCGCGCGCTGCCACTCGGGCCGCTCTCCGGTTTGGCGGAGCGCTATGGTCTGGCGGTGCCGCTGAACCCGCTGGGGCAGCTCGAGCTGCAGGTGGGCGAGATCCTGCGGCGGCAACACCATGACGGCGGGTTCCGGTTGTGGCCCGACTCGCAGCTGAGCCACCCCTGGACCTCGGGTTACGCACTGTGGGTGCTGTGGCAGGCGAAACGCGCCGGAGCGCGCGTACCGGAGCGCGTCTTCGAGCAGGGCGCAGCCTACCTGAGGCAACAGCTCGCTAACGCTGCGCCCGAGCGGCAGGCCCTGGCGGCGCACGCCTTGTTCGTCGAC
>JAYWEH010000458.1:0-8908 GCA_043780025.1 Deltaproteobacteria bacterium
CGCCGCTCAGGGTCGCGGCTCTGGATCGCGCCGTTGAAGATGTCGATTTCGCCCGTGCCCTCGTATTCGATCCAGATTTCTCCGTCGAAGCCCGGCTGCCCTGTGCGCGTAAACACTACCGTTTCGACGTACGCGTAAGATTTCTCGGGGCGATCTTTGTAACGCAGGGACCGCAGCCAACCTCGTTCGTCCAGATCAAGGTGTTTTGCCCCGTCGCAGCCGGACTCGTCCTCACAGGAACCGGACCAAGCGCGCGCGTTCTTCATCAGATCGATGAAGGGCACGAGCCCGGACCAATCGCCCGGGAAGTCCAGGTTGTAACCGACGACCGAGCGGGCGTTGAGCTTGCCCGTCGCGCGCCCAGGCCGCACTCCTCCGAGCCCCGGCTCAGGCGGCGCCGACGCGGAAGGCGGCGCACCCGCCGGTTCCTGGATTCGGCTCGGAGCCACGGAGATCGCACACGCCTCGACCGCGAGCCAGGATGCGACCGCGAGCGCGACGCCGATGCTAGTCACGCTCGCCGTCGAGGCCCAGCGTTTGGGAGGGTGAGGACGCTCGTGGTTCATGGTTCCGCTCGCTCAGCGGTGCCGGTGCGGGTCAGAGGCAGCCATGCGCCATTTCCATGGGCTCGGCGCCGCAGACTTCCAGACAATTGTCATATTGAGCCCGGCACGCCGCCGGGTCGTTCTCATGCCCGAGAGAGTGGCACATTTGCTTCGGACCCCCGATCGGGTCGTCCGCGGTGAGGTGGCATACGGAACCGATCTCGCAGCACATCGCCAAGCCCTCGGTGTCCTCCATCTCCGTGCCGCCATCCCCGTCGTCTCCACAGCTCACCAGGGCCGCGAGCGCGAGCGCAGCGCCGACGGCAACGCGCAGCGAGACGGCTCGCAGCCCGTGGCGCTCTGCGCGGCCCGAGTGTGGAGCCCGCCCGAAGGGCCCGAACCCATTTGTGTCCAACTCAGCCTTTTTCACGTTCGCACTCGGCATATCGGGTCAACCAATAGCGGAAATTGTCATAGCCTGGATCACTGCCGGGGAAGAACTTCGCGTGCCCACCGTGCGGAACACCACCCCCCTCTTCGGAAAGGGGCTTGAGCAAGAGCAAGCTCCGGTCGGGGTCGCTCACGTTGACCAGGCCCCCCTGGACGACGTTTCGCAGGGTCGACAGGGATGAGCTTTCGCAGGTGCCGGATTGCTCGATGAAGCGCAGAGCGCCCGGTGCCGCGTCCGCTTCACTGCTGAAGTGACAGGGAAAGCAACGGCCTCGAGACGCGTACACCGAGCTCCGAAACAGCTTTTCGAGCTCCAGCTCGCCGCAGCCCCCCTCGTCAGCGGTGACGCCGGTGGCAACAAACGGCTCCGGCTCCACATCGCAAAACGGGTCCGCCTCGGCCTGACTGCAGCGCACGCCCGCGCACTCGAAGCGCCCGCACTCCGAGTAGTGCAGGATCCATTCCAGGAAGCCTGCGTATTCGGCGTCGACAACCGCTGCCGTGATCAGAGGGCTCGCCGGCTTGGCGCGCTCAATCCAGCCGAGCACCTTGCTCTGCAGAGGGTTAATCACGTCGATCAAGCCCAGATCCTGCAAGCAGGCCATGGTTTCGCAGGGCGTCGGACGCACGAAGAGCGACATGTCGATGCCCGACAAATGACAGGTGTTACAGCTCTTGGGCTGGTCGTCGCTGAGCAACGGCGCGATGCGGCGATCGAAAATCTCGGTCCCTGTGGTCAGCGTACAGGCTTCGGGAACGGGGAAGTCCACGCGGCCGCAGCTCTCCGCCGCGACGGCGGCGAGCAGCAGAGCCGCCAGAAGCGTGCCCGTGGAGGGTCCGAGCTGCATCGCGGCTAATCTAGCCTGGCGGCGGCGGCACACGCCACTCGCAGCGCGCCAAAGGCTCGGCTCGAGGCCCGAATCCATGCCGTCGCGTGTCGCGGCGTGTCGCGCTCGTCCCCGAATCGCGGCGCGCTCGAGCCATTGCCGAACTCCACTCGCGAGACATCGGGCGTGACGCTCGGCGAGCGAGTCCTTATGATGCCGCCCGGCGGATTCGACCGTATCTCCGGCAATGTCCGGAAGGAGCGACCATGCCCCAGAAATCGTCAGTGCCCCAAAAATCGGCAGCCAAGAACAAAGCAACGTCGAAAGCAACGGCAGCGAAAGCTGCCACATCCCGAAAAATTAGCGCGAAAGCGGGCAAGGAAGCCCCGAAGAAGAACGGCGCGAAAGGCATCCGGCAGGGCCCAAGTCCTTCGCCGAAGCGCAAGAAGGTCGAAGCCGTGCCCGCTCAATATGGCAGCGCCACTCCACACCTGATCGTGAGCCCCTGTGCCGAAGCGCTCGACTTCTATGCCAAGGCACTCGGCGCGAAGGTGATGGGGAAGATGGAAGGTCCTGGCGGCGTGGTGATGCACGCGGAGATGAAGATCGGTGACTCGATCGTAATGTTGTCGGACGAGATGCCACCCACGCCGGGGCAAGCCGTGCGCAAGACACCGCGCAACGCAGGCGCGACGACCGGAGGCGTGATGCTGTACGTGAAGAACGTGGACGCCTTCGTGGAGAAGGCGGTTGGCGCTGGCGCCACTGCCGCGATGCCTCCGCAAGACATGTTCTGGGGTGATCGCTACGCCCAGCTCGAAGATCCGTATGGTCACGTCTGGGCCGTGGCCACGCACACGCGCGACGTCTCGAACAAGGAACTGAAGAAGGCGTTGGCCCAAATGGCCCCCGCGGAGGCGTAATGCGATCGCAGGGCTTCTGGTCGATCCTCGGATGGTTCGCTGCAGCGCTCGCCACCAGTTGTGGCAAAAGCAGCCTCACAGGCGGTCAAAGCGCAATCAGCGAAGGTCAGAAGCCCCGCGTTCCAGTCGGAGCTGCTGCGAATGCCTCAGCGGCGCCGTACCCCGCGCCCGCGCAGGGCGAGCCAAAGGTCCCTCCCCCCGAAGGTCAGGGGCTGTCGGTGAAGCTCGAGCGCTACATCGCGGTCGATCAGTTCGGGTATCGGCCACAGATGGTCAAGATGGCGGTGCTCGTCAACCCGGAGCTGGGTTGGAACGCCAGCGATAGTTACGAGCCGCCCACCATGATGGAAGTGCGCCGCTGGGCGGACGGCAGCGTCGCCTTCAGCGGCCGCATCACGGCCTGGAACGACGGCAAGCTCGACGCCGCTTCGGGGGATCGCGGCGCGTGGTTCAGCTTCTCACTCTTGAAAGAGCCGGGCACGTATTACGTCTTCGATCCGGAGCATCAGACGCGTTCACACCCGTTCGAAATCGGCGACGCGGTCTACACCAAGGTGCTGAAAACGGCGCTGCGCATGTTCTATTTCAACCGGGCCAACTTCGAGAAGAAGGCTCCTTTCGCGTGCCAGGGGGACCTGTGCTGGCTCCAGCGCGCGGACTACATGGGTGATGGTCAGGACGGCGCGGCGCGCAGCGTGAAGGACCAGGAAAATCCCAAAACGGCGCGGGACCTGCGCGGCGGCTGGTGGGATGCGGGAGACACGAACAAATACGTCACCTTCTCGAACGACGCCGTACATCAGCTGCTGACCGCGTACGCGGAGCGCCCCGAGGCCTTCGGTGACGACGGCGGCATCCCCGAATCCGGCAACGGCGTGCCGGACTTGATCGACGAGATCAGCGTGGAGCTGGATTGGCTCACCAAGATGCAGCCCGATGATTTGGAAGGCGGCGCGCTGCTCAAGCTGGGCAACATCGAGCACAACGACCCCGTGCCCGAGGAGAGCAATTTCAAGCGCTATTACTACCCTGAGGTCTGTTCGTCCGCGACCATCTCGCTTTCGAGCGAATTCGCGCACGCGGCGGCAGTGTTGCGGCAGCTGCCGGGCCAGCGTGAGCGCGCCCACGACCTGATGACACGCGCCGAGCGCGCCTGGCAACACTATCACGCTCACCCCAAGAGCGACGCCTGCGATGACGGCACCATCAAGGCGGGCGACGCGGACAAACCACTCGAAGAGCAGGATCAGACCGCGGTCACCGCGGCGGTGTACCTGTTCGATGTGACGGGCAAGCCGGAGTACAGCGAATACATCGCGGAACACCATGGCATGACGGAGCCCTTCAAATCGGACCAGTGGTCCCTGTACCGACAGAGCCAGGGTGACGCCTTGCTGCACTACGCCGGGCTAAAACACGCTGATGCATCGACGGCTCGCATCATCAGCCAGCGCAAGGTCACGCAGAGCGAAAGCCTCGACATCTATCGCATGCGCCCGCAATTCGATCTGTACCGCGCGTTCATGCGCCCGAGCAACTACCATTGGGGCAGCAACAATCAGCGCGCCTCGATGGGCAACACGAACTATGACCTGATCCAATACGGGTTGATCAAGAACCCCGAGGAGCGGCAGAGCTTCTACGACCGCGCAGCGGGGATGCTGCACTCGTTTCACGGAGTGAACCCGCTGCAGCTGGTCTACCTCACGAACATGTACGCCGTGGGTGGAGACGCTTGCGCCGACGAGATGTACCACCACTGGTTCCGCGACAAGCACCCCAAGTGGGACAACGCGCGGGCATCCGAGCTCGGCCCCGCTCCCGGCTATGTCACCGGGGGGCCCAACAAGGACTACTGCAACGGGCAGCCCGCGGATCACGCTTGCCTCAAATCGCCGATTCGCGATCAGCCGCCCGGCAAGGCCTACGTAGACCTGAACACGAGCTGGGAGCCGAACAACCCGTACGACAAGTCATGGGAGATTACGGAGCCGGCCATCTACTATCAGGCGTCTTACGTGCGGCTGGTCTCCAAGTTCGTGAATTGAGCCAGGCGACGCGTGTCGGCCGTTGACCTGAACGTCTGAACAGTATACGCTTAGCGGGTGTTCAAGCGCTTGCCGCTGGTCAATCCGGTCAATCGCTTTGAACGCACCCACGTCGAGTACGACGAGGGCGAGCGCCCGGAAATCGGGCTCGAGATTTACGAGGATCAGAGCAAGAGCGTCATCGCGGAGAATGACAGCCCCGATCTGTCGTTTCGCTACAGCATCAATCCGTACCGCGGCTGCGGCCATGGTTGCGCCTACTGTTACGCACGGCCTTCGCACGAATATCTGGGCTTCGGCAGCGGCGTAGATTTCGAGCGCAAGTTGGTGGTCAAACCCAGGGCACCGGAGCTCTTGCGGGCGGCGTTCGAGCGGCCGAGCTGGCCGGGTGAGCTCTTGGTGTTCAGCGGTAACACGGACTGCTACCAGCCGATTGAATCACGCTTCGAGTTGACGCGGCGTTGCCTCGAGGTGTGTCGGGAATATCAGAACCCGGTCCACATCATCACCAAGGGCGCTTTGATCGAGCGGGATATCGATTTGCTCGCGGACTTGCACGCGCGCGCCTCGGTGGGGGTTTCCGTGTCCGTGACGTTCTGGAATGACGAAGTGTCGCGCGCGATGGAGCCGTACGTGCCGTTGCCGCGCCGGCGCGTGGAGACGATTCGGCGCCTGACCGCCGCTGGGTTGCCCGTGATGGTCCACGTGGCGCCGGTGATCGTGGGGCTCTCGGATCGAGACGTGATCCCGATCCTGGAAGCGGCGCGTGAAGCGGGAGCGATCTCGGCCATGATGATGCCGGTGCGTTTGCCGGGCAGCGTCGCGGAGGTATTTGAGACGCGGCTGCGCGAGGCGTTGCCCCTGCGCGCCGAGCGGGTGCTGTCCCGCATCCGCGAAACTCGTGGCGGTAAATTGAATGACCCGCGCTTCGGTTCGCGCCAGCGAGGTGAGGGCAGTTACATGGAGGCGGTCTGGCAGGTCTTCGAAGCGACGCGAATCAAGCTCGGTTACGGCGAGTTTCCGGAGCCGCGGGCAGGGACGTTCGCGCGGCCGGGCCGCGCGGGTGATCAGCTCGGGCTCTTTTGATCGACGGCACCGATATCGAGCTCGCGCAGGCGTGGACACGAGGCCGCGGGCCCACGATGCCGTCATCTGCGGGTTTGCGGCTCATCCTCTCGCAGTAGACGTGATGGGCCGGTGGCCCCCCCCTTGATGAGCATGGCGTCGTTTCGGCTGGAGGCGCGCGGGCCAGTAAGCAGGGCATCACCGACGCCGGCATGGAAGCCACCGGCATCTATTGGAAGTCCGCACCTCAGAGCTGCAGTTGCCATCGCGCACAAGGTCCTCACCTCATTCGACGCCTCGAGCGCCTGGGATATAACGTCACCATCACCCTCCGCCCTTCGGGAGCAGCCTCTGGGTACGGGTTTTAATTCTCATGACGGTGTTGGGCCGCCCGGCAATCAGACGCAATCGGCAGCAGTCTTGGAATTTTGGCGCGCTGACTTTGTCGCGCGCGCGCTCGTTCGTGGGTTTCGGAGAGTCGGGGGCTCCGAGGCCTTTGCCCGCGCGGTCTGCGAGACCTGTGCAGAATGAGTTCGATGTCCGCCTGGGGTCGTCCATTGTGATTGCGGCGGTCGCTGCTCGCCTGTACGTCCTTCTAACGCTTCGACGCCATCGCGAACCCGCAGTTCACGTATGCGCACCCGGGTCAGCGGGGACAAGGCTAACAAATGAACCAATTGGGTGTGACCTCGATGTGTCTTGTCGTGGGATGTCAGGAGGCGGATATCGGGCCTGCGCCTACCGAACCCCTAGGGAAACTCAGCTCCGCATTGGAGTCCGCAATAGATGTGAACGGCAACCTGTATCTAGCGGCTCGGAGCATGAACAGCAGCAAACTGTACACGCACGGTTCGCTCCGGCGCGTGGAACGCGACATCAGTCTTGTCTCGGGATCTTGACGAGTGTCGTATGGGCAAGCGAAATCCGTTCTCGCTTCCGAGCCGTCACCGAAGGCTACTGCCCTCGAGTGCCTGCTTCCTATTGGGCCTATTGGCGTTTGCCGGCCTCTACCTGATTACGACCGATCGCCGCGTCGAGCCGTCGGAGCGATCGCATCTCCACCGACACGCCTCATCTCATGATAAATCACAGTCGGAATCGCGCGACGCGCGGCGGGGCATATCCGCTGCGCGCAGCGGAGCCCTCGCTGTACAGGCGACGCTGGCGCCGCTCGCCGGGCGAGTTCAAAACGAGCGCGGGAGAGCGATCACTGACGCGCGGGTGTGCGTGAGCGATCTGAGCGCAGAATGCTGCATCGCTCCGGTTTGTGCTCGGAGCGACGCCAAGGGCGCCTTTCACATCCCGCTCGACGCTATCGCCGCGCCGACCTTGCTTGCCTCCCACCCGCGCTATCTTCCAGTCACCGAGCGCGCGCTGGCGAGTCGGGCGGGGATGCTGGTGCTTACGATGGAGGACGGAGGAAGTGCCATCACGGGCAGAGTGCTCGACGCGGCAGGCGGTCCGATCGTGGAAGCCCAATTGCGCGCGACCGATGCCCAGCAGCGTCTGCTCGCGCTCGGAGTCTCCGACGCCGACGGATCCTTTCGGCTCGATGTCGCCCCGGGCGCGACCGAAATCATGGCGCGGGCTGACGGCTACTCGGTTGAGCGGCGCGGCGTCAACGCACCGTACGACGGGCTCGAGATCCGCCTGGCCGCGGCATCATCGATCTCAGGTCGCGTGACTGCCGAAGGCACCGGCGCGCCCGTCGCCGGCGTGCTGGTGATCACACGCCTCGAGGAGCCGCTGTTCCCATTAGAGCGGTCAACCCAGAGCCTCCCGGACGGAACATTTCGCCTGAATGGCCTGCGCTCGGGACGCTACTCGCTGCGCGCGAGCGCCGCGCATTGGCGCAGCGAACAGCATTGGCTGCAGCTCGACCTCGCGCAACCCTCACCATCGATCGACGTCGTCGTGAGCGAAGCCGTGCGGCTGTCAGGGGTGCTCGAGCTCGGCGGGGCTCCCTGTACGCAAGGCTCGGTCACGCTGCTGGGGCCGGTGAGCACGGCGGCCACGCCCGGCACGGACGGAAGCGTCGTGCTCGAGGGCCTCACGTCCGGGCGTTACGAAGTCGAAATGGCGTGTCAGGGGGCACGAGAACACGAGCTGCTCGATATTGGCACGGAGGACGTGACGCGCGTGTGGAACCTGGATGCGCGACGAAGCGTGACAGGTGTCGCACAGACCGCGCAGGGCACGCCGGTCGTCGGGGCGCAGGTCAACATCGAAACCTCGAGCGCGGGTGTCGTGGCCTACTGCATAACCGACGAGCACGGCGAGTTCTCTTGCTCCGGAATTGCGGAGGGTGACTACGACGTCGAGCTCGCCGGGACACCACCCCGGGCGGACCGAGTGAGAGTTCACGTGGGCTCAGAGTCCTCACCCAGTGTCGTGCTTCGCGCCCATGCGGAGGGCGCAATCCGCGTGCGTGTCGAGAGCCCAGAGGGCGTCCATCCTACGACGTTCTCGATCATCGCGAGAACATTGGGCGGACCGCCACTGCAAGGCCAGCTCAGTGGTGGCACCTTCGTCTTCGATCCGGTTCCGCTCGGACGCTACGAAGTCTTCACAGATTCGGACCCGACGGGAACGGTGCAGCACGTCGAGCTCAGTCGAGACGGGCAGGTGGCCGAGCTGACCGTGAATCTGCCTGTGCAGCACCAGCTGAGCGGGCGAGTCGTCGATGACGCGGAACAAAGTCTGCCGGATGTCTGGGTGCATGCCGCTCGTGAACAGAACATGGCGTTCGCCCAGCGCACAGAGCCGGTGCTGACCGACGCTAGCGGGCACTTCTCCATCATGGGGCTCGTGCCGGGTCGCTATACGCTGAGTGCCTCGGGAGCGCTCGGGGAGGGGCGTCTTCAGAACGTCACGAGCGATGCTCGCCAGGTCGTCGTGCGTATAGATAGCTTTGGCGCCCTCGCGGGCACGCTGCGAACGCCGGATGGAATCAGCGTTCCCGATTTCGTCATCGCATATAACCGCAGCGGCGGAGGCTCGGGAGGGGAAGCCTCTGGCGCGCGCGGCAACTGGTCGCTCCCTTGGCTGGC
>JAYWEH010000459.1:0-8885 GCA_043780025.1 Deltaproteobacteria bacterium
TGCCGGACGAAAAGGTGATGCCGGGGGTGTAGCCGCGCTCGGGGTGGCCCGGCAGCTTCCAGTTGGCCTCCCGGTAGTGGAGCAACGCCTCGGCCTCCAAGTGCCCATTGAGGACGCTCATCAGATATTGAATCGCGACTCGGTGGCCCGCCTCGTCGAAGTAGTGAGGCAAAATCCGCGAATCGCCGCGCATGAATGCGTCAGCGATCAACACCTCGGGCACGATGTCGTAGGCGCCGCCCGTGTGGCCGCCAAAGCCGCGCGCTTGAGCGAGCGCCGTGAAGAACACGATGCTGTCGCGCGCGAGGCGAATGTTGGCAGCGAGCTGCTCGGCGTGAGCGGGGCTCAGCGCCTCGACGCCGGGGTTCAGGGTCAAAGGCGCGTACGCCCGCAAATCGATGGGAAAACTCATCCTGGTAGCTCCAATACCTTAGCCTGCCGCGTGCACTCGCGTGTTTTGCGGTGGCTGTCAAGGCATCCGGACGCATAGCCGGAACAAGACTGGAAACGCTACCGGAAAACGGCCATGGGCCCGCTCGTTGGCCTCAGGGCAAGGCGGCTTTGATAGCCTCGACGAGTTCTGGATCGTCGGGCTTTGTCTTCGGCCGGAACCGCCGCACTGCGCCATCGGGCGAGACCAAGAACTTCTCGAAGTTCCATTCGATGTCGCCCGCTTTGCCGGCAGCGTCCGCGACCTGGGTCAGCTCCACGTAGAGCGGGTGTCGATCGGGCCCATTGACTACGACCTTCTCGAACATCGGGAATGTCACTCCGTAATTGATGGAGCAAAACGTCTCGATCTCCTCGGCGCTGCCCGGCTCCTGCGCGCCGAACTGGTTGCAGGGGAAACCGAGCACGGAGAGGCCTTGCTCTGCATACTGCTGCTGCAGCGACTCGAGCCCCGTGTATTGAGGCGTCAAGCCACACTTGGAGGCGACGTTCACGATCAAGAGGGCGCGGCCCCGGTAATTCGCGAGTGAGCTCGGCTCACCCCCCAGCGTGCGGAGCGGAATGTCGTAGTTCATGCGGGGATTGTCGAGCGCGGCGCTCGAGACTTCAAGAGCCAGGCTTGCCGTGTCGTTTCGTCGGCAAGCCCGGACCCGCGGCTGATGGGAGCACGCTAGCCTATCGCGGACAGCGGTGGCACCGTAGACACCCTATTACGGAAGGAACCAGAGGCATGTTTCGAGAGTCGGACGTAGCTGAAGACAGCACACCCCTCACGTCTCCCGGAGCGCGTACGGGCATGTCGACGCCCGCACTGCGTCGCGCCCTCATCGATCACCTGCTGTACACGTGTACGAAGGACATCGCTGACGCGACACCGTTCGATCTCTATCGCGCGCTCTCGCACGCGGTGAGAGATCGGCTGGTGCACCGCTGGCTAGCGACGCGGCACACGTACCTCGCGGACGGGGACGTCAAGCTGGTCTGCTACCTGTCATCCGAGTTCCTGATCGGGCGCAGCTTGGGCCTGTGTTTGGTCAACCTCGGCCTGGTCGACAAGGTGACGACCATCCTCAAGGAGCGCGGCTTCGAGCTCGAAGCGGTGCTTTCCTGCGAGAACGATCCGGGCCTCGGTAACGGCGGCCTCGGGCGCCTGGCAGCCTGCTTCATGGACTCGCTGGCGACGCTGGAGCTGCCGGCGATGGGCTACGGCATCCGCTACGACTACGGCATCTTCAAGCAGATCATAAAAGATGGCCAGCAGATGGAACAGCGGGACGACTGGCTGCAAGACGGCAGCGCGCGCGAGATGCCCCGCTACGAGCTCTCGCAGATCGTCAACTTCGGCGGGCGCGTGGAGACGCACACCGACCCGGATGGGCGCTTGCGCGCGCAATGGGTCGACACCCATCAGGTGTTGGGCTTGCCGTATGACATCTATGTGCTCGGCCACAAGACGGACACGGTGGGCACGCTGCGGCTGTGGTCGGCGCGCGCCACGCGCGATTTCAACCTGGCCCTGTTCAACGAAGGCGACTTTCGCCGCGCCGTCGAGCAGAAGATCGACAGCGAGAGCATCTCTAAGGTTCTGTACCCGAACGATTCGACGGATGCCGGCAAGGTGCTCCGGCTGCAGCAGCAGTACTTCTTCGTCGCCTGCTCCATCGCCGACATCATGCGCCGTTACAAGACGCGGCACCGGACCTTCGACGATCTACCCCAGCGGGTCTCGATCCAGCTCAACGACACCCACCCGAGCATCGCGGTGGCCGAGCTGATGCGCGTGCTCGTGGACGTCGAGAACCTCGAATGGGACCGCGCCTGGGATCTGTGCCAGCGATCTCTGGCCTACACCAATCACACACTCTTGCCCGAGGCCCTGGAGAAGTGGCCCGTGCGCATGTTCGAGCGCCTGTTGCCGCGCCACCTCCAGATCATCTACGAAATCAACCGCCGCTTCCTCAAAATCGTACACGTGCAGTGGCCCGGTGACAGCGAGCGCTTGCAGCGCATGAGCTTGATCGAAGAGGGCGAGGACAAGCAGATCCGCATGGCGCATCTCGCCACAGTGGGCTGCTTCAGCATCAACGGCGTAGCTCAACTTCACACCGAGCTGATCAAGACGGACCTGCTCAAGGATTTTTACGAGCTCTGGCCGGAACGTTTCAACAACAAGACCAACGGCGTAACGCCGCGGCGCTGGCTTCTGCACGCCAACACGAAGCTCAGCGAGCTCATCACGACGCGCATCGGCAACGCCTGGACTGAACGCCACTTCGACCAGATCAGGAACCTGCGGGACTTCGTCGGGGACGAAGCGCTGCTCGACTCACTCTGGCAAGTCAAGCGCCACAACAAGCAATCACTCGGGCGTCTAGTGAAGGAGCTCTGCCACGTCGAGCTGAACCCCGACAGCTTGTTCGTCGTCCAGGTAAAGCGCTTCCACGAATACAAGCGCCAGCTGCTCGCGATTCTTCAGGTGATCTCGCTGTATCTCGACATCAAGCGCGACCCGGGTCTTTCGATTGTGCCGAGGACATACATCTTCTCGGGGAAGGCGGCCGCCGGCTATCGCACCGCCAAGCAACACATCCACCTGATCAACGACGTCGCGGACATCATCAACAATGATCCCGCCGTCGCCGGGCGCATCCGCGTCGCTTTCGTGCCCAACTACGGCGTCAGCCTGGCCCAGGTGTTGATCCCGGCAGCGGACCTGTCGGTACAGATATCGCTGGCCGGCAAGGAGGCTTCAGGCACCGGCAACATGAAGTTCGCCATGAACGGCGCGCTGACCATCGGCACGCTCGACGGCGCCAACGTCGAGATTCGCGACGAAGTCGGAGAGGACAACTTCTTCCTGTTCGGCCTGACCGCACCGGAGGTCAAGGCCGTGCGCAAACGCGGCTACCATCCGGGCGACTACATCCGCGAGAGCTGGCGGTTGCGCGAGGTCGTCGGCATGCTCGAAATCGGCTTCTTCAGCCCCAACGAGCCGCAACGCTTCAGCGAGATAGTCCAGAACCTGCGCGAAACCGATCCGTTCATGGTCTGCGCGGACTTCGACGCCTACGTCGCCGCAGAGGCCGGCGCCGCAGAGGCGTATCGCGACAAGCGCACCTGGGCGCGCAAGGCGCTCTTGAACATCGCCGGTTCGGCGCGGTTCTCGAGCGACGAGACGGTCAGCCAATACGCTCGGGAGATCTGGAAGATCCGGCCCGTCCCTGTCGACATGCGCCGCTTCTCCGATCCTTCCAACAGCTTCACGACCCCTCCCCAGCAACCCAAGTGAGGAGCCGGCTCGGCGCATGAGCGACAGCGGGTCCCTCCGGAACGGCCGCCGTTCGCTCAGCGCCGTGTGCGTGTTGTGCGCGCTCTGTCTGGTCGTGATTCAGTCGCGCACGGGGCCCTCGCGCCCGACCACCGCGATCCCCGCGTTCGTGGCAGCGCTCGTGCTCACGATCTCGCTGATCGCGCTCTTGATCGTCTGGCGCAAGGAACACGCCGCGGCCGAGGCGGAGAGCGCGGCTCGCGAACGCCAACAGTTCGCCCTGATACAGCTCCAGCTGAAGCTGCTCGAGAAACAGAAAGCGGAACGTCAGGCCAACACTGAAGGCTGAACGAGCTGCTACGATCGCCGGATCACCTGCTCCAGGTCCACGACGCGGGTGCCGGAGGCCGCAACCACCGTATCGCGGCTCGCCGCCACCAGCTCGGGATCCAGATAGTCCTCGGGGCGGGCGGTGAGCACGATCACCTGGATGCGGTCCGCGGCCTGCTCGAGCGTGCGGCGAAACCAGACGATGCGCTGTCGGTGTGTCTGAGCCAGGTGGTCATCGAGGACCAGCGCGCTGCCCGTCTGCTCGGCGACACAGAGCCTGAGGATGGTGGCGAGCTGCTCGCGCGTGCCCATGGACAGATCCTTGAAGCCGCGCGGCTGTCCGGCAGCCATCACACCCGTCAGTCCCAACTCGCGATCCAGCCCCACGCTCGGATAGCGGCCGGCCGTCAAGCGTTCGAAACGCTCGCTCACGGGGCCTTCGAGGGCGCGCCCCAGGTGCACCCCTTGTTCGTTCTCCACCGCGCGCAAGGTCTGGGTGAGCAGCTGATATGCGGCGTAGTCCTGCTCGAGCTCGAGCTCCAACTCGCGAGCGCGCTCCAGGGCCTCGCGCGCCTGGCGTTCGCGTTCGACCACGACGTCGCCGCCCACTTGACCGAGCGCGCCCTCGGCGCGCGAAAGCTCGGCCGAAATCTGGGCGATACGCGCCTCCACGAGCCCGAGCTCCGCCTCGCTTTTGCGCAATCCTTCGGCGGTCATTTCGGGCGCTTCACCGATGCGTTCGATCTCGGCTCGAGCGCTCGAGAGCTCCTCCTCGGCCGCTCGCACGTCCAGGCTCTGAAGCTGCCGGCGACGTTCGGCGAGCTGAACCTCCAGGCTGAGCCGGCTTTCACGCGCGCCGTCCTGATCGGCTCGCGCGGCGAGCTGCGCCGAGCGCGCCGCTTCGCGGGTGGACAGCGCGCGCCGCTGCCGCTCGGCGACGGCCTCGGCCTCCTGCTTTTCCTTCAGCTCGAGCGCGGCGATCTGCTGGGTGATGCGCTCGATCCGAGCTTCGCCGTCGGTCACGCGCCGGCCGAACTCGGCGAGTAGCTCTTCGGATTTTGGCGCGGCGATCGCGCCTGGATCCAACGCTGCGCGGGTCTGCCCGAGCAGACGGTCGCGCGCCCCCTCGGCTTCCAGGAGGCTCTCCCCCAGACTGGCCGAGCGCGCTGCCAGGCGCAGCTCGACGGCGACCTGCGCGTCGAGCGCCTGGCGAGCCGTAGCGAGCTCCCCTTCGGCGGTCACCGAGCGCGTCCGCAGCGCGCTTTCCCAGCCGGCGCCGAGGGCGGCGAGCTCCGCGGCTTCGGCCCCGGTGATCGCGCCGCCTTCGGCACACAAAGCGCGACGCCGTTCCTCGACGCGGCCTTGCCAAAGCGACAGCTCCGCGCCGAGCGCGCTCTTCTCCGCGGCACTTGTCGTGAGCGCCGCCGCTTCGCGCGCCGCCACCTCGCGCTCGCGCCGCTCCGCCCGCTCGCGTTCTAGCCGCTCGCTGAGCGCCGAGAGCGAGGCCACCCCTGCCAGGGCGAGCCACGGTTTCGCTTCCGTCTCCCAGCGGCGCTCGAGCAGGGCGAGCCCTTCGCGCAGGCTCGCGTCGCCCGCGCGTGCGCCGATGGTGATATTGCCCGGCAGCTCGAGGTCGATGCGGCTCTTGGCCACAAATTGCCGCGGCTCCGCCAGGCGTGCGGCGCTCTCGGCGCCGTCAATCGAGAGCGCGACGTGCGTGCCTTTCGGTGCGCTGAGCGTCACGCTCAACCCCACCTCGAGCCGCGCCTCTGCCAGGCGCATCTCCGCTTCGAGACGCCGCAGCGCCTCCACGCCTTCGGCCGTGATCTGCGACGGCAGCCCAAGCTCGGCTGGCTCAGCCGCCTTCTGGCGCGCGATTTCGGCTCGGCGCTCGAGCTCCGCCCCCTCCCGCCGCGTTTGGTCGGCGCGCGCTGCAGCAGCTTCGGCCTCCCGCAAATGCGCCATGTGCTCGAGCCGCCGGATGGCTTCGAGCGCTCGTTGCGCGACCGACACGCGCTCGGACAGGCGCCGTTCAGCGACGCTCGCCGCGGCCACGGCCTGCTGCTCGATAGCCCAGCTCGCTTGCCGGGCCTGCACGACTTGCTCGAGCTCGAGCAGCGCGCGATCACTGGCGAGCCGCGCTTGCAGTGCCGACAGCTCCGCGCTCAACGGTGCCCGCGCCGCCGCGCCGCTCCCGAGCGGCTCGCGACTTCGAGCGGAGAGGGCGGACTCGGCGGCTGCGAGCTCGGCCTCCGCCTTGGCCAATGCGGCGTCCGCCGCTTGCAGGGACTCCGAGCGTTTGCGCTCCCGTTCACCCGCACTCGAGAGCGCTTGCTCGAGCCCGCGCAAGTCGGACGCCGCAGCTTGCAGCTCGGCGACGCTGCGCGATGCCCGCTCGAGCCGTTGCTCAGCGGCCGCGCGCAGCTCGTAACGCGCCCGCGCGGCCCGCTCGGCGAGCAAGCGCCGCTCGATCTGCTCGCGCTCGGCGCGAGCCTCCGAACCGAGTGCGGTGGAGGTGCGGATCCGGAGCAAGACCTCTTCGCTTTCCCGCCGCTGCTTCTCGAAACGCTCCACGTCGAGCGATAGGCCGTTGATGCGCTCGCACACGGCAAAAAAAGGCGATTGTTGACCGGTCCGCTTGCGCCCCGTGGGCGTGTAGGCGATCTCGACCTTCGCCTGCGCCGCCTCGAGTACCTGCTTGAAGAGGGGATCCTGCGCCAACGCCTGCAGCGCGTCGTGCAAGCGCTCGCGGCCCGAAGCGTCGCGATCGCCGCTCAGGCTGCGTTCGAGCAACTCGGTGACGCCGTCCTGAGCGCCCATCAGCACCTGGCTGAGAAAGCTCTCCGGCAGACCCCGGGTGCCCCCCTTGCCTCCTGGCGCTTCGATGCCCCAGCCGAGCAGCTCACGCAATCGCCGATCGACGGCACGAAAGCGTGCTTCTTCGCGGAACGTCACGCCGTCACGCGAGCTCTCGAGCACCGCCAATGCACTGCTCGACGAGCCAAACGTCTTGCTGACCCGAAACACCCCGTCGGGGCTCTCGAAGGTCAGAGACACCCGCGGCGGCTCTCCGCCATCCCACGAGACGAAAGGCTGATGCGCTGTCGAATCCGCCGGCAAGAGCAGCACGGCCCGGAGGGCCGAAGCCAGCGTGCTCTTGCCCAGATCGTTGGGTCCATGCAGTACGTTGAGGCCCGGACCGAACTCCACCACGGCGTGTTGGATGGCGCGGTAGGCCCTGACCTCCAGCCGTCGAAAACGCACTCAGCTCGCCTCGCGCGTCAAGCGATAGAGTTGGTAGAGGGCGCGCTTGGCCACTTCAGCCTCGGCGCTCTCGCCCTCGGCGAGCGCGCCGAGACGCGCGGCAGTCTCTCTGAGGACCTCCGGTGCATCGGCGAATCCGTCCGCCGAATTTTCGGTGGCGAGGCGCAAACGCGTGCGGTCGACTTGCAACACGCCTATCTTGCCGTGCGCCGCCGAGGTGCCTTCAAATTCGACGAGCAGCCGCTCAATTTCGGCAAACACAGCGACGCTCGCCCTCAGATCGAGAATCAGGCGCACCACGTGATGGGTCAGATCCCGTGCGCCGAGCTCACGCAGCTGCTCGAGGCTGGTGCAGCAAAGCTCCTGCCAGGTCCATTGCGCCACCGGTTCGTCGTGGATCAGCGCGCGTCGCCGCCGATCGCGCGGAAAATATGCGACCACCACGTGCCCGGGCCGCTGCTCGCCAAAATGCGTGGGCTCGGGCGCCCCCGGGTACATCGTGGGAGCGTGGGCATTGGGCGTGACGTCACGCAGGCTGTGGGTATCGCCGATGGCCAGGTAGTCGAGACCGCGATTCTCGGCTGCGTCGAGCGCGATCGGGAAGTTGAGCTGGCAACCCGCGAGGTCGAAGGTCTGGCCGTGCACCATGCCAATGCGCAGGCGATCATCCCCGGCGCTGCGGGCGGGCAAGAGCGCGCGCGCCAGATCTCTGCTCTCCGAGCGCGATCGGCATGGGGCGGCGTAGAGCATGGCGCCACCTTCGAGCTCGTGGCTGAAATCATCCCGATCGACGACGTGCACCCAGCCGGGCAGCGCGGAGCGGAACGGGTGCGTCTTCGAATACACGCCGTTGCTCGTCAACGGATCGTGATTGCCGGGCAGCAGGAAAACCGGGCGCGTTTGCCACTCGGGCGCCCCCTGCTCCCGTGCCTGAAATTTCTTGGCCAGGCCCTCCCACCACTCCGGTGCGGGATCGGGGTCGTCGAACAGATCTCCGGCGCACAGGACCGCGTGCGCACGATGCCGCTCGGCCAGACCCAAGATTCGGTCGATGACCTCCAGGCGCGCCCTCGACAGCTTGAGCCGCGCTTCGGGCTCGAAGCTCGGGAAGGTCATGCCGAGGTGCCAGTCCGCCGTGTGCACGAGCTTCAGCGCCACGTCATCCTCCACTCGGTGCACAGCCTCATCCAATCACGAACTCCACGTCGAGAATCGCCTCCGAGCGCGGAGGCGCATAGCGCCGCTCATGGGCATGCCTCCTCCATTGCTGGTAGCCGTCATCCTGACGGAATTGCAAGCGGCGCAGCTCCACCTCGAGCACTTCGAGCTCGCTCGCGCCGCGTTGCAGCAGCGTCTCGGCCCGGCTGCGGGCGTCCGAGCCCGTGGCGGCCGCGCGCTCGCGCTCGGCACCGCGCAGGCGCAGCTCAACCTCGGCACGGTGGCGCTTCACCACCAGGATCCGGTCCTCGACGTGGCGCTCGAGCTGACGGATCGCCCTTTCGAACAGCTCCTGCTCGAACTGCGAGACCTCGCGCTCGTCGATGAACAGCGCTTCCTCGACGGCTTCCTCCAA
>JAYWEH010000460.1:0-8883 GCA_043780025.1 Deltaproteobacteria bacterium
CTGCCGTCAGGAGCGCGTACGGATCGCCACCGCGCGCGCGTGGGCGGTCAGGCCTTCACGCTCCGCGAACGCAATGACGTCACTCGCGTCTGCGCGGAGATCTGCTTCGGTGTAGTGGATCAGGCTCGAGACCTTCAGAAAGTCATTGCAGCTGAGCGGCGCGGAGAAGCGCGCGGTCCCGCCCGTGGGCAACACGTGCGACGGCCCAGCGTAGTAGTCGCCGAGGGGCACCGGCGTGTGAGCGCCCACAAAAATGGCCCCGGCGTTCTCGATCTGCGACAGGCAACGCTCATCCTCTCGCGTGATGATCTGCAGATGTTCGGTCGCGAATTGGTTCGCCAGCGCGCAGGCGTGGTTCAGATCGCGCGTGACGATGGCTGCGCCATACCGCTCGATGCAGCGCCGCGCCGCCTGCCCTCGCTCGAGCAGCGCGAGCTGTCGCTCGAGCTCGCTGGCGACTCGCTCAGCCAGGCTGCGCGACGGTGTCGCCAGGATCGCCGAGCCCGGGTCATGCTCCGCTTGAGCCAGCAAATCCGCGGCAACCCACGCCGGATCGGCGCTATCGTCCGCCACGATGAAGACCTCGCTCGGCCCCGCGATCGAGTCGATGCCGACGCGACCGAACAGCTGGCGTTTGGCTTCGGCGACAAATGCGTTGCCGGGGCCCACGATCTTGTCGACGGCCGCGATGGTCTCTGTGCCGAACGCCGCCGCGGCCAGCCCCACGGCCCCGCCCAAACGGTAGACCTCGCGCACGCCGAGCTCCCACGCCAGCGCCAGGGCGAGCGGCGCGATCTCGCCGGCCTTGGGCGGGGAAAACATCGCGATCTCTCGCACGCCTGCCACACACGCCGGCACGACGGTCATCAGCACCGTCGAGGGATAGAGCGCGCGCCCACCGGGCACGTAGACGGCGACACGGCGCAATGGCGTGTAGCGCACGCCGAGCCGACGCCCCCCGCGAGTGAGTGGCTCCGGTGACTTCCACAAGATGTGGCGTTGATACGCTTCCACGTTGGCGGCAGCTCGGCGGAGCAGCGCCATCAGCTCGGGGTCCGCTTCGCGGTGCGCGCGCAGGAGCGCTTCCTCCGGTACGCGCAACTGCGCCGCCGAGAGCTCCGCGCCGTCGAGCTTCGAGCCGAGCCGCGCCGCCGCGGCGTCCCCGCCCGCTTTGACCTCGGCCAAGATGTTGCGCACGATGTCTTCGACGCTCCCGCCGGAGGAGCCATCGTGAGACGTCAGCTCGCCTTGCCGCAACAGGGCGCAGAGCCCGTCGATGGCAGCTCGATAGTCGGTCTGATCTGGAATGATGAGCCGGAGCGCGGTCATGACCGCGGACCGTATAGCTCAATCGGCCGGTACGGGAAAGCTCAGGTTCCGCGGATCACGGCTGCTCGGTCAGGCCACCACGACGCGATTTCGGCCCTGGTGCTTGGCCTCGTACAGCGCCGCGTCGGCCGCCGCCACAAATGCCCCAGGATTTTCCATGCTGCTCGCGTTCATCGCGTGCACCACTCCGACGCTGACCGTGATGCCGATGGCACCGCCGTTCCATGTCGTTTTCTGATCTTCGACGGCCACGCGCACGCGCTCGGCCATCACGTAGGCGCTGCGCGGTGAAACACTGCGCAGGATCACCGCGAACTCTTCCCCACCGTAACGTGCGAGCACATCCTCCGGTCGGAGCGTAGTCTGGACGCACTTGGCCACCTCGCGCAGCACGGCGTCGCCCGCCTGATGGCCGTGAGTGTCGTTGAGCGTCTTGAAATGGTCGATGTCGAACAGCAAGAGCGCGAGCGGCGTGCCGCGCTGACGGCTGTTCATGAACTCGCTCGACAGGTGGTCGTCAAACGCGCCGCGGTTGTACACACCGGTCAGTCGATCGCGCAGCGCCGACTCGTGCACGCGGATCAGCGCCTGCTCCTCCAGCGCATCCTGCAGGGAAAAACGCAGCACGGTGCGTCTACCGAGCGCCACGCGCACGCCGTCGCTCAAGCCGGTCGGAGCTGTGATGCGCTGCCCGCCACCAACAAATGTGCCGTTCGTGCTGCCGCAATCTTCGATGTAAAAGTCCGTGCGGGTCGGGATCTGACGTCGAAACACACGCGCGTGGATGCGTGACAGCCCGGGATCGGGGATCAGCACGCTCGCTTCCTTGCTGCGCCCGAGCGTGAGCTCGCCGCTTTCGTCGAGCTTGAAGATGGTGCCCGAGAGCGGGCCCGTCAGCAGCGTGAGCAGCCCGCGGTTCTTCTCCGTCGGCGGACGCGGGACGAGCGAAGGGCTCTCGACGTCTTCGATCAGCGTCGATTGTTCTGGGCGGTAGGACAAGCGCCCCATGAGCTCATTGGTTCGCTTGCCGGTCGTCATGAACTCGCCGTACAGGAACTCCAGTAGCGTTAGAACGGCGCTCTCGCCCTCAGCCTTAGCCCGCCCTCGGGGACTTCTCGAAGCGCCTGAGCGCGAACGTTCCGAAAGGAAACGACCCCGCGTTACCGCATTACTGGAACCCTCCCGCGCGGTGCGATGTTTGGGTACGCGTTGGCGATGCTCGGCGCGAGTACTTGGGCGATGGGTAGAAATAGGCGCCGGACCTCAGGTGCGCTCGCGGCGCGCTGGGGCTGAGAGGGGCGGCCGAAGAAACAGCCTCAGTGCTGCCGAGTCGACCTATTGCGCCGCGGCAAGGCGGTAGACGGCTCCAGGCTGGAACGCGGTCACGTAGACTTCGCCAGCGTTGTCCTGGCCAAACGACGCGATCTGGCCTGGTGTGTTGCCGTCGCGGAGCTGATTCGTGATGTCTGCTCGAGCAACCATCTGACCCGCTTCCATCCGGAAGCGAATAAAAGTGCCACGGTTGTAGTCAGCGTAGAGGTACGCGCCTCGAAGCGATGGGATGTTGCTGCCGCGGTACACGTATCCACCCGTTACCGAGCCCCGAGGCTGTCCCGGTGTCGGGTAGGACTCGACCGGCAGCGTCAGCCCGACTTGCGTCTGCGCGTTGCACACCCCGTCATTGGGCCGGCAATTTGGACCCTCCATGATGCGCCAACCGAAATTGGTTCCCGCGGCAACGGTCCGGGTGTCCGCCGCGGCGGAGACAAAATCAATCTCTTCCAGAGTGTCTTGCCCAACGTCCCCGACGTACAAATCGCCGTTGCAGGCGTCGAAGCTGAAGCGCCACGGATTGCGCAAGCCGTAGGCCCAGATTTCGGCCGAGGCCGCTTGATTTGTGGCAGCCAAATTTCCTTCCGGAATCGAGTAGGCGTTGTTCACGCCACGCCCCAAAGGATCGATGCGCAAGATCTTGCCGAGCAGCGTGTTCAGGGCCTGGCCATTGCCGATCGCACCGTGGTTGTCGTTGCCGCCACCGCCGTCACCCAGACCAATGTGCAAGAAGCCATCGCGGCCAAACGTGATCATGCCGCCCTTGTGATTCGTCTCGTTTTGGGGCTGAGCCACAGTCAGCACGATGCGACGACTCGCGGGGTTGGCCAAGCTGCGATTGTTCGCATCGACTTGATACTCTGCGATGACCGTCGAACTGGCCGCGGGCAAGCCGTCGGCGCCGCCCGACGAGAAGTGCACGTAGAAGAGCCCGTTGGTCGCGTAGTTCGGGTGGAACGCCAACCCCAAGAGGCCCCGCTCACCCCCCGCATTCACTTCGGCACCTTGGCCCGACGGCAGATTCAGAAACGGCTCCTCCAAGAGCTCTCCGTTCAGGATCACCCGCACCGATCCACCCTTCTCGATCACAAATAGGCGCGTGTCATCCCCCGGCACACCCGTCACATATAGCGGCTGATCCAGGCCATCAGCAACCAACTCCAACGTCAGGTTGGCGACGTCACCCTCTGCGGGCGTGCAGTTCGGGGCCAATCCAACTGGCGGGGGCGGCTCCTGCGTGCCAGAGCCGCCTGCGCCGGGCTCATCCGGGGGATTTTGATCTATTAGACCCGCGCCTGCCTGCCCTTCGCTGCCGCTCGTTCCCGTACCCGCGCCCGCGCCGCTCTGTCCCACCGGATCGCCATTGCCGGTGCTCCCGCCCGTCCCTGGTGCAGCGCCGTTACCCGTGCCATCCGGTGTCAACGAGGGGTCATCCGTGTTGGGGGTGCTATCCGAGCTGCAAGCGACCGCGACAGAACCCGCGGCAACGAGCACCAAACTCACGGTGGCCAACGGCCTCAGGCGGAACAGACGCGAACTCATGGGGGGAACCTCCGGGCGCACAGGATAGTCGCCAGTCACGCTGAAGCGAAAGCGACAAGATGGAGACGCGAGACGCCTCGCGGGGTCCAAATGCTCTATCTCTGCGCACTCAGTGGAAATCTGCGGGCAGGCTACCCGCGACGGGCTTGAACAGCAGCGAATAGCTCACGTGTTCGGGGCGTTTGGTGGGCGGCGCTTCGAACTGAATCGCCTCAAACGCCTGTTTCATGCAGGTACGAAAAGCGCCGCCGTCGAGCCGGGTTCGGATCTGACGCACGCGCGCCCGGCCTCCTGTGGTCGGCACCAAGAGATCGACGCCGAATGAAGCATTTTGGCTGTGTCCGGGCGCCAGCGCGTGGCAACCCTGAAAAGCACCGAAGTGATCTTCGAAGCGCCGTACCAGCTGCTTTCGGCCGGTCCCATCGTATGACGCTCCACCGATGTGCAGCCCCACCGTGACGACGTTCACGGTGGCGGCGCTCACCGACGGCTGGGGTGTTGCAGCGGGCATAACCCCGCTTTCCTTCGCTGTCGCCGCCATTACTGCTGCCCCTGTGTATCCGAGCGCCGCAGGCAAACGTCGAGGAGCGCTCCTCACCATCCGGAAACCGGAACGGTTCATCGTGACAACGAGCTCGCGCCGCTCCAGCTCCCCTTCGGCAAACACGGCCGCGCCGGAGAACTGCCCAGAGCTCACCGCGCGCGCCGCCAGAGCCGAGAGCTCCGACGCAGTGACCTTGCGACCATCGGCCAGCAACGCACCGGCAGGCTGGCGCTCCACCGTGAAGTACTTCGGCCAGGCCGGGCCCGCAGCGTCAGGCTGGCCCGCTCGAGACGCTTGCTCGGCCGGCGCCGTGCGCGTTTCTGCGACCGCTGCCGACTCTCCAAACACCAGGCTCAACAACAGGCCCGCGGCTCGACCCAGCCATTGGCGTCCAAGGCGGCCATCGCGACTCATGGGCTGTTGAATAGCGCGACCGCCGCGGCAAATCAGCAGCGTTTTCGCCTCATCGCCCGGGCGTACCCAACGACGGGTTGGAGTTGAGCTAAGCTCCATCGGTGGAGACTCACCCCGGACCGGGAGACGTCGACGGGAGCTTCCCCCACCCGGCCCCACATGGGTCAATTCCAGACTATCTGGAACCGTTCGTCGTCGATCAGGACACCAGCCGGTACACGCCGCAGGATCAGGCGGTCTGGCGCTTCGTACTCTTGCAGCTGCAAGACCACCTCGGTCGCGTCGCCCACCCCGCCTACGCCCGCGGACTCGCGGACAGCGGTATCTCCGTGGAGCACATTCCGAGCGTGGAACAGATGAACCGCGCGCTTTCGAAGTTCGGCTGGCGCGCGGTGTGCGTCGACGGGTTCATCCCGCCGCGCGCGTTTCAGGCCTTTCAGGCGCTCGGCATCTTGCCCATCGCCGCGGAGATCCGTAGCGCGCGCCAGCTGCCTTACACGCCCGCTCCGGACATCATTCACGAGGCCGCCGGGCACGCGCCGATCCTGGTGGACACGCGCTACGCCGAATACGTGCGGGCGTCCGGTGCCGTCGCGTCGAAAGCGTTCGCCAACCCCGCCGACGCCCGCGTCGACAAGGCCGTGCGGCGCTTGTCGGAACTGAAAGAGCAGCTCGAACCCGACGCCGTCGAAACGCGGGCAGCGGAGCTCGAGCTCGGGAGCGCCGTATCCTCTCTCGGACCCCCGAGCGAGGCCGCGCGGCTCTCGCGCTTGTATTGGTGGACAGCCGAATACGGCCTGGTCGGCACGCCCAGCGACTATCGCCTGTATGGCGCGGGCCTCTTGTCCTCGCTCGGCGAGAGCCATTTCTGCCAGCGCCCCGACGTGCGGAAGCTGCCCCTCCGGGCTGCCTGCACCGAGGTCGGCTACGACATCACCCGGCCGCAACCGCAATTGTTCGTGGCCGAAGATTTCGAACACCTGCATTCGGTCCTGGATGAGGTGCGGCGCTCGCTCGCGCTGGAGCGCGGTGGCCTCTACGCTGCCGTGACCGCGCAGCAGAGCAGAGAGCTCTCGAGTGTCCATTTCCCCGGAGGAGCCGAGGTGATCGGCACGCTCGAGAGGCTCGCGGGCGATGAACGCGGCCTACTCCTCGGTTTCGCTCCGGGCGCGGCGCTGGTCGAGCAAGGGCGTTTGCGCGAGCGAGTCACCGAGGAATTCAGAGTGATCGCAGGGCGCCTGAGCGATGGCCAGGATCCGCGGGCTCCCAGTGAGGCGGGTTGGCCCGACCGGGATCGCAAGGGCCGCGTTACACTAAAGTACGCTTGCGGTGCTGAGGTCAGCGGTGTGGTGCTGCACGGCAGCGGCGCGGGCGGCTCCTGGGTCCAGCTCGAACACTGCCGGTTCAGCTTCCCGGGGGAAACGCCGCGCAGCTATTCCGCACCGCTCAGCGTTTTGTTGGCTGATCGCGTGGTGACCGCACACGCCGGATCGAGTTGCTCCGAGGTCTCGCCGCTCGATGCGGGGGCCAAGTGTGCCCGAGCGCGGCCGCGTGTGCCCCGACTCCGAGAAACGAGCGCCGACCAACAGCGTCTGAACCAACTCTACGCGCGCGTGCGGCGCATGGCCGAGCATCTGAGCCCCTTCGACCTCTCCGGGCTGCTCCAGATCCACCGCGAGCTCGACGCCGACTATCCGGAAGAATGGCTGCTGCGCTGGAACGCGCTCGAATGTCTGGTGCACCACGGCATGGCTAACGGCGATCTGGGTTGCGACCTGCGCACCCGCCTGGATGCGCTCGAACAGCACTTCGGCGGGCAACACCCGATCGCGATGGGTCTTCGCTATCTGAGCGCGCGCGGCTCGACGCCATCTTCGCGCCGGGTGATGCCATGAAGCTCGCCAGTCTGGACGACGGCAGTCGCGACGGCCAACTCGTCCTCGTCAATCGCGCGGGCGCGCTCTGGACATCGGCCAAGGCCATTGCGCCGACGCTCCAAAGCGCACTCGATCGCTGGCCCGAGTGCCAGCCCAAGCTGGCCACGCTGGCGCGCAAGCTGGAACAGGCGGAGGTCGTCGCGCGGCCGATCGATCTCGACGAGCTCCTGGCGCCGCTGCCCCGCGCGTTCGAATGGGTCGATGCCTCGGCGTTCTTGAATCACGTGCGCCTGGTTCGCCGTGCTCGCGGTGCCGAACCCCCGGCTACGCTCGAAACCGATCCGCTCGTGTACCAAGGCGGCTCGGGCGTGCTGCTCGGCCCGCGTGCGCCGTTTGCGCTGCCGGACGTGGCGTGGGGCCTGGACTTCGAGGCGGAGGTTTGCGTCGTGCTCGGCGACGCCCCGCGCGGACTCAGCCGAGAAAGCGCTGGCTCGGCGATCAAGCTGGTGATGTTGGCGAACGATTGGAGCTACCGGAATTTGATCCCAGCCGAGCTCGGCAAAGGCTTCGGCTTCTTCAATTCCAAGCCGGCCACCTCGTTTTCACCCTTCGCCGTCAGCCCCGACGAACTGGGCTCCGCATGGCGCGATGGACGCTTGCACCACCCGCTCGTCTGCCATCTCAATGGACACCTGCTCGGGCGCCCCGACGCCGGCGTCGGCATGCACTTTTCTTTCCTCGATCTGATCGCGCACATCACAAAAACGCGCGCCTTCACGGCGGGCACGTTGCTCGGCAGCGGCACCGTCTCAAACGCGGACGAAGCCGCCGGCGTGGCGTGTTTGGCGGAGCGCCGTTGCCTGGAAACCCTGGCTCGCGGAAGCCCAGAAACGCCCTACCTGGAACCCGGCGACACAGTGCGCATCGAGATGCTCGACGACGCGGGGCACAACTTGTTCGGAACCCTCGTTCAGAAGGTGGTGGCAGCGTGACGAAGCCCACGGGCAAGCTCGGCCTGCGCAGGCTGATGGGTATCCACTACTACGTGCGCGACCTGGAACGCAGCCAGCGGTTCTACACGGGGTGCCTCGACTTTGCGGAAACCGGTCAAAGTGATCCCGAGCTCACGCGCCGAGGGCGGCAGCGCTCGCTGGTGTTCGAAGCAGGCAGCGCGGTAGTTGTATGTTCCGAGCCGGTCGGCGAAGGTGGCCGCGCAGCGCGCTATCTGAGCCGGCATCCGGATGGCGTAGGTACGCTGGTCTTCGAAGTAGAAAACATCGAAGCCGCGTTCGCGCACCTGGACCGGCACGGCGGCAACCCCATCGGAGACATCCAGATCGATCGCCATGGTGGCGGCGAGTACAAGACCTTTTCGATCACGACGCCTTTCGGAGACACCACATTTCGATTCGTGGAGCGTCAGGACTACCCCGGCTGGTTCCCGGGCATGGAACGCTACGAGGAGCCCCGCGGCGGCAAGAACCGCTTCGGGTTCAAGGCCGTCGACCACATCACCTCGAACTTTCAGACCATGAGCCCCGCGCTGCTCTGGTTCGAGCACGTGCTCGGCTTCGAACGCTTCTGGGAGGTCCAATTTCATACCCGGGACGTCGAGAAAGGCTCCGCGGCGGAGCCCGACCGAGAGGAAAGACACGGCTCCGGCCTGCGTTCTCAGGTGATGTGGGATCGCGAATCGGGCATCAAATTCGCGAACAACGAGCCGTATCGCCCGGCTTTCAAGAACTCGCAGATCAACATCTTTCACGAAGACAACCGCGGTGACGGCGTGCAGCACGTCGCGCTTTCGGTCGGTGACATCCGGGGCGCGGTGCGCGGTTTGCGAGC
>JAYWEH010000461.1:0-3747 GCA_043780025.1 Deltaproteobacteria bacterium
GCTAGCGTCGGCCCGGTGCTGGCCGTGGGGGCTCTGCCCGATCCGAGCCCGGGCCTCCAGGTGCGGCTCGAGCTAGAAGCTCCGCGGCTCTGGCCCATCACGTTCGCCGCCAGCGCGTTTCTAGGTCAGACCCAGGGCAGCGAGCAGGGCGCTCGCTTCAATCTCCAGACCTTTCAGCTCGGCGTCTGCCCCTGGCAGCCGCAGTTTGGAGCGCTCGACACCGCTCTGTGTGTCGAACAGCTGTTAGGGCGCTTCGGGGCGGAGAGTTTTGGCTTCGATCAGGGCCAGCCGAGCAATCGTTGGCTGCCGGCGCTGGGCCCCAGCGTGCAGGGCCGATACTGGTTCGGCCAACGGTTATCGAGAGTTGGGTCGCCCGAGTCCCAACTGTTCGTAATGGTGTCGGGAGCCCTGTGGGTGCCCGCTGTCCAACGCCGTTACTACTTCACGGATGGGGACGACTTCACCTTTTACGAGCCGCCCTGGGCTTTCGGAACGGCACAGTTTCTTGTCGGCATCGATTTCTGAAGCCGCGTCGATAAATTTGGGCAGGCACGCCTACCCACTCTTCGAAGGTCCAGCGTGACGGTGGCTCTAAAAGAACCCGGACGCGGGACCGAGCTGAACTTCGCGGCGATTTTCCATGAGTACGCACCGTTTGTCCTGCGCGCGATGCGCCACCTCGGAGTGGCCGCGGCCGACGTCCAGGATCAGAGCCAAGAGGTCTTCGTCGCCATCCACCAGGGCATCGAGCGCTTCGCGGGCCGTTCGTCCCTGCGCACCTGGATATATGGCATCTGCCTGCGCGTCGCCTCGAACTACCGGCGCCGCGCCTACATCCGCCGTGAGCGGGCCTTTTCGGAGCCGCCCGAGCCCGCGGCGGTCCACGACCCTTTTGCGAGCGACGCGAACTGGGCAGCCTTGCGGCAACTGCTCGACACGCTCGATGATGAAAAACGGGAGGTCTTCGTGCTGTACGAGCTCGAAGAGCTGACCATGCGCGAAGTGGCCGACGTGTGCGGTTGCCCGCTTCAAACGGCGTACTCGCGCCTGCGCGCCGCGCGCCGCGTGTTACTCGAAAAATACAAAGCCGACGAGGTCGTCAAATGACGGACGAGCGCGACATGCCGCGCTGGACAGCTCCGGGCTCGGAGGTTCCGCACGAGCTCCGGCAGTTGATCGCAGAGAGCCGCAATCAGGTGGGCACGCCAGACCAGGTGGCGGCGCTGAGCCGAGAGCTCGCCGGCATCCTAGGCCCCGCTGCAAGCTTGCCCGTGCCGCCTCCGGTGCTCCTGCCGGCCTCCAGCCGCTTCGCCTGGCGCTGGCTGACAGGCTTCGTGGGCGGCACGGGCGCAGTCATCGCGCTGCTCTCTCTCTGGCGCGACCCAGCACCGATCGAGGCGCCTGCCCCGCCGCCCGTGAGCCCGCTCGACGCACCGAACGTTGCGGCACCCGCTCCGAGCGTCGCCGTCGAACCGATCGGCACGCCGGAGGCCGCGCCCGCGGTCGAACCCACTCCGGCTGCCGCCGCGCCGGCGAAAGCCGCCCCCCGCTCAAACGCGCTGAGCGAGCCCGCGCGAGCCGCCTCGCCCGGTGCCGAGGCCGTCTTACTCGAAAAGGCCCGCGCGGCCCTGCCGGCCCGGCCCGCTGAAGCTCTGCGCATCGCTCAGGAACACGCCCGCCGCTTCAGACGAGGCGTTTTGGTGGAAGAGCGCGAAGTCATCGCCATCGAAGCGCTGAAACAGCTGGGGCGAAAGGCGGAAGCTGAAAAACGCGCGGCCCAGTTCGAACGCAATTACCGCGGCTCCGTGCATCAGAACAAGATCGGCGGCTCGGCGGGCGGCACTCCATAATTTCGCGCGTCGCTCCACACTCACCGTCATGGGGTCCCGGACTCGAGCGAAAGAAAGGCCGATTATGCGTGCATTATGGGCGAGCGTGTTGCTGCTGACGGGGGTCGAAGCGTGCGCGGAGCGCCGGACGGAGGCTCCTCTGCCCTATAGCCTGGGCCAGGCACTGGTGATCGGCGAAACCAAGGGCGGCATATCGACCTCGTTCGACGAGTCCTGTGCCACGCCCGAGTGTGACGCCGTCGTCGAGCGTTGCGGCAGAGAAGCCGCGGCCGACGTGGTGCTGGACCATCAAGGCAGCGTGGCAGACGTGCTCTGCTATCGCCCCAACGTGCGCGTGGAAGAAATCGGTGTCGACAATGTGGACACGGCGCTAGCGGGCAACAACACCGTGCTCGTCTTTGACGCCGAAGACGACGGCGCCGACGTCACCTTCAACGTGGTGCTCGCCGGCAATAACGCCATCGTGTACGGCGCGGGCGCAGACGTCTCGGTCATTGGCGGCGACCTCGAGATCGACAAGAACAACGCTATCGTTCGCGGCGTCACCATCCAGGGCGACGTGCACATCAGCAAGAACAACGCACAGCTCGCGTTCGTCACGATCCACGGCGACCTGGTCATCGACGCCAACAACACCACGCTCACCGAATCAGTGGTCTTCGGGCAGGTCGTCATCTCGGGCAACAACACCGTGCTGGTCCAGAACGAGCTGCAGAGCTCGACACAAGTCAGCGGCAAGAACCTCACCTGCAACGCCAACGTCGGCTTCGAGGACACGGACGACGACGGCGTCGTGGACTCCGAAGAGCTCGGTACCGAGCTCGGCTGCACCGAAGCACTGCCCTGAGTTTGAGAGCCAACACGACCTCGCGCCGGGCATCTCCAGGTGCTCACGCCGAAGCTGCCGTTCGTGCCCATGGCTTTGGTGCGGCACAGCGCTGGCACCGGGGGAGGGCCCGCCGCGCCACCGGCCAGCTTGGTGGGGTCGTAGTACACGTCGCTCGCGATGCAGCTACCTGTCGTGGTGCTCTGGCCGGGCAACATGAACCCGGACGGATCGATCGCCACCTGCGTGCCGGTGGACAGCTGAGCGATGAACGGGTTCTCGTCCGCGCCAGCGATGGTTCGCTTGCCGCCGGCGAAAATCAGCTGAATGAAAGTCTCTGCCGGATTCGCCAGGCTGAGGCCGTTCGGTTGCGTGATGTTGTACCAGAAGTAGTCGCCGCACGCCGCGTCCGCCGTCTCGTGAGAGAACGTCAGCTGATGCGGCTCGCCCGCCAGGATGGGAGTCAGCTTGAACTTGCGCTGAGGATCAGCCTGAGTTGACGCCGCCTGTTTGACCACGGCGCCGTCGGTCGTCAGATACGAATCGACCTCGAGCAGCTTGCCGTGTTTGGGCCGGACGCGACAAAATCGGTCACCACGTCCCAGTGGCCCAGCTCATTGGCAATGGCTACGGCCAGCGACGCCGCAAAGCCAAACGGCACGAGGCTTTCGCCTTTCATGCGCCGCGCGAACCCCACGTCTCATTTTGAGGAAATCGTCTCTCGATCGGCGTTCGCCCGCCAGGGCGCGATGCGAGCGATCACCTTCGCCACTCGCCAGCGTCGCTGCCCGGTGCGTGACTCCGCTGCAATCGTTTCCATCGCGATGATAACGCGAGATGGGCTTGGCACAGGCTGCAGCGTGACTCGACACCGCGCACGAGAGAGCGCGAACGCGCTGCAATCGATTTCACACCAAGCTCGCGCATGAACGGCCTCAACTAGCCGCGTGCGCGGCTCGAGGGCGTGGCGGCGCGCACAGATGAGCTGCAATCGATTCCACACGATCGCACCCAACGAGACCGGTTCGGACGCCCTCACATCGACGCGCCGCTACGCGGTGCGATCTCGCA
>JAYWEH010000462.1:0-20585 GCA_043780025.1 Deltaproteobacteria bacterium
CAGAATGAAGTACCCCCAGCCCGCGACGATCAACCCCGACGCAACGACGCCGCCGACACGACTCGACGATCGACCGAGCTCGGCGTGGAGCCGGCCGAGGAACTCCTGCATCAAGAAGCGACCGATGCGCGTGCCGGTGTCGATCGTGGTCAGGATGAACAGCGCCTCGAACATGATGGCAAAGTGGTACCAATATGCGAGCAGCGACCCCATGCCGGGCAAACCGCTGAAAACCCGGGCCATGCCCACGGCCAGGGACACGCCGCCACCGGTGCGCGCGGCCACCACCTCCCCCGCTCCCTTGGCGAGCGCGGGCAGCTCTTTGACGGTGATGCCGAGCCGGGCAAAATCGGCGTCGTTCAAGCTCGTGAGTGTGTGCTCTGAAGGGTCCACCCCAAACTCGAGCCGTGCCAACAGCCCCGTCGAAAGGGCGAGCAACTTTGACGCCGGATACGTCGAATCCGCGACCGAGCTCAGACGTTGCCCCGGTTTTAGGCCCAAGATCTCGCGATCATGGGTGCTGAGCGCTGACTCGGCAGCTCCAAGCTGCTCGCGCGACCGCGCCAGACCCGCGTTGCGAGTCGCCGGGGACGCCACCATGGCGATTTTCGGGTCGGTGTTGATGGCGACGTAGTCTTCCGGCGGCATCACGCAGGCGGCGATCAGCGCGGTAATACCGACGAGCCCCTCCATCAACATCGAGCCATAACCGATGGCGCGAGCGTGGGATTCTCGATCGATCATCTTGGGTGTGGTGCCGCTGGCCACCAGCGCGTGAAATCCGCTGATCGCGCCGCAGGCGATGGTGATGAACACGAACGGAAACAGCGGACCTTTGATGATGGGGCCGCCGCCATGCACGTATTCGGTCACGCCGGGCATCTCGATCGCCGGGTTCACGATGATGATCCCGACCACCAAGAGCCCGATGGTGCCAATCTTGAGGTAGCTGGACAGGTAGTCGCGCGGGCAGAGCAGAATCCAGACCGGCAGCACGCTGGCGACAAATCCGTAGGCGGCGATCCCGAGCGTGATGGTGGTGCGCGAATGCTTGAATGCGTCGGCATATTCCGAGGCCGCCACCGACTCTCCGAGCCAGAGAGCGACACCCAGCAAGATGACCCCCACCACGCTGGCCTCGCGAATGCCGCGGGTGGACCCACCGCGCAGCACATGAATATGCACGCCCATCAAGAGCGCGATAGGGATGGACAGGCTCACCGTGAACACGCCCCACGGGCTCTCCGCCAGCGCGCCGACCACCACATTGCCGAGCCCCGCAAGGGCGATCACCACGATGAACAGGATGGCCACCGCCGTGATGCCGCCCAATACCGGGCCGAGTTCGATGCGCGCGATTTCAGCGAGTGATCGGCCGCCGCGGCGCGTGCTCGCCACCAGGATGACAAAATCGTGGACTGCGCCCCCCAACACGACCCCAAAGAGGATCCACAAAAACCCGGGGAAGAAGCCGAACTGGGCCGCCAACACGGGCCCGATCAGCGGGCCCGCTCCCGTGATGGCCGCGAAGTGGTGGCCAAATAGCACCCACTTGTTGGTAGGGTGGAAGTTGTGACCGTCTTCGAGCTGGTGGGCAGGGGTGACCCGCGAGTCGTCCAGGCAAAGCACTTTGGCCGCCAGAAACGCGGAGTAGTAACGGTACGCAATGGCCAGGACGGCCAAAGCAGAGAGCAACCACCAAGCAGCGTTCATATTTGTTTCGTAACCCAACCGGCCCAGCAGGCCAAGCGAGGCCGGGCCCAGCCCGATGCGCGTGCGGCAAGATTTCCGCCGATTTTGAGCAAGGGCGCGGCACCGGCCCGACAGCCCCACAACCCACTCGCGCCTGGGTGCACGATTAGAGTACGAAGCGCCCATGGAGGGTAGTGACGGCCTCGACTGGATCGGAGTCGCCTGGCGGCTGGGTGCGACACTTTTTTTGGTGTCGATCAACGGTTTCTTCGTCGCTGCAGAATTCGCGCTCGTGACCGTCAACCGCGGGCGCGTCGTGGCGCTGGCGGACGAGGGCCGCTTCACGGCCAAGGTCGCCAAACACGTGCTCGACAGGCTCGATCACTACCTTTCGGCGTGCCAGCTCGGCATCACCCTCGCGAGCTTGGTACTGGGCGCGATTGGAGAGCCCGCGGTGGCGACGCTCGTCACGAGCGGGCTCGCCTGGTTCGACATCGCCGTGGCGCCCGGCTCGACGTGGCTGCGCTGGACGTCGCTGATCATCGCCTTCACCACGATCACGATCTTTCACATGACGCTGGGCGAGCAGGCGCCCAAGATGTGGGCGCTGCAGCACGCGCAGCACGCCACCCTGGCCTTGTCGCTGCCGCTCCGGCTGTTCACGCTCGTGTTCTGGCCGTTCATCACCTTCGTCAACGGCGTATCGAACGCGATGTTGCGCTCGATCGGCATCGACCCCAAGCGGGCCCACGAAATCGTGCCGACGCGCGGGGAGCTGCAGCGGCAGCTCGATCTCTCGACGGAGGCGGGTCACATCCCCGAGCGAGGTCGCGAACTCGTCGACAACGTGCTGCGAGCCATCGACATGCAGGTGCGGCACATCGTCGTTCCACGTATCAACGTGGTTTCGCTTTCGCTGAGAGCAACGCCCGAGGCCAACCTGAGCTTGATGCGGCGGCACGGTCACTCGCGCTACCCGCTCTGCGAGGTCGAGCTCGACAGCATCGTCGGCTTCGTCCACACGCGCGACATCTTCGCTCGCACCTTGCCGATTACGAGCAACGCCGAGCTGCGGCAGCTCGGGCGGCCCGCACTCCTCGTGCCGGACACCTGGCCGCTGGGTGAGCTGATCAGCAAGTTGCAAACGTCGCGCTCCCACGTGGCGGTGGTGATCGACGAATACGGTGCGGCCCTCGGCCTCGCGTTCCTCGAGGATGCGCTCGAAGAAATCGTAGGCCCGATCGCGGACGAGTTTGATGAGGCTCAGGGCCCGCTCGTCGAGCTCGAGTCCGGAGACTATGAAGTCAACGGGTCAATGCCGCTGCCTGCCGCCGTGGACAAATTCGGCTTGGATGTGGCCGAGCCCAACGAAAGCACGCTGGGCGGCTACGTGACGAGCGTGCTCGGTCGCCTCCCGCTGAAGGGTGACGAAGTGCGCATCGGCAACTACGACGTCAAAGTGATCTCGCTGGTGCGCGGCCGCGCGGTGAATCGGCTGCGTCTGTCGCGGCGCCAGCCGACGCCGAAGCCGGATGCGCCGACCGAGGAAGAGGCCGACGCGGAGCGGTAAATGACGGCTAGCGCGTCAATTGCAGATCGCGGCGTCGTCGTTGCGCTGATGTTGGGCTTCACCGAAGCCCCTGAATGGTCACTCGCACCAATTTTTCGCCTCCGCCAAAGCTTCCGCACGGTGCGTCCAACCCCAATAGGGCTTTCGCGAAGCCTTTCTTCGGTGCCGCCAACCCTCGGGAGGCTTCCGGAAGCCCAAACGAAGGATTCGCCGGCCGGGAAACCCTGGACATGCTTACCACCACAGCGGCGAGAAACCGGGTACCGACATTGAGCGCGCATCAAATTCATGCATACTCATATGCATGCGAACTACCCTAGATTTGGACGAGCAACTCGTTCAACGAGCGCTGCAGGCAACGGGTGCAAAGTCCAAGACCGAGGTCCTCGAGCTCGGTTTGCGCTCCCTGTTGGAGCGAGAAGCGCGTCGTCGATTGACCGCCTTATACGGTCAAGCCCCCGAGCTGAAACCCATTCGAAGGCGACGCAAGTGAGCAGCGTGCTCGTGGATACCTCGGTCTGGCGCAGTTACTTCACCGGCAGGATGGGCGGCGCTGCCGTGGAGGCATTTTTGGCGTTGCTCGACAGCAATGACGACGTACTCGTCCACCCGGCTGTCAGAGGGGAGCTGGTACTCGGGGGGCTCTCGGTGGCTCAGGAAGAGCTCCTTTCGGCGCTGCCCGAGGCGCCCGAGATCCCCAGTGTGGAAGTGCTGGGCTTCGTCAAGCGTCGCAAGCTCGCTCGCCCGGGCGTTGGCTGGGTGGATGCTCAGATACTCGCGAGCGCTCTCGTCAATCCGGCGCTGCTGTGGTCGCTAGACAAAGCCATGGCTCAATCTGCCAAGGAATTGGGCATCGCGTTCGTCGCCAGCGCGGCCAAGCATTGATTGCGAACGCATCGACTGCGGCCTGGTGCCTCGATTCCATCGAATCAAGGCCCATGTAAAGGAGGGAGCCGGTTCAAATCGATGGCAAAAGGGGTAATTTCGATGCCCTCGCCCCAGTCGGGGCACTCGAAATTCCCATCGATTCATTGGAACCGGCGTACTAAGGCCTCAGCTCGGTTCGCCCTCGTCCTTTTCGACCGCCGCGACTGCCGGAAAAAACGGAACCAGCGCCCCCACCGCGTGCCCGGGCGCGATGCCCGTTCCGAGCTCGTCCACGCGGAATACATCCGCCGGCAACCGCAAGACCTGCCGCACGCGATCCATCGTGTCCGGCACGAACGGGTACAACAGGATCATCAGGTTCTTGAGCACGAAGAAGCAGCTGTACAGCGCGTCGCGCCGGCCTTGTTCGTCTTTGCGATCGTCGTGGGGTTTATAGCGGGCAAACAGCGAGTTGATGGTGCGCGCATAGTTTTCGACTTCGAACAGGAGCCCCGGGTAGTCGAAGCGATCCATCGATTTGACGTATTGGCGCACGATGCGCAGCGTGGCGGCCTTGACGTCGTCGAGCAGTGCGCCCTCCGGTACCTGACCGCCGAACTTCGAATGCGCAGCAGAAATCGGCCTTTCCAGAGCCGCGTTGAGCGGGCCGGCGAGGAAGCGGTTGCGTTCGTCGAGCTTCTGGAAGTCGAAATCGGATTGCTGTTCCGCCAGACCGAGCAGCGCCAAATAATAACGGATCTGATCGGAAGAGTAGCCGCGCGTGAGCACGTCATCGCCCATCACGAAGTTACCGGCGCTCTTGCTCATCTTCTCGCCGCTCACCAGCAAATGAAAGCAGCTGTACACGTCGGTGAGCTGCAGCTCGCCCGCGACGGGCAGCCGCGTTGGATCGGCCTGTGCCCCCAGCCACATGGCGCCCTGCATGAGCACGTAGAAGAAGACGTTGTCCTGGCCCAGGAACTGCACGATGCGCGCCTTCGGGTCGTGCCAGAATTCCTTGTAGCGAGCCGGATCGCGGCCACTCTTTGCGAGCGCCACCTGGGAGAACGAGATCGGCGCGATCAGCGAGTCGGGCCAGACGTAGAGCGTCTTACCGGCGATGTCGGGGTCGAGCGGGGGGATGGGCATGCCCCACTCGATGTCGCGCGTGATGGGCCGGTGCGCCCAATCCTCCACCACCGTCGTTGTAAAGCCGTTTTGCTCTAGAATGGGCTGAGCGGCGCTCAGATCGGCCTGGCTGTGAAACTGCAGGAGCACCTGCTGGCCCGCGGTGTACTTGCGCTTGTGTTTGGGCAGCTGGCTCGCGATGTTCTTGTAGTCAGGTTCTCTGGAACGCTCGAAGCGCAGCGCCGGCCGCACGCGCTCCAAACATTCAGACGAAACCGAGTCGCGCCAGACCCTGTTCTTGCTCTCGATCCAGACGCGCAGCGGCTCCGAGACCTTGGCCATGTTCAGCCAGAGGTGCACCGTGTCGCGTAACACCGGCGTTGCGTCACTGATGGTGCTCCTCGGATTGTTGATGGCGCCGGGCTCGTATTGGTGCCCGCAGCGCTCGCATTCGTCGCTATACGCGTTCTCGTTGTCGCACTTGGGGTTCGGGCAGCGGCCGCGTACGAGCCGGTCGGGCAAGAAGCGCTTGGCGCTCGGATCAAACCATTGGCGGCTGGTTCGCTTCTCGAGAAGGCCGTTGTCCCACAGCTTCTGCAGGAAGCCGTCGCACATGCGCCGGTGGATCTCGAAGCACTCGGGTTGGGAGGTGCCGGAATACACGTCGAGGCCGATCGAATACTGCTCGAGCGTGGCGGCCTGCTTGTCATGGGCGGCATCGACGAATTGTCGCGTGCTCACCCCAGCGGCGAGCGCTGCCACCTCGCTGGTGGTGCCGTGTTCGTCACTGCCGGAGACGAACAGCACATTTTCGCGGCCGATCAACATGCCCAGCCAACGCGATGCGATGTCGCCCGGCAGATGGGCGCCCGCGAGGTGGCCGATGTGCAGCGGCCCATTGGCGTAGGGCATGCCAGACGTGACGACGGCGCGGCTGGGCCGTTCGAGCCGCCGCAGCACTTCGGGGACGTCCGTAGGGGGGGTAAAAGCGGGGGTAAAAGCAGCGCGCTCGGGCTTGCTAACCATGCGCGGAGCCTAGCCATTCCGACTAGGCAGGACAAGCGGCCAGCGGCTTTCGCCCGGGGACTGCAGTTTTCGCCTCGCGGCGGGGTTTTCAGCGGGCGCTCAGGCCGCGTGCCGGCGCACCTCGGTGCCCAACGTTTCGGCGAACGGTGCCGGCGGTGCTCCCTTGCCGCTCACGGCCCACCGATACACGTCCATGGTGCGCAACGCCTTGATGTCCCAGGTCAGGTTACCGATGGCGTATTGCCGGCTCCGTTCGCCAATTTCCCGGGCCCGTTCGGGCGATTCGGCGAGAGACTCGAGCGCGTTGGTGAATGACTCCGTGAGCGCTTCGCGGGGCGCGACGGGCAGCGTGATACCTCTGCCGTGGGCGAGCAACTCGGAGGGCCCTCCGTAGTCCACCGCGACGCAACAGAGGCCACTCGCCATGGCTTCCGCGATCACCCCCGCGCCCAGCTCACGAATGGACGGAAACACGAACACGTCGCTCGCACGCATCAGCTCGCCGACTTCTTCCTGGGTGCGGCGGCCCAACATTTCGACACAATTGCCGAGCCCGTGGGCATCGATCTGCTGCTGCATACTCTCGCGTTCCGGGCCGTCTCCCGCGATCAGCAGCCGGTGCGCACGCAGCTCCGGACTGCGCGCGAAACAATCGAGGATGAGCCCCGGCAACTTGTACGGCACCAGGCGCCCCGCAAACAGGAACGTCAAGCGCGAGCCCTGCCGAGGCGGGGGCGCGCGAAATAGCACAGGATCGATGCCCACCTCGGGGAAGTGAATGGCGCGAGCTCGCGCCTCTTCGGGCAGGTCGGCAATGGTATGGCGAAACGCGGCCAGAATGGCAGTGCTCTTCTCGTACGTGGACTTATAATAGGGCAAGTACCGGTACGCCTCGCGCAGCTTGACCAACCACTCCTTCTCTCGATCTCGCTCGGCGTCGTAGCCGTCGGGCCAGGGCAGGCCACCGTTTAGCGGACCGAGCACGAAGGGGACGGGGCATTCGCGCACGATCGGGCTGGGCAAGGCGGGCGACATCGGCGTCAAGCGGTGGACGACGTCGAACTCGCCGGCCTTCAACTTAGGGCCAAACTGGCGCCAGACCTCCCACTCGAAGGCGAGATACGACGGATAGTTCAAGGCGATGTTCGTCGTCCAGCCCACTTGATCGCCACCTCGCAACCAGGTGTTGAGGCGATACAGACTCTTGGCGACATACTCGTTGTCGATATAGGCGACCTTGCAACGACCAAAGCCGGCTCGTTCGATGTTGGGCCGATTGCGAACGTGAGTGGCAACCGTGACCTCCGCGTGATGTGCGATGGCGCGCGCCGCCTTGTAGCCAACGACGGGCAGCGACGGCCATTCCGGGTTGCAGTCATCAGCCAAGATCAGGACGCGCAACGGATCAGTCATGAGCGCGGGCTAATGCAACGGGCATGCCTTGACCGGAGCAGCCCCGCTGGAGCCCGCCCAGTCGACCGAACAGCGAAAAAAAGCCCGCTCGCTCGCGCGACAGAGACGTGAAGGAGTCCATTGCGGCGGGAGCGCGCGCAATCACGCCTCAGGCATACAAGAAATGCCACTCGTATTTCGCCGCAGCCGTGTTCCCAATCGAGGCGGGCACTTGCGCTGCCTGTCGAGCTAGTTCGAAACGTCACGGCCGGCGTAGTGTCAGAAGGCTACGCAAGGCCGCCACGAGGAACGCCGAGGTGCGGACCGGAGAGCTGGCGTAGAAGGTGGTCCAGCCTTCGGCCTTGTGTTCGCTATACACGACTTCGTGATCGGGGCGCTGCTCCAGGTACGCCAGGCGGACAGCGTGACCGATCAAGGCGTCGAGTGCACAGGCGTCTTCGATCTGGAGCGCCGGATTCTGGCGAAAGAAGCTCGCCAGCACGTTGAGCAGCTCGATATTGAGCTGGCGGTATTCGGCTGCCGGGATGCGATTCAAGAGGTGTTCGAGCCACAGGGCGAAGGACTTTTCGCGGGGCGTCTTGTCGCTCAGCACCACGCTCGAATCCATGCGGTTGCGACGCTCCAGCTTGTCCCCGATGATGAGCGACGGCGCGTGTTTGAAGATGTGCCAGACGTCCGTGTAGAAGTTCTTGGGCCGGCGGTCGACGATTCCGCCGTGCTGGCGCCAGGCGAGCCAGCCATCACGAGGCACCCGCAATTTCTCGAACCCGAGGTCTTGCTTCCAATCGAGCGCGCTCGGCGTGGCTTGCGCATGCAGCTGCTCGAGCTGCTGGGGCAGCGCCTCGATGGCGTGGTATTCGGCCAGCGCTCCTTCCAGGCGCCGCTGAATTTCGGAGGGGGGCAGTGCCAGCAGGGCCTCGTAGCCTTCGCCCGAGGAGAGTCCACGCTCGCGAGCGATCTGGCTGGACAGTAGCAGGATCAAATGGCTGACGCGGATCGTCAGCATGTCCGTGAACAGCTCGGGGCGCGCCTTGATGAGCAGGCTCACGTACAACAAGATCTCCTGCGTCAGGACGCGATCGCGCACGTCGTCACGGCAGAAGGTGTTGATCTTGCTGAGCAGCTCCTGGTCCGGAATCGGGTGCGAAATCAGGGATTCGTCGCTGTAGGCCCGGCCCACTTGAATGTTCTTCTGGCGCACGAGGATCGCGCCGACCGCCAGGTTCAAGTCGCCGTCGACCTGTCCGAGCAAGCCGGCCGCGCGCCTCACCATGGCCCACAGGCGGCGCTGGCCCGCGCGCTCGTACACTTCTTCGATCAGCTCTCGGAGCGGGCCAGAATAGCCGCGCATGCTGACCGGGGCGTTTAACGGCTGCAGGCGAGCGATGGCGGCCAAGAGCTCGATCTGCTCGTACAGGTTGTCCGTCTCGGCCAGACGCGCAATCAGCGGCGCTGCGCTGGCAGTGGTGTCAATGACGCGTTCAGCGGTCGGATCGAGGGGTTGCTCCTGCTTGGGCTCCGACAACAAGACCGGGCGCAACATGCGCGTCGTGAGTGGAGCTTCGGGCAGGTTGTGGGTGCGAAGATCGTCAATGCGTTCAAATGCCGCGGTTGGCATCAAGTCCATCAGACGCCCGCTCTTGACCGGAATATCCCCGACGTTGCCGGAAACGATCTGTTGCATCAGGCCGTAGAACGACGTGCGATCCGCGTCGAGCAGATTGCGCGTGAGCCGCACAGTGACCGTCGGGCGCCCGCTTTGCGTCCAGTTCCGATACAGGTACGCGAGCTCGCTCTCGAAGCGACGAACCACGAAATCGAGATCGTAGGCCAGGTAGAATTCCTGCTGCATGAAGAAGGAAGCCAGGCACACGGCCACTTGCCCGCGCAATTTGTAGACACGGCTCGTGGCCAGGCTCTTCAGCGCCCGCGCGGAGCGACCGGTGAGCCCCAAGCGCGCATTGGCGCCCACTTCCCCGTAGGCCATGGCGATGTCGTGCGGCAGGTACACGGCCACGGGAGCAATGTCTTCCGGGGTCTCGGTGAGCACGCCGTGCGCCGCGAGCTCCGCCTGCAGCGCTGCGTCCTCGGCCAAGAACACGAGCTGTACGACGGGTTGCAAAAGCGGCTTACGGCGGCGCCGGCCGAGCGGATCGATGTCGGCGGGCGAGATCACACCGTCTCGCAACATGCGGCCGAGGAGATACAGGCTCTGCGCCCACACCAGCGGCACGTTTTCGTTAGGCTTGCGATCTTGCGAGCCCGGCCGTGCCTTCTCCGCCACGATGGCCGCCTCCGGCACGAAATACAGCTCGGGCAAGAGGCCGTAGCTGTGTTTCTGAACCAGCACGGACTCGAGCCGCCGCTCGTAATCGGCGGCGTTCGCCGCGTCCCCCCGGAGCAGCCCATCCAAATACAGGTAGGCAAAGAACAGCGGCCACTCTGACTCGATATGCTGGAACTGCCGCAGCTCCTCTTGCTCGTAGTGGAGCCGGCCTTCATCCTCGAGCACGGTCTGGTGACCGTCGCGCAGAAAACGCTTGAGCCCGTATCGGCCTTGCAGGTTGCCGATAATGTCCGCGCGCACGCGCTCGACCAGCGCCGAATCTTGCACGGCGAACGCGGGGTAGCCAATGACCGCGAGCAGCGCCGCGTCCGTCTCTTTTGTATTCGATTCGCGCGGCAGAATTGAAAGCAGCGTGAGATTTGCCTGCGCGATATTGTCCGGCACCACGTGCAGCACCGAGTCTTGCCCGCCGCTCGGGCCGAATAGGTTGAAGCCCGATAATGCCTCGAGCGCCGCCTTGGCCATGCCCACCGAGCTGGCGTTGATCTCGACGCCACCCCGATTCGATTTGTCGCCGCGCTCCCAGATGCCGTAGTCCGGCGTGCGGTAAGCCCGCTCGATGTAATAGATCAGGTTCTGGACGAAATTCACTTCGTCCCGCGTCCAAATCACGCGCAGGCCCGAGCTCACCATCTGAGCCAACATGAGCAAGTACAGCGACGTCGCGTCGATCTGCAGGTGGCCCCAATCGCTGTCGCCCACGACTGGGCCGCCCGTCTCGGTGTCGTATTTTGCGTGCAGCGCGTCTTTGGGGTGGCGGCTGTATTTGAAGGCCTCGACCTTGTGCGCCTGCATCATCATCGAGCGCAAGAGGCCGCGCATGAGCGCTACGGTGCGTTGCTCGAGCTCGTAGCCCCGACCACCGTCGGCGTCGAGAGACCGGTATCCGAGCGCGAGCCCCCACACACACAGGATGCTGTAGACGTTGTCCCGAACCCAAGCGTCTCGGTAGTCTCCGTGAATGGTGACCGCAGTGCTCGCTGGCAAGAGCCCCGTGACGGGGTGCTGCTTGTCGAGGACGATCGTTTCGATCTCGCGATAGTAGGCGTCGAGCTTCGCGCGCAACCGGATGTTGTCCATGGTTCTTCGCGTGAAGGCGGCCTCGTGGGTCTAAACCTCGCGCCCTCAGAAACACAGAAGATTCAGGAACGCAATAGCGTCCGCTTGAAATGCTCCTGAACGGCCTCGTTCTCGAGCTTGCCCCAGAAGGCGCTGATCGCCATCCAGATGGCGAGCCCGTTTAAGTCGCGGAACATGGGCGGCACGAATCGCGGCGGCCTCACCAGCCCCTCGTGCGCGTGCTCGGCGATCGTGCTTAGATCCTCGAGCGCCACCTTGCCGACGTACAGCCAGCGGATCAGGTCGGCGCGCCCGGCCGCGATGGCCGAGGTCAAGAAGTTGAGCGTGGACACGATGCCATGCGTGTAGACGATGTCTTTGGTGAACGGCGCGCCGCCCGACGTGACGCCTCCCCGAAACACCCGCTGCGTGTTCCAGAAGCAGGTTTCCTCGTCGTAGCCCTCGGTGCGAAACCACTCGAAGACTTCCAAGAAGTCCGCGCCATCTTCGGCCTTGTCCACCGCCAGAACGCGATCGTTGAGCCGGCGGGCGCGATGCGGGTGGCTCGTGAGAGTCAAAACTTCGAGCAGGGCTGCCAAACCTTCCTGCGTCGAGGCCACGCGGGGCGGGCCGATGCTGAGCCAACGCGCCACCGGCTGGGCCTGCCCGTTCATGCTGGTGGCGACGTGCACCCAGCCCTCGTGCACCTCCAAGAGCTTCAGGTCGCGATCGCTGAACAGCGCGCCACGGCGTATCTTGATGTAGTCGCTGCCGGCGGCGGCGTCGGCAACGATACCGTCGTCGAGGATCACGCGCACTGCGCGCTCTCCGAAATACTCCCCCAGGCGGGCGTTCAAAACCTCCACGGCTTGCTCCGCGGGGATGTCGCGCGGCGATTCGGCGCCGAGCACGGAGTCGTCGAGGCCGGTCAAGATGTCGTACATCTGTTGAGCGACGTCGCGCACCTGCGTCTCTCCACCGTGAAACACGTCCTTCGGCGAGCCGTACAGGGCGCGGCTGAGCTCGTAGAAGCGCGGCGTGCCACGAGCCTGCAGCATGCTCACCACGTCGATGTATTGCTCCGCCGTGTGGCGCAAGATGTCGCCGATGCCGTCGTTTCCGAGATCCGCTTGCACGTCGGTGATGATCGCGGCGAACTCCGCCTGCTTGTTCGGCGCGTCGAAGCCCAGGCTGATGCGCGCGTAGTCCTCGGCCGTCACCGCGGGCAGCCGGCGCCAGCCAGAGTCACGAAAATTCTCGAAAACGTGGGGCTCCCACTTGATGGCGTTGAGCACCCGGATCGGCCGCTGCGCGTCGACCAGGCGTTGAGCCAGCCGGGACACGCGCTCCTTGTAGGATAGCCAAGGTCGCGTAACGCGCGGAGATCCATGCATGTTTGTCTCTTCCTTAACTCGAGGGCCGAGCACCCGCAAGGAGCGGGTCCGCGACCCCTCGTTTCACCTGACGGCCAGCGCGCGCGATCGCGTTACAATCCCGCCTTGATGGGGTCCGGGCGCGCTCGGATGGGATGGCTCCGGGCATTGTACGTCGCTCGAGGATTGCCGTTCGGTTTCCAGGCGACGGCTGTGGGCACCCTTTGTGGATCGCCCGCACAGATCGGGTTGTGGGTGGGCACCTGGGGCCCATTGTCACCCATCGCTGGCTCGCTCAGGGGTGGAATGCGTGGGTTCTCGGCTCCTGTTGCCCTGGTTCGCCCGCGGGTTCGAGCGCCGTGACGCCGCGCTCAAAACGTGAGCGCGAGGGCGAAGTAGCCGCTCAAATACAAGTCGACGGCGCCGCCAGCGACCTCCGAGCGCCCTTCGATCGCGTCATCTGGAACGGAGTTCATGTTTAAGACGAAACGCCGCATGTCGCCGGAGAGATCGAATGAAACCTCGTCCGAGAAGCGGTAGCGCAAGCCCCCCTGCGCGTCGACGCCGTAGCCCGCCATGCGCGGAAAATACTCCACCTCGCTCACCTCGCCGAAGCCACCGATCGTCAAACGATAGCCGAGGGAGCCGCGCACCGAGATGTCGCCGAAGTTCAAGCCCAGCTCGACCGACGGGCGCACAATCGTGTAGTCGATGCCGGGAATGCGCGATTCCTTGTTCGGATCGGTGAGCCCGGAGCTGAGCCGCCCAATCGTGGTCTGGGCCGACATTTCGTGCGCGCCGAGCGGCTGGCGGTAGCGAATTCCGCCGGCGATCTCGGAAAACTCGACGGCAAAGCTCTTGCCGAGGTTGGCGTCTTTGACGTCGCCCGAGAAGGTGGCCTCGTAACTGGCCACGAGCGCCAGGCGGTCTTTGACGGGCCGGGCAAATGGGTACAAGAGCGCGTCGAGCTTGTAGGAGACCGAGTTGGTCGTCGGCGAGCGCAAGCGGCCGTACAGGTTGTCGACGTACGACAGCTTCCGATACACGACGCCCGCGCCCGCTCCGAGAATCAGGGTAGGCCAGCGCGACGCCCCAGCGCTCTTCTCCGAACCCGTGCTGCCCTCGTCAACGCCAACGGCTTCGCCGTCGCCGGACGCGAGCGGGCTCGAGTTTTCATCCGAATCTGACTCGGGAGCGGCCAACGCTTCGCTTTCCGCGCGCTCCTCGGAATCCGCTTCCGAAGGCGCGGGCTCCGGCTCTATGGCGGTGCCCTCGTCGGAAGACGAACTCGCCTCGGTCGTGCTCGTCGCACCATCGAGATTCACGTCCGTGGCGACCGGCTCCGCATCTTCGGATTCGCGCGCCTTGGCGCGCTTTTTTGCGCCACGGGTGCCAGAATCTCGGCCCCAGGCGTCGACGTCCTCCGCAGGGGGCTCCGCGGGCGGCGCCTCGGCCTCGCTGTCCGACGCCCCATCGAGGTCGATCTCCTGAGCCGCCGGCGGCGCATCAGGTTCGGGGGCGGGCTCCGCACGGCGCGACTTGCGGCTCTTTCGCTTCTTCTTTTTCTTCTTCTTCGCCGCGGGCTTCGGCGCCGGTTCATCCGCGTCCAGCTCAGCCGCAGCGTCCGAGCCGTCTTCCTCGCTCGGCGCTTCTGCTGCGGCACCGGCCGCGCTCCGAGTGACGGCGCGATCGAGCCGCTCCTGCCCGTCACCCTTGAGCTCTTGCACGAGCGCACCCAAGGTGGGCGCCGTGAACGTCAGCGGCTTCCCCAGGCGGGCGCCATTTGAACCGCGCACAGCGAGCGAAAGCGTCCAGCCCTCTTCGCCTTCGACGGCAGAGCCGGCCACGAACGCGTCCACCCGCCGCCGCTCGGCGTACGCGCTGAGCTCGCTAGCGGACTCTGGATCGCGCGGCGGCTTGAATCCGAGCACCGTGTGCCCGGCACGCTTCAAGATCTGCGCAACGCGCCAGCGAATTGGCGTCGCCCGATCGCCTTCGAACCCCAGCACGGTGACGCGAGAGCCCGCGGCGGCGTCGAACGACGCGAGAGCGGCAACCGCGAACACGGCCGCGGCCACAGTAGGCTTGAAGCGGCGGACGATCCAGGGGATCGCAGTGAGCGGTCGTTCACGCGGATCAGACTGGCGCGGCACGTGAGGTGATTACCCCCGAGTGCCCCCTCGGACAAGGCGAATCCGGGTAGCCGGCGCCGCGGGTTGTGTCGGCGCGGCACAATTTGGCCCAGACTATTCATCCGTCTCGAGCAAGCGCTTCAACGCGGAGCAAATGAGCGCGATCGCAGCGCGCGCCAGCTGCCAAACCAGCAGCCGAGGACGAGCGGGCTCGCGCTGGCGAGCATTCCAAGAGCGTCGCTCCCGAGCGAGCGCGCTGCGAACTGCCCGAGCAAGCCGAGGCCGGGCCCGAGCACGAGCCCGAGCCCGATCAGGCTCTCGTGAGCGCCTCCCGCATCGACGGCCGCGTTCCGTACGACCAGCGCATAATACAGAGCCGCGTGATAGGTCAGGCCCGCGCAGACGCCGAACGCGACTTCGCCTGCGAGCACGAGCGCGAGCGAGCTGCCGCTCGAGATGGCCGCAAAACCCAGGGGCAACCCCAGTGCCGCCAAGAGGAGCGGCGCGCGACGTCCTTGCCAGATCGGCACTGCCGCCATGAACACGAACGTGGCCAAACGTACGGTGTCGAGGCCTGATGCCCAAGCGGTCGCTTCGGTGACGCTCGCCCCGAGCCGTTCGAATACGCCTGGCAAGAGCGGCGCCAGCAGAAACAAAAGAGCGTAGCTCGCCAGCATGCTAGAGCGGCTGGCTGCCAGCAGCCCTCGATAGCGCTCGAGCACGCGCGGCTCCGGCCGGGAAGGATGCGCGCTGTCCAGATGTGGCGCCGAGCGCGGCAACGCCCTTAACAAGGCGAGCGACAGCACGTTGGCGAGCGCCGCCACGCCGAACAGGGCGCGCGGCTCGGCTCGAGCGACGATCGGGCCTGTTGCCAGGAGCGCGAGCGGCACGGCGGCAGCCCAGCTGACGTTGAAACGCCCGACCGCGCCGAGCTGTGCGTCCGGGCCGAGCCCGGAGGCCACGTAGCTCTCCACCACGGGCCATTTGGCGCCTTCGCACAGCCCGACCAGGACAAAGCCCAGCGCCAAGGACCACCCCGATGCGGCGTATTGCAGCGCGGCGTGCAGCACCGTGAGCGCGCCGATCGTGGAAACCAGCGTCGCGCGATCACCGATGCGACGTGCCAAAGCGTGGCTCGACCGAGCGCCCACCGCGTAAGTCACTCCGAAACCGGCCGCGAGCCACAGGTTTTCTGCCTCCGAGTAGCCGAGCCGCTCGTGGCTAAAGAAGTACATGCCCCGCTCGAGCAAGATGGTGGCGAAGCTCTCGATAAAACTCAACGCGAGCACCCACACGCGCCAACTCGCGGACGCCCCGGAGTGCTGGTTCACGCGCCGCTTGTAGTCTCGGCCTTCCCCTTCATGCTATCGGGAAAACCCGCGTGGCCGCGAACGCACCCAAAAAGACGAACGCCTGCCGGGCCCTGGACGCGCTCGGTATCCGCTACGAAATGGTGCCGTACGAATTCGACGAGGACGATCTGTCGGCTGAGACGGTGGCTCGCAAGGTGGGTCTGCCCGCCGAACAGGTCTTCAAGACATTGTGCGTTCGCGCCGACGATCAGGCCATCTTGCTCGCGGTCTTGCCGGGCGACCAGACACTGGATTTGAAGGCGCTGGCCCGCGCGGCGGACAAGCGTTCCGTCAAACCCGTGGCGCTCGAGGAGCTCGTCACGCTCACGGGCTATGTGCGCGGCGGCGTCACCGCGTTGGCCTGCCGCAAGCCGTATCCCGTGATCTTGGACGAAACCGCGCAGCTGTTCGACCGCATCAGTGTATCCGCGGGCCAGCGTGGTTTGCAGCTGTTCGTCGACCCGGAACAGTACAGGGAGGCCGTCAGCGCTCGGTACGCCGCTATCGCCCGCGCCAAGGGCTAGCCCGGCAAAGGTCGAGAGCTCGGGTGTGGCTGGCCCCCGATCGAAACTCCTGATAAGGCCCCGGGCCCCCATGGCCTTCGAGTTCAAGTCGGAAGCGTTTTGCGTCGAGCTCGCGGCGCCCACGCCGCTCGAGCAGATCCTGCGGCAGCGCCATCCGGGCGCGAGCTGGAGCGTCATCCGCAAGCTGATTGCCACGCGCAAGGTCAAGGTCTGCGGGGCAGACGTCTCCGAACCGCGGCAGCTCGTGGCGCCGGGCGCCGAAGTGCGCATTCAGATGACGACGCCCAAACCCAGGCCGGGGTTCGAGACCGCTACCGAGCGCGTCTTGTATTTTGATCCGCACGTGATCGTCGTGAACAAACCCGTCGGCATCAGCTCGGTCATCCACGAGGACGAGCCCACCAGTCTGCAGCAGCAGATTCACGATTGGTTGTGCCACAAGGAGCGGCGCACCTGCCCGCCGCTGGCGGTGGTTCATCGGTTGGACAAGGTCACGAGCGGCGTGATGGTGTTTGCACGCAACCAGACCGCCCAGCTCGCGCTCAAGGAGCAGTTTCGGGCCCACACCACCGGGCGGTACTACCTCGCGGTCACGCACGGCGCGGTCAACGAGGGGACCTTGCATTTCCGTCTAGTGCGCAACCGAGGCGACGGGCTGCGCGGCGTCACGACGGATCCGAACCTCGGCCGGCACAGCGTCACCCACGTGGCGGTCAAGGAGCGGCTCAGCCGCTGCACGCTGGTCGAATGCCGGCTCGAGACCGGGCGCACCCACCAGATCCGCATCCACCTGGCCCATATCGGCCACCCCGTCGTCGGTGATACTTTGTATGGGCGCAGCGCTCCGGCGGCCCAGCCGGCTTCGCGCACGATGCTGCACGCCGCTTTCTTGAGCTTCATGCATCCGGCTCAGCGCAAGCGGCTCGAATTCGCGCAGCCGCCGCCCGATGACTTCGACGCCGTGCTGCAGCACGAGCGGCAGCGATCCGTTTAGCAAATTCACCCGACAATGGAATCGTCAACGGTCGGGATCCACCCATGATGGGTTTGGGCCGCTCGTGCATACAGCCGCCGGAGGCTCCATCAGGCCATGCTTCGGCTTCACACCACGTTTTTTCCCAGTGTTTTCCTGATCGCGCTCGGCTGCTCCGCGGGGGACGGCAGCGCTTCGTCGACGCGAGTCACCACTGACCCCAATTCCTCGGCCCCGCTACTGCCAGTTGGAGACACACCTCCCAACTCGAACGATCGGGGGCCGGACTTTGGCGACATCGGCGGCGGCGGTCCAACCGGCAGCGGTTGCCTCACTACGCTGAGCGGCGTCGCGCGCGATCCCGCGGGGCGGTTGCCGCTCTACAACGTGGTCTTGTACGTGCCGAGCGAACCGCTCGCGCCGATCGCCTCCGGCGCCAGTTGCGAAACCTGCGACGGTGATTTCTCGGGCCGCCCCGTGGCGGCGACGGTGTCGGACGCCAGTGGCGCTTTCAGCCTCGACGTGAGCCACCTGCCGGCCCGTACGGACATGCCGCTGGTCGTGCAAGCCGGCAAATGGCGCCGCGCCGTGACGATCCCAGAACTTACCGACTGCGCGGACACCCCCCTCGACGCCGAGCTCACCCGGCTGCCGCGCAACCGCGCGGAGGGCAACTTGCCGCGCGTGGCGGTGATGCGCGCGGGCTCGGACGCGCTCGAGTGCATGTTCAGCAAGATCGGCGTGGATCCAGCAGAGTTTGCGCCGGGTGGCGGCGGGGGCAGCGTCGAACTCTATTACAGTGACCTCGCCAACGCGACCCCTGAGACGGGGCGCATGCGGGGGCCCGCCGGAGAAATCGATATTCCCCTCATCGATGGCCTGCTCTCCAACTACGAAGCGCTCAGCACCTACGACATGGTGCTGATGTCCTGCGAAGGCGGCGACGACCGGTACGGCCCACCGAACCTCACGCACCGCGAGAATCTGCAGCGTTATGCCAATGAAGGCGGCCGCTTGTTTGGTGGCCATTACCACAACGGCGTGATCGCCAACAACGAGCTGCCGGACGACTATCCACCCTTCCCGGAGGTGGTGGAGTTCGCCTCGGGGCGCCAGGACATCGAGCCTCAACTGTTCACGGCGCGCGTGAACCAGAGCTTTGACAAGGGCCAAGCGCTCGCGGAGTGGCTGGTAAATGTCGGGGGCTCGAGCGAGCTCGGAGCCATCCAGATCAACGACAGCGAGCGCACGGTCGTGGGCACCTCTCACCCGAGCGCCGTCTCCTGGATCGACACGACCAGCGGCGACGCCGCCCTCTACTACGGCTTCCCGACCCCGGTTGACGGCCAGGCGTGCGGCCGAATGGTCTTCACCGACGTCCACCTCGCTTCCGGCAGCGGGGACTCCGGCAAAGAGGTGTTCCCGAGCTGTTCCGTCGAGCTCACCCCCCAACAGCAGGCCCTGGCCTTCCTGATCTTCGACCTGGCCAACTGCGTTCAGACGTCAGAAACCGAGCCTCCCCCCGTACCCATCATCATTTACTGAGGCGCGGCTCGCGAGGGCGCCCTGCTCCGGGGCTTGCTCCCGGGACGGGGCGCCCGTAAAACAGCGCCGATGTGGACGCTGCTGGGTCGACGAGGCGTCGCAGGCCTGATCGTGTCGTGCATCGCGCTCGTCGGTGCGGGGGCCAACGCCCAGGAACGAGACTTTGAGGGGCTGCCGCGCGAGCCCGCGGAGCGGCGTTCCGGCTTCACCTTTGGGCTGGCGGGCGGTTTGGCGCTCTTGCAGCTGAACGGCTACCCCAACGACGTCGCGAAGATCGACGTGCCCGAGTTCGGCGTGAACACGGGTACAGGCGTCACCACGGGCGGCGCGCTGTGGATCGGCGGCGTGCTGACGGATTGGCTCAGCCTCGGGATTGGTACGCTCGGGGCGAACACCGAGAGCAACGGGCTGACCGTGAGCGGTGGCGCACTGCTGGTGCGCGTCGAGACCTTTCCGCTGTTCTTTCGAGGTGGGCACTTCCGCGATCTCGGGCTGGTCCTCAGCGCCGGCACCGGCGGATACACGGTCGAGCGGGGAGACGAGGCCGTGGCGGAAGGCGAGGGCACGTCCGTGGTGGGCGCGGGCATATTTTACGAGCCGTGGCAGTGGTGGCGGCTGTCGAGCGGACCGCAGCTCGAATATTGCCATCACTTCTCGCGCAGCATATCGGCGCACACGTTGGTGCTCGGCTTTCGCACCGCCTTCTACGGCGGCCCCTGAGCGCTGCGAGCACGGGGCTGGCCATCATGCGCATCGCAATTGTCTACGGTTGTTTGATCGCGCTCCAGCTGAGCTGCGACGAAGGGCAAATACAGCCTATCGCGGAGTCTCCCTTCCGGAAGGTCACGCTCGACGGCGCGCCGGGTGAACCGATGGGACTCGCCGTGCTGCCCGATGGGCGCATCCTGCACACGACGCGTAACGGGAACGTGTGGCTGCACGCAGACGGCAATAGGACGCTGGCCGCCCATTTTGCGGTGTACGGACACGACGAAGAGGGCCTGCAAGGCATCGCCATCGATCCCGCGTTCACGCAAAACGCCTGGGTCTATCTGTACTACTCGCCGGCGCTGGAGACGCCCGTCGATGACCCGAATACACCCGTGGCCGAAGGCGAAGCGCCTCTCGTCGGGGCGGAGGCGCCGCGCGCCGCTTTTGCCGGGTATCTGCGCCTATCGCGGCTGCGCCTCGAGGGCGCGGAGCTAGCCATGGGCTCCGAGCAGGTCTTGCTCGAGGTGCCGGCTGACCGCGGCGTGTGCTGCCATCTCGCCGGGCAGATCGACTTCGACGCGGCGGGCAACCTGTACCTCTCGACCGGCGACGACACGAACCCATTTCAGTCGGACGGTTTTGCCCCCATCGATGAACGCCCCGACGGGCATCCCGCCTTCGACGCGCAACGCACTTCAGCCAACACCAATGACCTCAGGGGCAAGCTACTGCGCATCCGCGTCCAGGAGGACGGCACGTATGCGATTCCGGAGGGCAATCTATTCGCGCCCGGCACGCCGGGAACCCGCCCCGAGATCTACGCCATGGGGCTGCGCAATCCCTTCCGCTTTGCCGTCGATCGTCAGTCGTCGC